>NZ_JANYGJ010000193.1 GCF_025362455.1 Deinococcus sp. | reverse complement strand
CTTACCGGAACCGGGGGGGCCGACAAGCAAAATACCGTGGGGAATCCTCGCTCCAAGCGCGTGATACTTTTCCGGGTGCTTGAGGAAGTCGACGACTTCGGTGAGGTCGGCCTTGGCCTCGTCGCAGCCCGCCACGTCGGCAAAACTGACCTTGACCTGGCCCTCCTGAAACACGTTGGCCCGCGATTTGCCGAACTGGTTGGCCGGATCGCTGCCCTGGTTGCTGCGGTTGCGCAACAAAATGAACAGCAGCACGGCGATCAAGCCGACGGTCAGCAGCGTGCTCAGTGCCGTGACCCAGTTCAGGCGGCCCACCTGGGCGATGCTGACGTTCACCCCGGCTTTCTGAAGCGCCGTGATATCGAGCAGCGGGTCGCTGGCCAGGGTGCGGGTCGAGTACTGGACCCCGCCCTTGAGGGTGCCGCCCAGCACGGCGGTGTTGCCGCTGTACTGGATGCCCAGCGACTGCACCTCGCCCCGCGTCAGGGCGCTTTGAAACTGATCTAGGCCCAGTGACGTGACCGGGGTACGCGGCATGGTCAGGCTGACGACGGCCAGGAGGAGGAGCGCCGCGCCGAGCAACCACAGGGGCCAGACCACACGTTTCATATCTGTGAAGTCTACGCCCTTGCCGGGAGCTGACTGTAACGGTTGGGACGGCTGGACGGGCGCCAGATAGCGGGCGCCAGATAGACGGGCGCCAGATAGACAAAGAGGGCGACCTGGCACCCACATTCACGCTTTCTTGACCCTGGCCCCAGATATGAGTGTAGTGCGCTCAAGTCTGTTGACTACAGGCAAGTGTAGGCTTATGATGTGGAGCGTTCAGAACTGTTTGCTCATCGGCGAACAGAATTCCCCCCACGAGGTACACCATGCCCAAAGCAATCGGAATCGATCTCGGCACCACCAACAGCGTCATCTCCGTCATGGAAGGCGGACGCCCCGAAGTCATCGTCAACGCCGAGGGGGCACGCACCACGCCCTCCGTCGTCGCCTACAAGGGCGAGGAGCGCCTGGTCGGTCAGATCGCCCGCCGCCAGGCCGCGCTCAATCCCCAGGCCACCCTCTTTGAAGTCAAGCGCTTCATCGGGCGCCGCTGGGATGAGGTCGCCGAGGAGGCCGCCCGCAGCCCCTTCAAGGTCAAGGAAGGCCCCGGCGGCAGTGTACGTATTGAAGTGGGCGGCAAGGATCTGGCGCCGGAGCAGGTCAGCGCCGAGGTGCTGCGCAAGCTGGTCAACGACGCCTCGGCCAAGCTGGGCGAGAAGATCAAGGATGTGGTCATCACCGTGCCCGCGTATTTTGACAACTCTCAGCGCGAGGCGACCCGCCAGGCCGGTGAGATCGCGGGCCTGAACGTGCTGCGCGTCATCAACGAGCCCACGGCGGCGGCGCTCGCCTACGGCCTGGACCGCAAGGGCAACGAGACCGTGCTGGTCTTCGACCTCGGCGGCGGCACCTTCGACGTGACCATCCTCGAACTCGGTGACGGCGTATTCGAGGTGAAATCCACCTCCGGCGACACCCACCTGGGCGGCGCGGACTTCGACCAGCGCATCGTGAACTGGCTCTCCGACGAGTTCAAGAAAGAGCACAACTTCGACCTGCGCAAAGACCCCCAGGCCCTCCAGCGCCTGATCGAAGCCTCCGAGAAGGCCAAGATCGAGCTGAGCAACGCTTCCGAGACGGCCATCAGCCTGCCGTTCATCACCTTCGACCCGGAGAACCGGACCCCGCTACACCTGGAGCGCAGCCTCAGCCGCGCCAAGTTCGAGGAGCTGACCGGCGATCTGCTGAGGCGCGTGCGTGAGCCGGTGCAGCGTGCCCTGGCCGACGCCAAGCTCGACGCCTCCAAGATCGACGAGGTGATTCTGGTCGGCGGCAGCACCCGTATTCCGGCGGTCAAGCGCATCGTCAAGGAACTCATCAACAAGGAGCCCAACGAATCGGTCAACCCCGACGAGGCCGTGGCCCTGGGCGCCGCCGTGCAGGCGGGCATCATCGGCGGCGACAGCGCGCTGGGCGACATCGTGCTGGTCGACGTGACGCCGCTGACGATGGGCGTGGAGGTCAAGGGCGGCATGATCGCGCCGATGATTACCCGCAACACCACCGTTCCGGCCAAGAAGACCGAGATCTACACCACCGCCGACAACAACCAGCCGGGCGTGGAGATCAACGTGCTTCAGGGCGAGCGCCCGATGGCGGCGGACAACAAGTCGCTGGGCCGCTTCAAGCTCGAAGGCATTCCGCCGATGCGGGCCGGTCAGCCGCAGATCGAGGTGACCTTCGACATCGACGCCAACGGCATTCTGCATGTCACGGCCAAGGAGAAGACTAGCGGCAAGGAGAGCAGCATCCGGATCGAGAACACCACCACCCTCGACAAGGGCGACGTGGACCGGATGGTGCGCGAGGCCGAGCAGAACGCCTCCGCCGACAAGGAGCGCCGTGAGAAGGTCGAGAAGCGCAACGCCCTAGATAGTCTGCGCGTTCAGGCTGGCCAGCAGCTCGAGGAGAACGAGGGCGCCGATCAGGCCGCCAAGGATAAGCTCAAGGCCGCCGCCGACGCTGCCGAGGAAGCCATCCGCTCGGACGACGATAGCAAGATTGCCGAGGCCCAGAAGGTGCTGGAAGAGGAGCTGCGCGGCTTCATGACGGCGGCCCAGAGCGCCGCTCAGGCTGGACCGCAGGCCGGTGCCGCGCCCAAGGACGACGACGTGATCGACGCCGATTTCAAGGCCGCCGAGTAAGCGCCGCCGAGTAAGCACGAGCCTTCAAATCGCAGCGCCGGACGACGCAGGAGTGATGAGCCGGGAGCAATGGTGCCCACTCGTCACTCCTTTTTTCTGAACAACCAACGCCTGAACACAGAGGACGACCCATGACCAAAGACGATCACCCCGCCGAGAACATCAAGCCCAGTGCTGAGAAAAGCAGTCCCGAACAGACCCTGGAGCGCGA
>NZ_JANYGJ010000172.1 GCF_025362455.1 Deinococcus sp. | reverse complement strand
GCTGCTCCGGGGTCATCTTGGTGCGGAGTTCATTCCAGTTTCTGGCCATGCTGATCCTCCTCCCTCAGAGTGTCGAGATGTATGTCGTACAGATGGTCGGCGAGTGGCACGAACATCTCGTACCAGCGGTCCTGGCCGGTTTTGTCGCCGCCGATGAGCAAAATGGCGTTCCGGCGTGGGTCGAAAGCGTACAGGATGCGGTAGGGGCGACCCTGGTGCTGAATGCGGAGTTCTCGCATATGTGCATGCCGGGAACCATGAATCCCAGAGCTGTGAGGAAAGCCGAGTTGCGGACCACGCGCTTCAAGCAGCCTTACAGACGCGTCCACACTTTCCTGTTCAGCCTCGGTGAGTGTGGCCCACCAGGAGCCGAGTTCATCGGTGTATTCGGCAGTCCAGGTCATGCTGTGTATGCTTTCGAGTGACTATGCACTTGAGGGTATATTAGCAGATTGGATGAGGTTTTTGAATACTCCGCCCTTGACTTAGAGCGCACTCGAAGGATTAGGCTGCCCCCATGTCGGCGGCGAGCACCGTACCAGACCTGAGCATCGGCGAACTCTCGGCGCGGCTGGGCGTCAGTGCCCATACCCTGCGCGAGCGGGCCGGGTTGCTGGCGGTGCCGCGTACAGGCAGCGGTGTGCGGCGCTACAGCGCCCGCGAGGTCGAGGTGCTGCGCTTTCTGCTGGCCCTGCGCTCCACTGGCCTGCCGATTGCGGCTATCCGGCGCTACGTCGAGCTGGCGCAGGCAGGGGAACAGACCGCCCCGGATTGCCGCGCCCTGCTGGTGCAGCACCGGCAAGACGTGCAGGGCCGCCTCCAGGCCCTCACCGCCGACCTGGGCGCCATCGAACGAAGGATCGAGTGGTATGACCGGCAACTGCCCGGTTCATCAAAGGAGCGATTATGACACGGAACACCGAACAACCGCTTGAGCAGGTCAAGCTCGGCTCACAGGGACTGACGGTCAGCCGCCTGGGATTGGGCTGCATGGGCATGAGCGAATTCTACGGCGAGGCCGATGACGCCGAGAACCTGCGCGTGTTTGAAGCCGCCCTGGACGCGGGCCTGAACTTCTTCGACACCGCCGACATCTACGGCCCGTTTACCAACGAGGTGCTGGTGGGTAAAGCGCTGCGGAAAGTGCGGGGTCAGGTCATCATCGCCAGCAAGTTCGCCATTCAGCGCGGGCCGGGCGGCGAGCGGCTGGGCATCAGCGGGCGCCCGGAATACGTCAAATCGGCGGTGGAGGCCAGCCTGAAGCGCCTGAAGACCGACCACATCGACCTGTACTACCAGCACCGCGTCGATCCCAACGTGCCCATCGAGGAGACGGTGGGCGCCATGTCCGAACTCGTCCAGGCCGGGCAGGTACGCTTCCTGGGCCTGTCGGAAGCCACCCCGGAGCAGATTCGCCGCGCCCACGCCGTCCACCCGATCACGGCGCTGCAATCCGAGTACAGCCTGTGGAACCGCGAGCCGGAGGAGGAAGTCATTCCCACCGTGCGCGAGCTGGGCATCGGTTTCGTGCCGTACAGCCCGCTGGGACGCGGCTTCCTGACCGGCGAGATCAAGTCACCGGACGACTTTGAAGAGGGCGATTTCCGCCGCCACAACCCCCGTTTCCAGGGCGAGAACTTCCAGACAAACCTGAAACTGGTGCAGGCCGTGCAGAAGATGGCCCTTGAAAAACGCATCAGCGCCGCGCAACTGGCCCTGGCCTGGGTGCTGGCGCAGGGTCAGGACCTGGTGCCCATTCCCGGCACCAAGCGCGTGAGGTATCTGCGCGACAACCTCGGCGCCGTGCACGCCCATCTGAGCGCAGACGACCTGGGCCGCCTGAATGAGATCGCTCCGGTGGGTGTGGCGGCTGGGGCGCGGTACTGAGGGAGGAAACTGGTGTGGAGTGGAGCTGGGAAGGCTCACAAGGAATCAAGCCGATCCTCGGCCCCCCTGATAGGTTGACCCCTCGCCCCCTGCGGGAGAAGGGTGCTGCGAAGCAGCGGGGAGAGGGGGTGATTGGGGGACTGGGTGATTGGGTGACGGCCCCGTCATGTGGAGCCTTCTGTTTCCCTTCAGCTCACAGCGCCTTTATCAGCTCCAGCACCTGACCGGGCCGCAGCGTGTAGTCACCGGGCTTTTCCTCCACGAAGGCGTGGCGTACCTTGCCTTCCTTGTCGATCAGAAACACGGCCCGGCCCGAAATGGCGCGGTCTTCGATGGCCACGCCGTAGCTGCGGGCGACTTCCAGGTTCATGTCGGCCAGCAGCGGCACCTCGATGCCGTACTCGGCGGCCCAGGCTTTGTGGGTGTGCAGGCTGTCGCGGTTGAGGCCCAGGATCACCGTGTCGGCGTCGGCAAAATCGTCCTGGCGGCCCGAATATTCAGGGAGCTGCATCGAGCAGACCGGCGAGAAGTCGAGCGGGTAGAACACCAGCACGACGTGTTTATGGCCCCGGTAGCTGCTGAGGGTCACGGTGTCGCCGCCCGTGGACGGCAGGGTGAAATCGGGGGCCATCTGGCCGGGCTGGGGAATGCTCACGGTGGCCTGGGTCATGCCATCAGTTTAACGGAGTGGACCGGGCTGGGCGGTAAGAACTGCCTAGCCCGAACTGTCCAGCCCGAACTGACCTGAGAATGAGTGGTCCGGCGCGAGACTTGAGCGCTTCTTGGGGCAGACTTTGGACTTGCCTGGCTTACTGACAGATTGTCTGCTGGGCGTATTTGTGACCAGAGGCGAGGTGCTACTCTGCGGTCACGTCCCGCCCCAGCGCCTACTCAAGTCGGTTACCCCGCAGCGAGACGCCTACAAGGAGTTCTCTGATGGCTGATGTCATGCCCCCCAATATGCTGGCCGATGTCCCGCAGACCCCCGCCGGGCTGCTGAGCAATGCTGAAAAAGACCGCCTGATCGAGCGCGGTTTTCTGGGCCTGTACCGCTGGTACACCGCCCGCAGCCAGGAAACGCGCAACTGGAACGCCGACAAGTCGTTTGACTGGCGAGCCCTCTCGCCCAATTTGCCGCCCGACATCATGACCGTGCTGACCGGCTTCTTCGCCGTCGAGCAGTACGCACCGGATTTTACCAGCAACCTGATTAACCTGGTGCGGCGCTCACATGGCCGCAGCCACTTTCAGATGCGCTGGGGCAGCGAGGAGGAAAAGCACGCCGACGCCTGGGAAAACGCCGTGCTGTTCTCGCGCCAGCGCACGCCGCAGTGGCTGGTCGAATACAAGGAGCGCCTCAAAGCCCAGACCTGGGAGCTGCCGTTTCAGGACGCGCTGCACAACATGGTCTACACCGTGTTTCAGGAACGCGCCACCCAGCTCAACTACCTCAACATGATGAAGATCGCCCAGGGCAAGTCTGAAAAGCCGCACCTCCAGGGTTTCTCCGACCCCGTGCTGGCCAAGGTCGCCCAGACCATCGCCGTGGACGAGGCCGCCCACTACAACTTCTTCTTAGAGGGCGTGCGGATGTACCTGTACTACTACCCGCAGCGCACGCTGGAGGCCATCCGCAACATCATCGGCCAGTTTTCGATGCCCGCCGCCAAGCTGGTGCCCGACTGGGAAAAGTTCTACGAAACCGTCTACCGCGCCGGAATCTACGGCCCCCGCGATTTTTCGCGCGACGTGATGCAGGTGGCCTTTCGCAACCTCGGCATCGAGAGCCGCAAGTCGCTGGAAGAGGGCCTGAAAAAGACCCGCGAGGTGCCCGACTTCGAGGGCCAGACCTTCAAGTCCACCGTTATCTGGGACACCTTCGATTACGGCCAGGTGGAAGGCGACGTCAAGCGGCTCCACCTGCGCATCCAGGACTATGAAAAGGTCATCGGCTTTGACGCCATCGACCCCACCGAGTTCGTGGTCAACCCTGAGGCGCCCGTCAAATCGGTCCAGGCCGCAGACGACTGAGTAGGTTTTTGGCGAGCGGGTTTTCTGAAGGTCGGGGCGAGTGCTCCGGCTTTTTTGTTAGGTTACTGCAATTTAGGTTAATAATGTCATCGTTTGGCCTCTGAACTGAAGAAAAACAGCGATAAAACTAGTGAAATAAAGCCACCAATGAGGATAAAATAGATCAGAGAATTGTTTCCGACAAAACCATCTAGGAATGATCCACTGGCAGTGCTATTATTGCTAAATTTATACGCGCTTACGATCATTGCACGTGCCAATTTGTCGGAAGCGAGGAGCAAGCTCGCTGAGCTTATGCACGTGATGCCAATCACAAGGAAGATCTTTGTCATTCCCTATGTTAACCGACTGGTAGCCATCCGCCGCAACTATCCGCTTCATTTCCTCAACGACCAGGACGAGCACTTGACTTGTCAGGGTTTGTTCAACGGCGTGACTCTGTTGAGCTGAATTATACAGCAAGCCAGAGATCTGACGCATGAGGCACTGAGTCCTACAAAGGCCCACTCAGCCGCGTAATCTCCTCGCCGATGCGGGCCGTCAACTCCTTGATGCCCCCCGACGGTTCGATCAGCGGCCCGAAGCGCACCAGCCATCTTTGTCCGTCGCGCCGCAGTCCGACTGGCAACACGGGAGAGCGCCCCCGCAGGGCGATCAATCCCACGCCGCCCTGCATCTGCCCGCCGCCGCGTGTGCCCTCCGGAAAGAGGCCCAGCGTGCCGTCGTCTTTGAGCACGCGCAGGGCGGTGCGAATGGCGGCCAGATCGTTGCCCTCGCGGTCTACCGGGAAGCTGCCGCCCGCCCGGATGATGGCGCCCGTGACCGGCCCGAACAGCTCTTTCTTGGTCATGAACTGGACATGGTGCCCCGGCATGGTGCGGGCGATGATGAACGGATCGAGCGACGAGACGTGCGCCCCGGCGACCACCAGCTTGTGCCCCGGCGAGGGAATATGCTCGCGCCCCAGCGTATGCACGTACTGCCCGCGCAGCACAATCGGCAGTTTGGTGACGGCCAGCACGAAGTCGTACACCAGCGGATTGATGGGCGGTGCGTGAAGCTCGGCCTCAGCGGGCGCACGGTCTCCGGTGGGCGTGGGTGGCCGGGTGTCAGGTGCGGGCGCGGTCATCTGTTCAGGATACAGGCCCGGCAGGGGGCAACACCAGAAACTCAAGATCGGCGGCGTAGGGGCATAAAAAAGCCGCCTTCTTCGGCGGTGATAATCAGAATATAGCGCGGTATGAGGCGGAAGTCAAATTTATGCAACGGATCGTTCTGGCTAGACTCCCGATATGCCTCCCGAAGTTGCGACCTTCCTCCGCGCCCTCGCTGCCACCGACATTCACCCCTGGCTGATGGGCGGCTGGGCCACCGAACTGCTGAGCGCTCAGATTCGTCCTCACGACGACACAGACCTTTTCGTGGCATTGAATGACGTGCCGAGGCTGGCGCCGCTGCTCTCGGAGCTGGGTTTTACCTTGGTCCACGGCAGCCTGGCCGACGATGCGTTTTACCGGCACGGCGAATTGCTGCTCAACCTGACCCCGATTGACGACGCGGTTTCGCCGCCCCGCACGCTCGGTTCGCTGGCCGCCATCGTCTGGCCCTCCGACCTGTTGGCCGGGCAAGCCGTCGTGTGGGACGGTATTCCGATGCAATCCCTGACGCCCGCCGCACTGATCGCCATGAAGCGCTGCGTCTCCGAGTTTTACAACGTGCCACTGCGCGAAAAGGACGAGTGGGACATCGCTGCGCTGGGGCGTCTAACCTGAGCGCCCCGCCCACAGCCCGGCCCCGATCAGCCCGGCGTCGGCGCCCAGCTCGGCGTGGACGATCTCCGGCTGGTAGCGCTCCGGAAAGACAGCCAGGCTTGCCCGCACCCGTGCCAGGTAGCCACTTCTCAGGCCCACGCTGCCGCCCAGGGCGACCCGCTGCACGCCCAGCAGCGCGGCGATGTCGGCCACCTTCCAGGCGATCAAGGCGGCGCTGCGGCGATACAGGGCGTCGGCCTGCGCGTGTCCAGTCTCGGCGGCGTCGGCCAGGGCGCGGGTACTGTTCAGACCAAGGCCGAGCGCCTGCGTGCCCAGCGCGGTGCCGCTCGTCTCGAATTCCAGCGGTCCCAGATGGCCCAGGGGCGGCATCTCGGTGCCGGGTGTCCAGCTCGCGGGCACGCTGACGAAGCCCAGTTCGGCGTCGAGTCCGTTGGCGGCCAGGTGCAGCCGCCCGCCCAGCACCAGTCCGGCGCCGACCCCCGTGCTGATGGTCACGAACATGAATTCGCTCTGCCCCCGCCCGGCGCCCGCTGAATATTCGCCCCAGGCGGCGGCGCGGGCGTCGTTGAGCACCGCGCAGGGCAGATTCAGGCCCGCGCCCAGTGCCTCGGAGAGCGCCACGTCATGCCAGCCGGGAAAGGTATGAATCGCCGTCGCCGTGACCCGCCCGCCCGCCACCGCTCCGGCGCAGGCGACGCCCAGGGCCGAGGCGCGGGGTGAGAGCGGCGCGGCCAGCGCCAGGGCAGCTTCGATGACTGCATTCGGGGTGCTGGGCTTGGGTGTGCGGGCCTCCAGGCGCTCGGTGACGGCGCCGCGCTCGATCAGCGCCGCCCGAATGGACGTGCCGCCGATATCGAGGGCGAGCAGGGGAGGAGTTGAGGCAACGGGCACGGCCACAGTCTGCCATGCGATGGAGAACGCAGGGTGCCGCTGCGCCCGCTTACTCGCTGACGCTCAGCGGAAACACCCCGGTGAACAATCTCGGCCAGGCCAGATGTGGGCGCCCGATGTCCAGTGTGAGGCCGGTAGACGCGAACTGCCGCTCCCAGAGTGAGCGAATCAGCGGCGTGATGATCTCGTCCAGATGCGCTTCCGCCTCGGCTCGCTGCTCGCCCAGGTCATACGGACTGGGCTCATGCAGCCGTGAACGCACCTCCGAGCGCACGAACGCCTGATACAGCCCGTCGTCCACCATCTGTCCGAAGACGGCCTGAACCTGCGCGGCCCGATCAGTTACCATCTTTGCCAGTTTCCCGAACGCTACAGCGCTCCCCAGCGTGTTACCTGCCGTATTCCAGGCCGAGTAGCTCGCCAGCCTGCCCAGCGGCAGCGGCTGAAGCATCTGCCACAGGCGCCTCTCCGCGCCGTTCGGGTAGGCGATGTCGGCCAGGGCGACCGGGCGCACCCCGTTCAGCTCAAGCGTCAGGCGGTCCACGAAGGCGGGCAGATGGCGCTGGGCGGTGTCCACCACCGCGAAATCCGGCTGCCGGTTGGCCTGCGCCGCGCCGGGCGTGTTGACCATCAGCACGAAGTCGGCCTCCGTTGGCGTGTCGGCTGTCCCGCAGCCTGCCGCCCGCAGGTGGGCGCGGACGAGTTCACCGGCTGGTCGGTCCTCGTAGATCATTCGCGTCTGGGCGCCGCTGACGCCGCTGTAGATCACCCAGGCGCGGGCGGTGGCCGGGTACAGGGCGCGGGCGATCAGCGTGCAGGGCACCTCGTCGGCGCCGGGGTAAACGTCGAAGCGCGGCCAGACGGCCAGCTCGTCGGCCCTGGCTTCCAGTGCGCGGCGGTCTGCTGCGGCCAGGCCGTACTCGGCGGTGTCGTCCAGCGTCAGGCAGAGGTGCGCCAGAACGCCTGCGTGCAGCAAGTCCAGCGCGGCCAGATGGAGGGCATGGTTGCGTTGCCGGGTGCCGATCCAGTCGGCCAGGATGTCGGGCGGCACGGCAGCCTCGGCAGCGTCCAGCGCGGCGCGTTCGCCCTCGCCGTGGCGGGCGAGTCGGTCCAGGGCCACACCATACGCCCGCAGCCCCGCGCCCCAGTCGCCGTAATACGACTTTTCCTCGTGTGGATCGTTGTCGTGCGCCACCCGGACGATGACCCCGAAGGCGTAGATACGGAGACCTGGATGCCGGGCCTTGATCTCGCGCAGCACGTCTAGCCGCGCCAGCACGTCACTCAAGGGGTCCGAGACGCGCCGGGCCGGAATCATCCCGCCGAGCGTCAGCGTCTCCAGACAGACGATCAGGACGTCGGCCCCGGCAGCCTGGTCGAGCAGCCAGCCTCGCAACATTCTGGTGTCGCCGGGCGTGTTGAAATGCGGCAGCGCCCCGGCGGGCGGCGCGTCTACCTCGGCGCCGACCATCCGGGCCAGCAGCGTCGGCAGAGTCAGCGTCACCGGGCGGGTGTCGGGCGGGATCAGCAGCAGCCTCAAGCGTTCAAGTGCTCCAGAATCCAGGTTACGGCGTCGTCGCGCATCTTCTTGCTGGTGTAGTGGCCGACTTCGGGGTAGACCTTTTCGCTGAAGTTCTGGGGGCAGCCTGCCGCCGCGTAGGCTTCTCGCAGGGCGGCGGCGGTGGGTTCGTGGTGCGCCTCCAGCGGAAAGGTCGGGTCGCGGTCGCCGCTGGCGAGAAACAGCGGCGTGGGCGGAGCGCTGGCCGCGTGGGTATTGGGCCGCTGACCCTCCAGAAAGGCCCGCGTGCCCGGCGCGTTCACGTCCGGTTCCTGCCAGACGCCGGAGGTGATTAATGCCGCGACGCCGCACAGGCGCTTCTCGCTGCGGGCCAGGCTCAGCGCCACATAGCCGCCCATGCTGCTGCCCACCGCGTAGACCGGCAGCCTGTGCTGAAGGTTCTGGCCGTATTCGGTCAGGAGTACCGTCATCATCGCCCCGGCCTCGGCCACGCTGCGCCGCGCACTCTCCCAGATGAACTCGCGGGCGTTCAGGCCCGGCTGATTGAGCGCCCGCTCCCCGTGCAGCGGCGCGTCGGGAATGACCACTGCCACGCCCCCGGCGGTCAGCGCCGAGTAGACGCCCAGCTTGCCCTCCTTGGCCGCCCCGGCGCCGTGATAGACGATGCACAGCCCCCGCAGCGGCAGGCTGGGCAACTCGACCAGGCAGGGCACGCGGGCAAACACCCGCCTTGAGACGCTGTACGGCAGCCCACCCACATTCGTCGTCGCGGGCGGATCAGCCGGAGAAAAGAGGCGCTGGGCGGTCATGGGAGGGGCCTGAGATAGACGTAATTCATGGTGGTTCCCCCGTGCGTGTTGATGTGGGCTTCATTGTAGAGGAGGGGGGAGTGGTACGGGGCGCGGCTGCGCCGCTGGTGGGAAGTGGGGAGTGGGGAAGGGCATGAGCTGGCGCTCACTTCCCCTCACCCCGCTGCTTCGCAGCGCCCCTCTCCCAGTGGTAGAGGGGTCAACGACGAGCGCCCAGACGCTATTTTTCCGCTGAAGTAGACCACTACCTTCCAGCGAGGTCAGTTATGGGCGAATGCGGAGCACGGGCGCCCTACGGAACCGGCCACGATGTGGAGAACGTCGGGAGAAAAAGTGCGTCTGGGACGAATGGGAAGTACCATGCCGAGCGCAGCGACCAACTCCCTCACCCCACCGGGGCGGGGGCGTCTTGGCCAGAACGGACTGTCGTCGTGAACGGACTGTCCTCGTGAACGGACGCCCATGAGGACGCCACTCCTCCCCATGAGGGTGCCACTCCTC
>NZ_JANYGJ010000169.1 GCF_025362455.1 Deinococcus sp. | reverse complement strand
GTAATTCTTCAGGTTCGGGCACAAACTTTACGAGGGTCAATCTCAAAGCTTCAGGCTCACTCACTTTAACTGAATCATCCGTAAATGTCCTGTTCGCTACGGCCATCTTGATTAAATCCTTTATGTCTCTATCTCTTTTATATGAAAAGGACTCAGACGTTATGCGGTCTTTCAGTCTTGCAATTATATCTTCATTGAAGATATTCTCGAAGAAATGTTCTATAATATGATAAAAAGATAGATATTCGAGTGTTGGACTGTCAGAAGATATGCCGAGCTGATAGTAATATATCAAATCTGGTATGTAATGTTTGCGTGGAGCCACCATTTCGTTTGGGTTCGCACGTCTGATTTTTCTGATCTTGTACGACCTAAGCAATTCTGCTAACTGCTTGACTGGAACTAGTGCGATGTCGAAATTATAACCGATAGAAAATAGGTATGCGTTTGAAAAGTTTATGAGGGAACTTTTGCCGATAGTTTTACCCGAAGTTATTATAATACTCTTTATTCTGAGAGATCGTCTCAGATGATCCAACATATCCAATTTTGAAGCACTGAGCAGTCCTGGCCTATCTACCATTATGGTGGCCATCCTAAAAATTTCTCTTAAAAAATCTGTATCCCTCAATTTAAGTATAGTAAAAATAATATATTCGGCACTCGGCAAACCAAGCTTGTATGTTAATTTATTTTCACCATCTATTATTTCAGGAATATTTTCTAAATCTCTTCTTTTTATTGGCGAGTTGGAGTGTTCCCTCAGAGGTATTTCTAGTGTGTTGCTACTGCTCAAATTTACTTCTTCAAATACAGCCAAAACTTTTAAATTATTCAATACATTTATAAGGCGCTCTTTACTTAATTCAATGAAGGCTTCTTCGCGTCTTGAAAATATAAACTCAGTTTCGTTTTCGGTCAGCTTCATTCTCGTCGCTACCGCCATAAGGTTTGCTATCTCGGAGATTTCAAGCTCGCCAAACGGGGAATCAGTATATAATGAGGTCATGCTCAAAAGTATAAGCTAGAGACGGATTCAATTGTTGGGGATGAGCCATACGGTTTCTTACCCCACCACCCCAATCCCTACCCAATCCTCCATCGGCGGGCAGCTACACACGAAATTCCTATCCCCGAACACGTTATCTACTCGGTTCACACTCGGCCAGTACTTCCAGAGCTTCTGCGCGGGCGTGGGGTAGGCGCCCACCTCGCGGCTGTAGGCCCGGCTCCAGTCGCTCGCTATCAGGTCGGCCTGCGTGTGCGGCGCGTGCCTCAGCGGACTGTCCTCAGCGCTGATCAGACCGTCCTGCACTTCCTGAATCTCGCGGCGAATGCCCAGCATAGCGGCCACGAAACGGTCCAGCTCGGCTTTCGGCTCGCTCTCGGTGGGCTCGATCATCAGCGTGCCCGGCACCGGAAAACTCATGGTGGGCGCGTGAAAACCGTAGTCCATCAGCCGCTTGGCGATGTCCTCCTCGCTCACGCCGCTCTCCGCCTTCAGCGGGCGGATGTCGATGATGCACTCGTGCGCCACATGCCCGCCGCGTCCATCACGGTCTGCCCCGGTGTACAGCACCGGATACGCCCCCCGCAAGTGGTGCGCCACGTAATTGGCGTTCAGGATGGCGACCTGCGTACTCCGCTTCAGCCCCTCCGAGCCCAGCAGCCGGATGTACAAATAGCTGATCGGCAGAATGCTCGCGCTTCCGTAGGGTGCCGCGCTGACGGCTCCGGTGTGGCTGTCCGATGTGGACCGAACGGAGTGGTTGGGCAGGTACGGGGCCAGGTGCGCTTTGACTCCAATCGGCCCCATGCCCGGCCCGCCGCCCCCGTGCGGAATGGCGAAGGTCTTGTGCAGGTTCAGGTGACTGACATCCGCGCCGATGAAACCGGGGCTGGTCAGGCCCACCTGGGCGTTCATGTTGGCGCCGTCGAGGTAGACCTGGCCGCCATGCGCGTGAATCAGCTCGCAGACCTCGCGCACGTTGGCCTCGAAGACGCCGTGCGTGCTGGGATAGGTAATCATCAGCGCCGAGAGGTTGCCGCTGTGCTCCTCGGCCCTGGCGGTCAGGTCCGCGAAGTCGATGTTGCCGTCAGTGTCGGTCTTCACGACGACCACCGTCAGGCCCATCATGGCGGCGCTGGCGGGGTTGGTGCCATGCGCGCTGGCCGGAATCAGGCAGATGGTGCGGTGGCCCTGGCCTTGCGCCTCCTGGTACTTGCGGATGGTCAGCAGCCCGGCGTACTCGCCCTGCGCCCCGCTGTTCGGCTGGAGGCTCACGGCGTCGTAGCCGGTGATGTCGGCCAGCCAGGTTTCGAGTTCCGTCAGCAGCGCGGCGTAGCCCTCGGTCTGGCCTTGCGGCGCGAACGGGTGGATGTTGCCGAACTCCGGCCACGTCACCGGGATCATCTCGGTGGTGGCGTTGAGCTTCATGGTGCAGCTTCCCAGCGGAATCATGCCGTGCGTCAGGCTGTAGTCCTTGTTTTCCAGCAACTTCAGGTAGCGCAGCATGGCGTGCTCGGAGTGGTGTGTGGTGAAGCTGGGGTGCGTCAGGTACGGCGTGGTGCGCTGCAAGCTGGACGGAATGCCCTCGGCGGCACCCTCTTCCAGCGCCAGCACGTCTAACGTTTGCCCGGTGACGGCCTGGATGATGTCGGCCAGGTCAGCAGGCGTCGTCGTCTCGTCCAGGCTGATCCCGATGCGCTTACCCTCGTAGCGGAAGTTGATGCCCTGCGCCTCGGCCCGCTCACGAATGCTGTTTGCATCGCCCTCGAAGCTCAGCGTGTCGAAGAAGGTCGGGTTGACGCTCAATCCCGCGTCCGTCAGCGCCCTCGCCAGCATGCCCGTCAGCAGATGAACGCGCTGGGCAATCGTTTTGATCCCCTCCGGCCCGTGATACACGGCGAACGCGGCGGCCATGTTCGCCAGCAGCGCCTGGGCCGTGCAGATGTTGGAGGTGGCCTTCTCGCGCCGGATGTGCTGCTCGCGGGTCTGCATCGCCATTCGCAGGGCGGTTTTGCCCTGGCTATCCTTGCTCACCCCGATCACCCGGCCCGGCATGCTGCGCTGGTAGGCACTCCGGCAGGCCAGAAACGCCGCGTGTGGCCCCCCGAAACCCAGCGGCACGCCGAAGCGCTGGCTGTTGCCGATCACGATGTCGGCCCCCATTTCACCCACCGGGGTCGTCAGGGCACAGGCCAGCAGATCCGTCGCCGCGATCAGCACCGCGCCCAGATCATGAACCCGCTCAGCCACGCTCGACAGGTCGTGGAGGTCGCCATACGTGCCTGGCGTCTGCACCAGCGCCGCGAAGGTGCCCTCCGGCAGCTCGCCGTCCACCTCGCCCGTCACCACCTCGTACCCGAAATACTCGGCCCGCGTGCGAATCACGTCCAGGGTCTGTGGATGCACGTCGTCGGCCACGTACAGCACGTTACCTTTGGCTTTGGCGGTGCCCCCTTTAAATAAACGCTTCGCCAAGGTCATCGCCTCGGCGGCGGCGGTGGCCTCGTCGAGCAGCGAGGCGCCCGCGACCTCCATGCCGGTCAGGTCCATAATCATCTGCTGGAAGTTGAGCAGCATCTCCAGCCGCCCCTGCGAAATCTCCGCCTGGTACGGCGTGTAGGCCGTGTACCAGCCCGGATTCTCCAGAATGTTGCGCTGGATGACCGCCGGGGTATGCGTCCCGCTGTAGCCCATGCCGATGTAGCTGCGGAAGACCCTGTTCTTGCTCGCCAGCACTTTCAGGTCGGCCAGCGCCTGGGCCTCGCTGACCGGGCCGCCGACCTGTATTTCAATCGGGCGGACAATCGCGGCGGGCACGGTGGCGGCCATCAGGGCGTCTAAGCTGTCGTAGCCGAGTTCAGCCAGCATGGCGGCCTGTTCCTGGGGGCCGGGGCCGATGTGGCGGCGGGCAAAGTCTTCGGTCTGGAGCAGCGTCTTCAGGCTGGGGCGCATGGACATCGGGGTAAACCTCCGGCGAGTGGGGGAGAGTGGGTGTAGTGCTGATAGTCGCGTACTAGGCGCAAAAAGAATGCCGCCCGCGCAACGGTTGACGGGGAGGGCGGGGGAGATACGCTGTGGTCAGGTCAGTTTGGGAACGCTCTCCCGCCAGCGCGGCCCATTCTCGCCCTTCGACGATGTGGCCTGATACGCCTGAGCGTTGGCCTGCGCCGCCAGGTCACTGACGAGCCGCTGGCTGTAATTCTCGAAAGATTCGTTCAAGCCGTCTTTGCGCGGCGTGGATAAATACACCGCCGTCAGATAGCGCTCGGCGTACCACGTCGATGATTCGGTGGTTTCTTCGACCATCGCGTAAATGCAGATGAACCAGTCGCGGAACGTGTCACCGTCCCACAGCGCTTCGATGGCGGCGACAGGCTGGGTGATCCCGGCGAGCTTCTCGAACGCTTCCGTTCTAGGCGAGACGTGAGCGGGGAACTTCTCAGGGACGTGCTGCCTGAGATGCTCTGTTCGAAGGGACACCGCCTCCAGAGCCTCGTTCAGACTGGACTGATGAAGCTCGCGGTAGTCCCGGATCGCCCGTATGTAGCCGCCCTTGAAGATCCACTCGTCGATCTCGGTCCAGTCCATGTCCTCAGTTGTTTGCCGCTCCATACGCCGCCGCGTCCATCAGCTCACCGCTCGCCTCGCCCACGTCGAGCTTGAACAGCCAGCCTTCGCCGTAGGGCGAGCTGTTGACCAGTTCGGGCGTGCCGGACAGCGCGTCGTTGACGGCGGTGATGGTGCCGCTGGCGGGCGCGTAGATGTCGGAGGCGGTCTTGACGCTCTCGACGACGGCCAGCGTCTCACCGGCCTTGACCTCGCGGCCCACTTCCGGCAGCTCCACGTACACCACGTCGCCGAGCTGGTCCTGCGCGAAGTCGGAGATGCCCACCGTGCCGTCACCGGAGAGCCATTCATGGGTGGGCGCGTATTTGAGTTCACTGGGGGTCTGCATGGTTTTATTCTCCCTGATGATGCGGAACCGGATGTGTAGGGCGGCTTTACTTCTTCATCCCACAAGCCACAAGCCACAAGCCATGAGCGGCGCGTCAGCGCCTGTAAAACGGCAGCTCCAGCACCCGCGCCGCCACCCGCTTGCCCCGCACCTCGACCTCGAAGGCACCTTGCTCGGCGGCCTGGCGGTCCACGAGTGCCATCGCTATCGGGTGGCCCAGCGTCGGGCTGACTGTTCCGCTGGTGACGACGCCTACCTGCACGCCGCCCTGAAACACCGGATAACCTTCGCGCAGTGGCACTTTGTCGGTGGCCAGGCCGATCAAGCGGTGCTCTGGCTCGACGCGGATGTGGTGGCGTCCCAGGTGCGCCTTGTCCTTGACCACCCAGCTATAGCCGCTGCTCAGCGGGTGAATCTCAGCCGAGAACTCGTGCCCGAACAGCGGAAAACCCGCTTCCAGCCGCAGCGTGTCGCGGGCGCCCAGGCCAGCAGGTGTGAGCCCGGCGCCCAGCAGCGCGTCCCAGATCGCCTCGGCCTGCGCGGCGGGCACGAACACCTCGAAGCCGTCCTCGCCCGTGTAGCCCGTCCGCGCCAGCCAGACCGGCACGCCGAACAGGTGCGCGGCGAAGAAGTCGTTCTTCTTCGTCTGGCCTAAGTTGGTGTCGCAGTGCGGCTGGAGCAGCGCCCCCGTCTGCGGTCCCTGCACGGCGATCAGGCCCCATTGCCCGGATTCGTCGCTGAGCTGGGCGTCGTGGTCATTCAGATGGCGCTTCAGGTGCGCCCAGTCTTTGCCGATATTGGCGGCGTTGACCACCAGCAGGTAATCGTGCTCGGCCACCCGGTAGACGTAGATGTCGTCGATCAGCCCGCCCGACTCGCCCGGCAGCCAGTTGTAGTGCGCCCGGCCCGCTTTCAGTCTGCTCACGTCGTTGGTCGTCACCGATTGCAGGAAGTCGAGCGCCCCGGTGCCCGTAACCCGGAATTCACCCATGTGCGACACGTCGAACATCCCCGCCTGTTGCCGCACCGCCTGATGCTCGGCCATGACCCCGGTATACGACACCGGCATCTCCCAGCCGCCGAATTCCACCATTCTCGCCCCCGAACGCAGATGGGCGGCGTGCAGCGGCGTGCGCTTGAGCTGCTGTGTATTCGTGTCTGATTGTGCCATGCGGCTGATGCTAACGTGGAAGTGGGAAGAGGGGAGTGGGAAGTGGGGGAATCTGGGAGGGGGAGTTGGTGTGGCAACCTCCCAGGCCAACAAACCCCCCACCCGCTACGCGGGAGCCCCCCTCAAGGGGAGCCAAAAAACGCTTTCCCACACGCGCTCAATCTTTCGTCTCCCTTTTAAGGGGAGATGCCCAGCAGGGGCAGACTCGCAGAGCTGCGTAGCAGAGGGGTCATACCCAGCATCCCCAAAAACTCAACAACCACTGCCCACCCCCGCTGTTCCCACTCCCTACGTCCCACTCCCCATCTCCAGCACCGCCCGCGCCGTCATCTCGTCCACGATCAAGCGGTGCATCAGTTGCCCTTCCAGGGCGCCGTGCAGCGCCGCGACCTTGCCCAGCCCGCTCACCACGCAGACGGATTCTTTCACTCGCTGCATCAGACTCAGTTCGGGGCCGCTGGCACGGGCGTTGAGCGACAGGCCGTCCCAGGTGCCGTCGGCGCGGTAGAAGACGGTGGCGATGTCGCCCACGGCGCCCTCGGCGGCCAGGGTCTGACGGTCGAAGGCGTCGAGATACCCGGCGCTGTACACATGGCTGGGCGTGTGCGCTTGCGCGCTCCCCACCGAGTACATCAGGATGTCGGCCTGGGCCTGCAAGTCCAGCACGTGCCGGACGCTGCGCTCGCGCCACATGGCCTGCTTGGTGCTGCCTTCGTCGAAGAAGGTCGGTACCGGAAACAGTTGTGCGCGGGCGGAAAAATTGCGGGCGAACCTCAGAATCGTGTCGTTGACGAAGCCGCTGACGAACTCGCTGTCGTTGGCCGAGCCGTTGAGCTGCACGAAGGTCACGTCCTGCACGGTGCGCGGCACCAGGGCGCGGCTCACGGCGTCCAGGGTGTTGCCCCAGGCCAGACCGACCCGCATGCCCGGTGCCAGCAGTTTGTTCAGCAGGCCAGCGGCGGCGGTGGCGGTGCGAGAGAGCCACAGCTCCTCGCCGCTGCCGGGCGGCACGCCGACCACCTGAGAGCGCACGAACGGATAGCGGGCGTGCAGCCGGGCTTCCAGGCCCTGCGACTCGCCTTCGGGGTCGTGAATGCGAATCTCGACCAGGCCGCTGCGCCGGGCGTGCGAGAGCAGCCGCGAGACCTTGGGGCGCGAGAGGCCCAGCTCACTGGCAATCGCGTCGGTGGTCAGGCCCTGTTCGTAGTAGAGCCGGGCGACCTGCACCGCCTGGTGCGGCAGCGAGACGTTGAGGTGCGGGGAGGCGGTATCGGGTGCCATGCGGTCCTGTCAGCATACGGCAGGGCGGAGCCTGAAGCGCCGGGGCCGGTCCTGACCAGCTTGAACACCTGTTCAGCGGCAAGTATCATTCGTTCATACAGTTCGGTCCTCGTCAGCTCGACAACGCCAGCTCAACAAGGAGATGCTCATGGCCAGCTCAACAAGGAGATGCTCATGAGTCAGTGCGCCCCATGACCCGCTCAGACCAGTACATCCTCGCGCTCGACCAGGGCACCACCAGCAGCCGCGCCATCGTCTTTGACCGGAGCGG
>NZ_JANYGJ010000150.1 GCF_025362455.1 Deinococcus sp. | reverse complement strand
TGGTCGCCGCCGTGACGGCGACCCTGGTTGGCAGACCCTCTGGCGCGGTTGGGCCTGGCTCACTCAGGCCGCCTGGCTGCTTGATCTTGACGTCTCTGTCAGCCTCTATCCCACTTCTGGGTAACGATAAGCCGCTGGGGGGTGGGGGTGCAGGCGCATTCGCAAAAAGCTAAAGCCCAGAAACGCCACCCACCCGCCAACAGCACGTCCAGCCCCGTCCAGCTCAGCCAGACTCACAGCCGCGAGTACCGCCGCCCGGAATAATCCACGAACACGCCGATGCCGTATGACACCCCGCGCACGCTCTCGATGACCGGTGAACGGTTCCAGCTCAGGCCCGCGCTGGAGCCGCCGTCGAGCAGCAGGGCGTCGCGGGCGCCGAGGGCCGCCATGACCTTGCCCATTTCGGTGATGCTCAGCCGGGTTCTGGTGCTCACCAGCATCAGGTCGCGGTTGCTGCTCAGGCCGATGGCGCTCCGGGCAGCCCTGCCGAACAGCGCCGGATCCTGAAAGACGGCTGGGTACCGCGACTGCACCGCGCCGCCGCGCACGATCTGGGGGCCGCTGGCGACCACGCTCTCCATGCCCGCCCAGCTTCCCCCGACGCCGTTTTTACCCGCGCCGCTGCTGATGTAGGCGCGGTTGTCCGGCGTGATCGAGAGGGCGGCGGGCAGGCGTCCCCAGGCCAGCCGCTGACCGCGAACCACCAGGTCGCCCGCCGGAATGAAACTCTGCGGATGAAAATAACTGCCGTTGATGACGGCGGTGGCCCCGCTCAGCCGCGCCAGCGTGTTGACCCGCGCCCCGGTGCCCAGCCCCTGAGCGGGCAAAATCGGCGACACCAGCACGTTGCGGTAACGCAGGTCCACCCGCACGACCTTGAGCGCAATGCCCAGCACCCACAGCGACTGCAAGGTGGCCCCGGCCCGCTGCGGCTTGGGCGGAACCGGCACGCTGACCCGGCGCGGCATCAGCAGTTTCATGCCGGGGTAGACCCAGGGCGAGGCGAGCTTGTTGAGCCGCATCAGTTGGGCCGGGCTGAACTGGGCGCTGTGCTGGGCCACCTGGCTGAGCGTCCGGAAGGTGTCGCGCTGGCCGACGACGCTGTAGGTGAAGACGGTGCGCGGTTCATTGCGGCTGGTTGGACGGGGACTGACCTGGCGGGGGCGCGGGGCCGCACTCTGGTTGGGCGTATTCCGAGCGGTGACCGCGCCGGGCACGAGCCGCAGCCGCTGCCCGACGGACAAGACGCTGCTGGTCAGGTGGTTGCTGCGCCGCAGGGTGCCGACATCCAGCCCGCTGCGCCGCGAGAGCTTGCTGAGCGTGTCGCCGCGCCGCACGGTGTAGGCCCCGCGCAGCCAGGTGGTCTTGAGCCGCAGCGGGGGCTTGCTGGGGGCGTTGAGTGCCGGATGCGGTGTTCCAGATGCGACGCTCGCCGTTTTGACCGACGGCCCTGGCGCTTTGCTCGCCAGGCGGGCCGGGCCACCCATGCGGATGAGCTGGCCTACCTTCAACTGGTCGCCGCTGAGGTGATTGAGAAGGCGCAGCCGGGCCACGCTGGTGCCCGAAGCCCTTGAGATGGCGTAGAGGGTCTGATGGGGCTTGACGCTCACGGCGGCCAGCGCCGAACCTCCGAACAGGCCCAGCCCGAACAGGCCCAGCCCGAACATGTTCAGCCCAAGCACGTTCAGTAGCGCTGCGCCGCACCATAACCTCAGTCTGGACATACCGCTCATCCGATCACACACGGGCCGAAGATGAGTGAGTCGTCAAAACGTGTTAAGTATGTTGTCTAGACAACAAGAAGGCTACGCAACAGATAAGATTAAGCAACGAGAAGGCCACCCAGGGCTTATTTTTTTTCCTGGGCGTCCAGATAATCGAGCACGGCCTGGCGGGTGCCGCCCAGAAAGGTCAGGTTGCGGCTCATGGCCCCGACGATGGTGATGTGGTTCAGGCCCGGCAGCACCGTGAAGGTCAGGGGAATGTTCTTGGCGTCCAGCGCGGCTTTCATCTTCAGGCCGTTGGAGGGGTCCACCGTGGTGTCGTTGGCGGCGACCAGCAGCAGGTGCGGCGGCGCGTCGGCCCGCACGTGGCGGCTGGGCATGATGTCAGCCGGGTCGCCGCCCGCCGGAAAGGCCGTGCGGCTCTTGAACTGCCGGAAGTCGTAGTCATACGGCCCAGCGATGCCCACCACGGCCCGCACGTTGCTGATCGGCACGCCCGCCTCGCGTAGCCAGCGTTCGTTGTCCACCAGTTCCACGGCGTTGAAGGCCCCTGCCGAATGGCCCATTACGTACAGGCGAGTGCCGTTGCCGCCGTACTTACCGGCGTTGTCCTGCAACCACCGCAGCGCCTGGGCACCGTCTTGCACGTAGTCGGGGTAGGGGTGAAGGGGCGCCAGGCGGTAATTCATCACGGCGGTGACGTACCCGGCCCGCGCCAGACTCTCGCCCACGAAGACGTACTCGGCCTTGCTGCCGCTGTTCCACGAGCCGCCGTGGATGAACAGCACCACCGGACGGTTCTGGCCCCCACCCTGGGGCTCGTAGACATCGAGCACGTTGCGGACGTCTGGGCCGTACTTGAGGTCGCGGCTCACCTTCAGGCCACTCAGATTGACGGCGGCGTTGACCGGAATAGCCGGATTGCAGGCCGTCAGGACGGCGCCGCCGAGGGCGAGCAGGGTCAGAGAGATGGTCAGACGGCGTTTCATGAAGCGAGTTTAGAGTTGCGCCCGGTCCCAGACTGGAAGTGAACTCGCTCAATCGGGCGGCGTGATCTTTAAGGAATGTTGTGAAACGGCCCTGGTGCGGAGCCGGTCGGCATGTGGGTCGGCAGATGGGCGGTTTTGATCTGGTCTGGCCCGATCTGGCCTGATCTGAAGTAAGTGCCGCCCAGCTCGTTCCAGACGCAGGCGGGGCTGTCTGCCGGGCGGTAACAGGCCGGGCGGTAACAGGTTGCTGCCTGACCTCTGGGACACCCCTGAGCCTGTCCGGAGCCTCCAGATTTCGCGCTGGGCGGGGCGAATGTCACAGACGGGCCGGGAGAAGTGTGTATACTTTCTTCTTAGCGTCGGCCCAAAAAGCTGGCCACACCCGAAAATGCCGCATCAGCCCATTGCAACAGCGCGGGGGCAATCAGGCGGCAGGGTCGTTCACCGGACAAGACGAGTGTTTACATGCAGTGGAGACAGTGGAGATCAGCGGATCACGCTCCGGAAGTTGCATGACTGATGCTTTCACCGGACGTGTGCGGGCCCCGGAAAGGTACAACATGCAATTTAGTGAACTGGTCAACCCCGACATCGCCGGGCGCCTCGCCGCGCAGGGCATTCTCGAAGCCACGCCCATTCAGGCCGAGAGCCTGCCGCACACCCTCCAGGGCCGCGACCTCATCGGACGCGCCCGCACCGGCACTGGCAAGACGCTGGCCTTCGCGCTGCCGATTATCCAGGGGCTCGAACCCAGCCGTCAACGTGGACGCACCCCCCGCGCCCTGATTATGGCGCCCACCCGCGAGCTGGCCAAGCAGGTCGCCGACCATTTCAGCAAGGCGTCCGCCGATCTGGAACTGCTGACCATCTACGGCGGCGCCGCCTACGGCCCCCAGGAGAAGGCCCTCTCACGCGGTGTGGACATCGTGGTGGGCACGCCGGGCCGCATCATCGACCACATCGAGCGCGGCAACCTCCAGCTCGACATGGTGCAGTTCGTGGTGCTCGACGAGGCCGACGAGATGCTCAGCGTGGGTTTTGCCGACGCCATCGAGGAAATCCTCAAGGCGACGCCCAAAGAGCGCCAGACCATGTTGTTCAGCGCCACGCTGACCAAGGACATCCTGCGCATCGCCCGCGCGTATCAGAACGATCCGGTTACGGTGGATCTGGTGGGCGAGGGCAAGAGCCAGGCCGCCCAGAGCGTCGAGCACCTCAAGATTCGCGTGGGCCGCACCCGCACCCGTCTGCTGGCCGACCTGCTGACCGTCTACAACCCCGAACGCGCCATCATTTTTACCCGCACCAAGCGCGAGGTCGATGAGCTGGCGATGGAACTGATCCACCGTGGCCTGGAAGCCGAGGCGCTGCACGGCGACCTGGCCCAGTCGCAGCGTGAACGTGCCCTGGGCGCCTTCCGCGCCGGACGGGTCCGGGTGCTGGTCGCCACCGACGTGGCCGCCCGTGGCCTGGACATCCCCGAGGTCGATCTGGTGGTGCAGTACCATCTGCCCCAGGACCACGAGAGCTATGTCCACCGTTCGGGCCGCACGGGCCGCGCCGGGCGCACCGGCACCGCCATCGTGATGTACGGCGACCGCGAGCAGCGCGATTTGCGCAACCTGGAGCATGCCACCGGCGTCCACTTCACCGAGCGCAGCGTCCCGACCCCCAAGGAAGTCCGCGATTCCTCGGCCCGCACCGCCGCCGACCAGATCCGCAAGGTGGACAGTGAGTTCGCCGAGCCGTTCCAGGCTGAGGCCGAGCGCTTGTTCAGCGAGCTGGGTCTGGAGTCGCTGGCCCGCGCCCTGGCCCGCATCGCCGGAGCCGTCACGCCCGCGCGCACCGTCAGCTTGCTGAGCGGCGAGGAAGGCCAGGTCACCGTGATGTTGCACGGCCAGCGCATGAGCGTGGCCCGCACCGTGGCGCTGATCGCCCGCAGCACCGACATCGATTCCCGCTCGCTGGGCCGGGTCCGTCTGGCCGAGGAAGGTTCCGTGGCCGATATTCCCAGCGAACTGGTCGCCAAGCTGCTGGCCGCCTCGCCCCTCGACGGTCAGGTCGAAGTCAGCGTGCCCGACGAACTGCCCGGACTGATCGACATGCCCCAGCGCGACCGCGACTCGCGCGGCGGTGGCAACTACGGCGGTGGCAGTGGCGGCGGCTACCGTGGCAACCGTCAGGGCGGCGGCAGTAGTGGTGGCGGCGGACGCTACAGCAACGACCGTAACAGTGGTGGCGGTGGCTACCGTGGCCGCAGCGACTCCAACTCTGGCGGCAGCGACACCGGCAACCGGGACTTCGGCAGCCGCGAGTTCGTGCCCAGTGGTGACGACCGGCGCGACCGCCGCTGAGTAGCAGTCGGTTGAAACAGGCGCCTCCGGATTGGGGGGCGCCTGTTCTCGTGTCTTGGAGTCTGTCTGGCAACTATGCTGAGAGCATGTTCACCTCCGAGCAGATCGACGATGTTCACACCCGCCTGGGCAGCGCACAGACACTGCCTGACTATCTGAAGGCACTTAGTACATTGATTCTGAATTTATGATATCCTAAGTGATGCCAAGACGAAAGCAGATTCACCCAGTTGAATTGACCCTGGAACAGCAGCACATTCTCGAAGAGCTTACCAGTAAGGGCGCTATTCAGGTTCGTGTCTACAAG
>NZ_JANYGJ010000139.1 GCF_025362455.1 Deinococcus sp. | reverse complement strand
CAGCGTCGTAGGTGGCGGCGGCCTCCACCGCCCGAACCCGCAGCGCCTGATCGGTCAGGTTGCTCAGGGCCAAAGGCGTGTGCCAGCGCTCCAGGATCATGGCACTCAGGTTAGCTCAGATCGGCGGTTTTTAACACTAACAAACATTAGTGTAGATCTGAGTTCTGACTGGCCTATCTTTGAATGCCCGCTTCTCAGGGGCATACAACACCTCTACCGACCTCCATCTTGCCCACAGAGGACCATGAGGTTTCCAGATCGCGGGGCGACAACGGGGCAAGCCCATCCAGGGTGACCTTACAGAAAAGGGTCTGGGCGGAAAGCCCACGGTTTCAACCGTGGGATGCAGAGCCCAGCCGCCCGGCAGGGCGGGGTGCTGATGCTATTCGCTAAACCGAAAGCCCTGCCGCGTTGTAATAGAGTAACAGAGCAAAACTCCGCCGCCTTTCTTGGTGGTCAGGCGCGGAGAACGGCGACACCTTTGAAGGAGGTGAACGCGAATCAAGTTTACCACGCACATAAAAGCGTTTCGCTACCGTCTGCGCCCTACGAAGGCGCAGGAAGTCGCGCTAAACGAGCAGTTGCGACTCTGCCGCAACCTCTACAACTGCGCCCTGGAAGAACGCATCGGGGCGTACAAGAAAGCGAAAAAGACGGTCACGGGATACGACCAGATGAAGGCGCTACCCGAAGTCAAGGAAGTCTTGCCAGAGTACAAGAGCGTCTACAGCCAGGTGCTTCAAGACGTTCTCAAGCGGCTAGACAAAACGTACCAGAGCTTCTTTCGGCGCGTCAAGCAGGGCGCAAAGAAGGTCGGCTTCCCGCGCTTCAAAGGTGCGGGTTGGTACGACTCGTTGACCTATCCACAGCTCGGCTTCAGCGTGACCGGGGACGTGGCGTACTTCTCGAAAATCGGCAACATTCGGCTGCGCCTGAGTCGCCCACTGGAAGGCAAGCTGAAGACAGCGACCATCACGCGGGACTGCGGCGAGTGGTACGTGAGCTACGTCTGCGAGGTGGAACCCCAGCCGCTTCCCGAAACGGGAAGCTCAGTGGGCGTAGACGTGGGGACAACGTGGTTTGCCATCACGTCAGATGGGGAATTCGTGGAAAACCCACGGTATCTCCAGGGCAGTATGAAGAAGCTCAGGGTGGTTCAGCGCTCTCTGAGCCGCAAGAAACGCGGTTCAAAGCAACGCCAGAAAGTCAAAGCGCAAGTCGCAAAGTTGCACCGCAAGGTCAGTCGGCAACGGCTGGACTTCCACCAAAGACGGCCACCAAACTCATTCGAGAAAACGATGTGGTGGCGCACGAAGAGTTGAACGTGGGTGGTTTAGGACGGGGCAATCTGGCCCGGCAGGTCCACGATGTCGGATGGTCGCAATTCTTCTCTCTCCTGTCTCAGAAGGCTGCAAGCGCCGCTCGGACTGTAGTTGCCGTGAATCCTGCGTACACCTCGCAAGCCTGCCATCAGTGCGGATATACGAGCAAAGCCAATCGGCTGAGTCAGTCTCGTTTTGTCTGCCAAAGTTGCGGGCACACAGAGAATGCGGACGTGAACGCAGCGAGAAATATCCTGGGACGGGCAGTCCCTTTAAGCCAGAACGTAGCGGCAGTCAGCGCATGCGTGGTTTAAGAATCCCACGGATGAATCCGTGGGATTGTCAACGTGGAGCAACGGGCTGACTGAAGGCGTCGTCAACACAATCGAGCCGATCAAACGACAGATGTATGGGCGTGGACCGGTTGGAACGCTCCGCCAACGGGTATTGCTCGCGGTCTAACCCCTGCACGGAATCAGCGGAAGAAGCACAAAAACGGGGCAGGCCCAGTCGGGCGCTGGCGCCCAGGCGCGGACCGTACCGGGAGGGTGACTGCTGGTGAATATGAGCTGGCTCGCGCTCAACGTGAGCCAAGAGTGCTCAACGGGCCGGAACCCAGTTCGCCGTTGCCCTCCACCTGGACTTGACCCGGCGGGCGTGACCGCAGGGCCGAGACCGCCGGGTCAGGCGGCTTCAGATTCGGCGCCACGTACCCGCCGGGCAGCGACAGGTCGCGGCTGGTGACGAAGGTGGGCAGGCCCAGCGCCGCCGCCCGGCGCAGCGCGAAGCGGCGCAGGCGCGGCGAGTCGGCGTAATCGAGCGCGTAGAGTTCCAGTTTCAGCCGCCGGGCCTGCCTGACCAGCCTCTCGGTATAGTCCAGCTCCTGACGGGAATAGGCCCGGTACTCCGGCGCCCAGGTGGTCGAACACGCCTCGATCAGTACGCCGTTGATGGTGCCGCGCAGCCGTTCGAGCAGGCCCAGACCCCGGTTGGCCAGCAGGTAGCCTGGACCGCTCCACCGGCGCACCAAGCGCATCAGTTTGAGCATGGCCCTGAACTGCCGTGGGTCGCGGCCAGCGCCGTCCAGGGTATCTAGAAAAAACCCGTCGAAGACGCTTTTATGGTGCAGAACCTGGGTCTGGATATGATCCCGCCAGTCAGGCCGCGCGACATCGACCAGGTAAGTGCCCCATTCCGGGCGGTGCTCACCCACGGCCCAGGAGACTGGGTGCGCCTGGTCGTCCGGGGCGGGCACCTCACCCAGACTCAGGTAAGCCAGCACCTGCACACCGCGCCCCTGCAACCAGGCCACCTTTTCGGGCGGAAAGTGCCCCGGCTGCACCACCACGCGCCGGTAGCGCGCCAGGGTCGGCAGCGCACCTTGGCCGTAGTAGACCGCCAGGGCGCGGCGACCCCGCTGCCCATGTTCAAGTGGCCCGATGTCCTCTGGCGCCGTGGGGCTGGATACTCTGGGGCTGGATGCTCTGGGGCTGGATACTCTGGGGCTGGGCACCATCATCTCACCGGAGCCGTGACGACCTGGCTTGCCCCCAACGTGGTCAGGCTGATGACGCCTGAGCCGTAGTTCTGGCTGTTGCCGATCAGGGCGCCGGTCACGTAGGCGCTGCCCCCGAGCGCTGAGCGCAGGGTCAGGGTGTTGGTGGCCCGGTTCCAGGTGCCGCTCAGCCCACTCTTGAGGGACGAGGTGCGGGTCTTCATGTAGGCGCCCAGATCGTCCCAGCGCAGCGTCCTGAGCGGCAGGTTGCTGTACGACGAGTATTTGCCGAGCAGCGCCGCTTCCCAGTCGTAGACCAAGCTGCGGCCCGGCGCGTACTGGCGGGCATTGTCCTGGTGCATGTAGTGCGGGTAGGCGCCGCCACTGAGGACATGCGCGAGCGCGATATCGGTTTCCTTGTCCAGAAATTCGGCGTAGCTCAGGGCGTGGTCCCAAAAGGGGAAGCTGCCGCCCGGCGCGTAAACCGAGTTGTAGGCGGCGGTGGCCTGGGCCGGGTCGGTCACGTCGTAAAACACGTTGGTGGGCCAGCGCGGCACCAAAAAGATGTTGGGGTTGAGCGGGTGGATCAGCCCGCAGTTGCTGCACGAGGCGTCCCACTGGCTGGGCACCGAATGGTTGGAGGCCAGGTACTGGGTCCCGGTGTTCTGGGCCGCCCGCAGAAACTCGACGTTGGAGGTGCCCAGGCCGTGATCGGTGAGCAGTCCGTCGCCCGCCGGGTTGTAGTAACCCAGGCCCGACATCCCGCCGCTGAGCAGGCTATGGCTGCTGAGATTCAGGTTCATCTGCACACCGATATCCAGGTTGGGTTGGAGCTGGGCGAACGAGTCGGGGTAATTCAGGAAATCCATGTAGAAATGTTCCAGGGTGTGGCTCACCCAATCGAACTCTGGAGCCAGGCAGCGCGTGACGCTGGAGAGCGGATCGGCGCTGACCACCTTGGGGTCGCAACTGACCGGTGCGGAGGGCACGGCGCCATCACCGTTGTACATCAGTGAAAGATTAAAAGCGCTCGACACCGGAAAGGCGTTTCTCAGGGCGTCTCGCTGGACGGGCAACGCCAGGGCGTCGCTGGCCGAGAGCCGGAAGGCGTCGCGCTGGAAGGTCTTGGTGGTGGCGTCGAACACGTCGCCGGGGAAAAACCAGTCGTCGATATCGAGCTGGTTGAAGCGCTGATACTCGCCCAGGTGGACGCCCCTGGTCAGCCAGTTGACCAGGCTGGACCCCAGCAGCGAGGTGTGCAGCAGATACGGATTCTGGGCGAAGGTGAGAGCCAGCCGCTCGCGTCCGTCGGCGTCCGAACGGGCCGCCAGCACCTGCCCGCCAGCGTCCGTCAGCAGCGGGGTACTCACCACGCCCGGCACGTTCACCAGGTTGGCCCGGTAGGTGTAGGCGTTGCGGATCGGCACCGCCGCGCCGGGTTTCAGGTCGCTCAGGGCAGCCTGACCATCCGCTGTCAGGCGGGCGTCGGCGCTGGCCGAGGCGCCCCCGGCGTCGCGCAGGCCGTAGTCTTCGGGCCAGGCGCTGGGATAGGTATACAGCGCGAGCTGCCGCACTTTGTAGTCGCGCTCGTACTGCCACAGCACATTCCAGCCGGTCCAGTCCAGGGCGCTTTGCCAGACGCCGGGGCTAGGCTCGTAGGCCAGGTTGCCGGTGGTGAGCAGCACGCCCTGATACTTGCCGCCGCCGCCCTCGGCCACCAGCGCGGCGGCGCTGAAGCTCCCCGGCAGCGCCGGATTGATCACGTCGTAGGGCACGCCCGACTGGTCGAGCATGGTCTTGGCGGCGCTCAGGGCGCTGTCAGTGGTGCCCGCGCTGAGAATCAGCACCTTGAGCCCCACCACAGCGGTGTTGGCATTCAGGGCCAGGGGACGCAGCAACACGGACGGCTTGGGGCCGTTAAGTTCACGCAGTGGTGTGAGGCTGCGGCCATCGGGCAGGGCGGGTGCGGCCAGGTCCACGCTGCTGCGAACGCGCTCCGTGGGGGCGCCGGTGGCCGCTTCGGCAGGCCCCGACTGGCTGACGGGCAGCGGCTGGCTGGCGCAGGCCATCAGCAGCAGCCCCGTCAGGGACAGCAGGGAGCGGCGCTTGAGGGGCACGCGAGTAAAGCTGGGCTGAGGATCAGGTCTGGAGGGCCTGTTCATGGGTCAACTCCTTGTGCGGCGCGGTCTGAGACTGGTCTGACGTAGCCGGAGCCAGCCGCGCTGTAGGGACGAGAACGGGGGCGAGTGGGTACTGGCCAGGTGGGTTCTGGTCAGGTGAGTTCTGGTCGGGTGAGTTCTGGTCGGGGGGCAGGTGACGCCACAAATCGCGCAGCGCCTCCTCGAAGGTGAAACGGGGGGACCAGCCCATCGCCCGCAGGCGCCGGGTATCTGCCGGTCGCCCGTCCAGGCTGCCGGAACGCACCGAGGGCGCTGAGGTCTCGTGAATCTGTCCGGTGAAGCCTGCCAGGTGGGCGAGCACGCTGACGACCTCGCTTGAGGTATGCGTCTGGCCCGACCCGACATTGACGATGGGCGGCGCGGCGCGGCAGCGGGCGGCCACCATCACGGCGCGGGCCACGTCGCGCACGTCCAGGTAATCGCGCCGGTTGCCCAGCGGCCCGAACGAAACCTCCCGCTGAGCACTGCGGCTGGCTTCACGCAGCAGCCTGGCCGCCCGTCCAGCCAGGCTCACCGGTCCCTGGCCGCCCCCCAGCGGGTTGAAGACGCGCAGCACCACGCCCCGCGCCGCGCGCGCCGCCAGGGCGCCGAGGACCAACTCGGTGGCCGCCTGTTTGCTCAGGCCGTAGGATGTCAGCGGCTGCCCCGGCGTGTTCTCGTGCAGCGCCTCGCCCGGCCCTCCGTCACCGTATTCCGCCGCCGAGCCCAGATGCACCAGCCAGGGGGGCAGGTACAGGCGCTTGAGGCTCCCCAGCAGCCCCGAAACCAGCCGCACATTGCTCTCGGAGAGTTCCTGCGACGTGCCGGAGACGCGGCCAGCGGCATTGATGATCACATCGGGCCTGGCCCCGCTCAGCAGCGCGTCCCAGACGCCGGGGTCCGCCGCCGCCAGATCGAGTTCGGCGCTCTGAGGCGCCAGCACCGTCACGGCGGCGGTGCGCTCCAGCAGCCGCCGGATATGCGTGCCGATAAAGCCGCTACTTCCCAGCAGTAACACGCGTTTCATAGTTTCGCCCCCCGTGCTGTACCTCTCTGGTTTGGTATCTTGGGTGCCCGCTCGCGGCGCTTGGTCAGTGAGCTCGCGGCGCTCAGTCAGTGAGCTCGCGGCGCTCAGTTGCTGGGCTGGCGCAGCGGCGTTTCGTGGGTCGTCGGCGCTTCGAGCAGCGCTGAGCCCAGCCCCGGCATCAGCATCGCAAAATGGCTGGCAAATTCGGCGTTGGCGCGGTCATAGTCGTCTGGACGGCCAATATCGAGCCAATACCCGCCGAAACCGAAGCTGGCCGGGTGCAGCCCCCGCGCCAGCAGGTCCAGAACCAGGTCGTCAAAGCCGAAGGGCTGGCCCGCCGGATACTGCTGCAACGTCCGGCGCGAGAAGCCGTAGATGCCCATGCTGACGTTGAAATCAAACACCGGCTTTTCGCGGAAGTGGGTGATCTCGCCGCGCTGAATATCGAGCACGCCGAATTCGCTGCGAACCTCGCGGGCGTAGGTCGCCACCGTCACCGGCGCCTGGGAGGCCGCGTGCTGGCGCAGCAGCTTGGCGTAGTTGAGATCGGTCAAAACGTCGCCGTTCATCACCAAAAAGTCGTCAGGCAAGCTCTCCAGTGCGCCCAGCAGCGGGCCGATGGTGCCCAACGGGGTCGTTTCCTGAAGGTAGTTGACCTTCAGCCCCCACTGGCTGCCGTCGCCGACGAAGGCGCGGATCAGTTGCCCCATGTGGCCAATCGCCAAAGTGACGCTGCGAAAGCCGTAATACGACAACTGGTGCAGCACGATTTCCAGAATCGAGTACCGGTCGCCGATGGGCACCAGCGGCTTGGGAACGCAGGTGGTGTAGGGACGTAACCGGGTGCCTTTGCCGCCTGCCAGGATCACTGCGTGCATGTGAATCAACTCCTTTGTTCAGATTGGGGGGGGGAAGGGTCTGTGGGCCGGGCCGAGACGTTGAGCGCCAGGGGAACGCGCCCGCTAGACGGCGTACATATCGGTGCGGTAGTGGGCCAGGTTGGCTCGGTCCAGAAACCAGCGGCTGGTCCGCTCCAGCCCGTCATGGAGCGGATGCTGGGGCGCCCAGCCGGTGGCGCGGCGCAGCTCGCTGCTGTCGCTGACCAGCCGCATCACCTCGGAGGCTTCGGGGCGCAGGCGCCGGTCGTCTTGCTCAATTTCTACCCGGCGGCCCATCACCTCGGCGATGGTCCCGATCAGGTCGCCCACCGAGACCTCGACGCCGGTGCCGGTATTGAAGGTGTGGCCGATGACCTTCTCGGCCTGGGCCGTGCCGACGGCCAGAAACGAGCGGGCGGTGTCGGCCACGTAATTGAAATCGCGGGTGGGCAACAGCGACCCGACCTTGATGACCTTCTCGCGGGCCGCGATCTGCGAGATGATCGCCGGGATGACGGCGCGGGCCGACTGACGCGGGCCGTAGGTATTGAAGGGGCGCAGCGTCACCACCGGCAGGCCGAAACTCAGGTGGTAACTCTCGGCCAGCTTGTCGGCCCCCACCTTCGAGGCGGCGTAGGGCGACTGGGCCTGGAGCGGGTGGCTCTCGCGGATCGGTACCTGCCGGGCGGTGCCGTAGACCTCGCTGGTCGAGGTGTGGACGACGCGCGGCGTCTGGAGCTCGCGGGCCGCCTCGAGCACGTTGAGGGTGCCCACCACGTTGGTCTGCACATACGAGTAGGGCGCCTGATACGAGTACGGAATGGCGATCAGCGCCGCCAGGTGATAGACCGTCTGGGCGCCCTGCATACAGGCGCGCACCGACACCGCATCGCGCACGTCGCCCAGCATCACCTCGACCTCGCCCAGAATCTCCGGAGCGAGCTGATCGAGCCAGCCCCACGAGTTAAACGAGTTGTAGAGCACCATCGCCCGCACTTTTGCGCCGGAGCGCACCAGCGCCTCGACCAGATGCGACCCGATAAAACCTTCTGCGCCTGTCACCGTCACTACTGAAGTCATGGAAGTTTCCTTTGATGCGCCCGCCGGTTAAGGGAGAGGGAGGCCGGGTTGCGTTCAGGCCAAATCGTGTTCGGGCCGGGTTGCGCTCAGGCCAGGTTGCGCACGTCGAGCACCGCGCGGTAGCTCAGCGCCAGCAGCAGGCTCAGGGCGGCGGCGGCGCTCAGGGCGTAACTTTGAGCGCTGGCGCCGCCCCCGACGAGCAGCGCTGCCTGCGCCGCCACGGCCAGCGCCCAGACCAGTACCACCCGGCCCAGCAGCCCGAAATTGATCAGCAACCCGCTGAGCAGCAGCCCGCTGCCCAGCTCCAGGTGCCCCAGGATCAACAGCGGCGGTGGCCGGGCAGCCCCCCACAGCGGGGCCAGTGCGCCGTTCAGGAGGTAGAGCAGCAGCAGCGCGCCCGCGTAGGCGGCGCAGCGCCTGAGCATCTGCCAGGCGGCGTGCCGGACGATGGAGCGCAGCTCGCCTGCCTCCTGCGCGGCGCGGCGCAGGGCCGCGTGAATGGCGCGTAAGCTCAGCTCCAGCACGCCCATGCTCAGCACCAGCGGCGCGACGCTCCACGACCAGCCGAGCAGGGCGGCAGCATCGACCGGGTTGTTCACCGGGTCGACCGGCCCGGTAAAGGGACGCAGCAGTACCAGTGCCAGGAAGGCCGCGCACAGCCAACCGTAGACGGCGTAGGGCCAGGCCCGGCGCCAGTCGAGGGGAGCGGCCCGTTTGATCTGAGCCCGCCGCCGAGAAGGCTGCCCCGCTGAACCAGAGACAGCCGGGCCAGAGGCCGATTTCAGGTGACGGCGGGTGACCCTCCAGGCGCTCAGCAGCGGCAGGCCCACTGCGGCGAGCAGCAAGGCCAGTTGCTGCTCGCCGGGGATGTGGCCCGGCCAGATCAGCCGGAGCAGCACCCACCCCAGCGCGGGGAGCGCACTGAGCAGCAGCGCCAGCTCCTCGCCGAGGACCAGCAGGGCGGTGGCGGCGGCCAGGTAGGCGGCGATGGCCAGCCCGATGAGGCCGACCTGCGCCAGATTCTGCCCGGAGATCCAGGCCGCCATCATCGCCAGCAGCCCGGTGGCCAGCGCCGCCAGGACGCCTGAGCGGCGCAGCGCCGCTGAGGCCGCCGCCGGACTGAGGACCAGCCCCCGGTAGCCCAGGTAGGCCACGCTCTGCATCCAGCCCCAGCCGAACAAGCTGGCGACCAGCAGCCCCAGGCTGGACGCCCAGCCCCAGCCATTCCCGCCGAGCGCAAAGGGTGACCATAGGGCCGGGAGCAGGTACAGCACGCCGCGCAGCAGGTCGCGCCAGGCCGTGAATGGCGCGTCCTGCGGGCGCCAGAAGACCAGTGGCGGGCGGTAGGGCACCAGGCCGAACAGCGCCTCGGCGCAGCCGAACACGTCGCGGTGGCCGTAGCGCTCCAGCACCAGGGCGTCGGTAAAGCCCTCGGCCTCCAGAATGGCGGCCAGTTCCTGCGGATGCAGCGCCCCCACACAGGCGGTATTCAGTTGCCGGGAGAGCTGGGCGAGGGGAGCGCTCGTGCGGCGCTCCGGCCCGAAGCGGGCCAGCGGCTGGACCAACGGCTGGGCGCTCCGGGCCGCGCGGGTGTGCCCGGAGCCCTGAACCGTAGAAGCGGCTGCGGGCGCCGATCCGGCGGCGCTCACGGTGCCCACCGCAGCGGCATCGGGCGCGTCAGCAATCGGGGATAAAGCTGGCGGTAGACCTGCAAGAAGCTCTCTAAGGTAAACTGCGAGAGGACTCGCTGCCGCGCCGCCTGCCCCAGGCTGGCCCGCAGCCCGGCGTTGCCCAGCAAGCTGAGGCTGGCCTGCGCGAAGGCGCTCACGTCGCGCGGCGCCACGACCAGGCCGGTTTCGCCCAGCGCCTCGGTCACGCCGCCCACATCGGTGGCGACGGTGGCGCGGCCCGAAGCCATGGCCTCGATCAGGGTGTAGGGAAACCCCTCGGAAATGCTGGTCAACGCCACCATATGACCGGCGTGGTAGGCGTCCACCACGTCGCTGATGTGGCCCTCGAAGGTCGCCTCGGCGCTCAGGCCGAGCTGGCCGATCAGCGCCTGGCAGTCGCTGGCGTAGCGTTCGTTGCCCCTGGGCACCGAGCCGAACATCCGCAGCCGGGCGCCGGGCAGAGCACTTTTGACCACCCCGAAGGCCCGGATCAGGGTCTCCAGGTCCTTGAGCGGATCAATGCGGCCTACCCAACTGATGGTCGGTTGGACCGGCTCGGCGCTGGAGGGCGGGAAGAAGGCCGGGTTGACGCCGTTGTAGACCGGGTGGATGCGTCCGGGGTCGGCGCCCTGGGCCAGTTGCCAGCGCTCGTTGTAGTGGGATCCCGGCGTAATCAGGTCGGCCATGCGGTAGGCGGCGCGGGTCAGCAGGCTGTAAAAGCGCAGCAGAAACGATTTGAAGGCCGGTGAGTGCCCGCTGAAGCGCAGTTCGAGGTAGCGTTCACGCAAATACACGCCGTGCTCGGTCAGCACGAAGGGCGTGCCGTAGGTCCATTTGCTGGTGAAGGCCAGCAGCGGGCTCAGGCCGTTGGAGGCGGCGTGGCAGACGTCCGCCTGCGGCGGTGGGCAAGACAGGGGCCGCAGAAAGTGTTCCAGCCAGGTGCTGGCCTGCAAGGCGTCGGCCAGGCAGGGTTGCAGCAGCACCTCGCCGGACCTGGGCTGGGCCGCCTGGGCTGCCTGGTCCTGGGCATGGCGCTGCCAGACCCGGTACAGCTCGGCAGCGTTGCGGCGGGTGGTCAAACCCCGCGTCAGGTCGCCGCACTGCGCCCAGTCGAAGAGTTTGCGCAGGGCGCCGAGCAGCAACTCTGGATCGTCGCCCCCCGCGAACAGGGCGTAGAGCAACTGATCATACGTGTCGTCCAAGGCGGCCTGCCGCTGGGCGCGGCTCTGGGCCGCTGGCCCCATGACCGCTGACCCCGCGCCGCGCCGCGCCTCACCGGGAAGCGCCCACAACGGCACGCTGACCAGCCTGCCCACATTCGGCGGCAAGGTCCAGTCCGGCAGGTTCAGCCGCTGGCCGCTGATGGCGTAGACCTGAAACTGGTGCTCAGGCAGGCCAGCGATGAGTTGATCACACCAGACGCTGACGCCGCCCTGGGTATGCGGATAGGTGCCCTCACACAGCAAGGCGATGCGCACTGAGATCACCCTGAACTTTCGGTGCGCCGACCAACCACAGGCCGCTCATGGATCGATCTCGAAATGAACGTGTGGCGGTTGGTCCGCCCAGCGGGTCGGCGTCCTGGCTTCGAGCTGGTCCAGCCGCCGGTCCTGGGCGGCGCACCGCGCCTGGAGACGGCGCAGTTCCGTCAGCAAAAACTCCAGCGTGCCGCCGTGAACCGCGCCGTACCCACCGCTCTGGGGGCCTTCTGGGAACTGTATTTCACGCATCATAGGTCTGCTCCTCACCGCTCAACATGAGAAAGAAATCTGCCGATTCAACCATGAGATCGGCGCAGGTATTACGAAACTCCCGGCTCATCCGAAGGTGTGTTGGACACTCCGGATCAATGCCTCAATCAGAACCGCGTTGTTACTTGTAAGGTTAAACACGATTGGGAACGGCTGCTTCGTCCTGCCACCTTATTCGTGAGAGAGGTCGGCCAGCGTTAAAATGCGGTAGGCCAACGCTTCACCATCGTTAAAATGTGGCGCCAGTGCGGCGAGAGCACTCAGTCAAATGGCTTATTCCGCCCCCCGTGTGAGGAATACCTGTGAGCGTCAGCACGTCCCGTCAGAGTGTGGTGCCGGTTCAGAAGATCAGAACAGAGTACGACCAAAAAAATCTGCTAGATTCCCGCTATGACTGAAAAACTGAATGATTCGACCAGTGAATTTATGACGCGTGCGCTGGAAATCGCGTCGGATTTATCGAGCATCGGGAACCTCGACCACGGTGGGAAGCAGAATGAGGCGTGGGCGCGGGCCAGGGCGACGTATATCCGCGAGCTGTTCGAGATTCTCAGTGAACCGCTCGGCGCCCATAGTCAGCCCCTAGCAGAGCGCTGAGCCGCTGCCTAGGTGCCGGGCCAGGCACTGAAGCCTGATGGACGTCGTAGACGGTCAAGTAGGCCGACACCATCCTCAAGAGAAGATGAAGGTCAGACCGGAGAAGAAAGGGGCCAACATCCGGTCCAGGCCCTGGGGGAAAAAGTTTAACAGTTCTTTGACGGCCTGCTGGTATACTGTCCCCAAAGTGAGAAGATGTAACGGATTCTCATTTGGCTACCGTTAATGACTGTTTTCGGGAGAAATAGGTTCACTTAAAAAACCAGCTCTATCTGTTGCACAGCGCCGTTCTCTCAGACAAACGCCCTGAATACTTTGCTGTGATACGGACCGGAGAGGTTGGGACCTGTGGCCTTTCAAAGAGGCGTCGAGCGTTGAGGATGGACCATGTTAACTATTCATCTCCTTGGACACAGTTACATCAGCCAGGACGGCAGGCCGGTCAAGGCGCCGATCAAGGGCCTGGCCCTGCTGGTGTACCTGACCTTGCAGCGGCGTCCACAGCACCGCGAGCACCTGGCCGAGCTGATGTGGGACACCCCGGACGCGCTGCGCAACCTGCGTGTGGAACTCAACCGCCTGCACCACCTGGGCCTGGATTTGTTTCCGGCCCGTCAGCCGCTGCTGGAGCTGAAGCTGCCCACCGATCTGGAACGCTGGACCAAGGAAGCCGACACCCTGCCTGAGTCGCGTTTGAGCGAATGGCTGTCGCTGGGCACCAGTTTGCCGCTGAGTGGCCTGGAAGACCTGGGGTCAAGTGCCTTCCGGGAGTGGATCGACAACCAGCGCTGGGTCATCAGTCAGACGGTCGAGGCGACCCTTTCGCGGGTACATGTACGGGCGCTGCAAAGTGGGCGGGTCGGGGCGGCCAGCATGATCCGCGCCCAGGCCGAGCAACTGGGGCTTGAGCTTCACGGCGCGCCCCATCTGCCCGCCTGGCAGGCTGGCGGCGGCGGGGTCCAGTTTGAGCGACGTGAGGTGCGTCAGCGCCTGGAGCACGTTTTGCAGCGGGCCAAGGTCACGCCGCAACTGGTCGTGTTGAGTGGCCGCAGCGAGTGCGGCAAGCGCGAGCTGATCGCTCAGGCGGTGGGCGGCAGCGACTGGCGGGTGATTCAGATGCAGGCGGTGGCGCCCCCGGAACTGCAACAGGCCACCTTTTTGCACCAACTGATGCGGGTGTTGCCGCCCGACTTGCAAGCCGAGGCCTGGGCACTGCTCAAGGAGCCGGGGACACCCAACGAGGACCTGATCCGGGCCTGGACGCTGGTGGCGGCCAGTGGTCAGCCGCTGTTGGTGGCCTGGTATGACCTGCACCTGCCTGCGCCCTCCCTCCTCAGCAGCCTGCGCTTTGCCATGGAGCTGCCCAGCGCGCTGATGCTGGTGGTTTCGCCACCTGGACTGGGTTCGCCGCAGGCGCTGCGCGGCGCACTGGGTTCAGTCGACCGCTCCCGGCTCCACCACCTAGACCTACCCGGATTGGCGGTTCACGAGGTGATGGACGCTTTGGCCGAGCGCCAGGCCCTGCTCAGCCGTGACCAGCGCCGCGCCTACGCCACCCGCGTGGTGCAGCAGTCCGACGGCTGGGACCTGCATGCCCGCGAACTGATCGACAGCGGCGCGGCGCTGGCTGGCCCGCATCTGCCGCTGCCCAGGACCGTGCGCGGGAGTCTGGTGGGCGAGCTGGGCCACCTCAGCCCGGCGCTGCGGCAGGCACTGGCGCGCTGGGCGGTGGCCCACAGTCCGCTCAATGTGGACCTGGCCTCGCTGCTGAGCGCCCAGAGCGCCGGTGAGCTGCCGGTTGGTGGGCTGCCAGTTGGTGGGCTGCTGGCCGAGGCCGTCGAGCGCGAGCTGCTCCGGACCGCCTCACCGCAGGAAACCATCTTGATGCCGGAACTGGACTACCAGGCCAGCGATCTCGACGACCAACTCTGCTTTGTCAGCGAGCCGCTGCGGGTCGCGCTGGCTGGCACCCTCACCACCTGGGAGCGCCGCGAGTTACGCGCCCGGCTGGCCGCCGACTGCCTGGCGGACCAGCCGGAACTTTCGCGGTATTACGCCCGGAGGGTGGTCTTGAGCAGTCTGGCGCTCCCCAGCCAGGCCAGCGCAGCCCCTACCAACGCAGCCCCTACCAACGCAGCCCCGGCTGACGTGGACCGCGCTGAGCTGAACCCACCTGAGCTGAACCCATCCGAATTCAGTCAGCCTGAAACCGGCCAGCTTCAGCTCGGCCAGATTCGGGTTAACTCGCGGGTGGCGGGCGGTCCACCCGGTCAGGCGGGGGGAATTCCGGTAACGGCGCGGGCCACCCTCCGGCTGGCCCCGGAGTTTGCTGAGGTGGAGGGCGGGCCGACCCTTCCCAGGCAGGAGCGGCGCACCGGCAACGGCTACCGGGTGGCCACCGAGCGCGGCCAGATTCAAGTGCTGCGCAACGGGCTGCACGCCGCCGCGCCGCTCCTGCGGCTGCTGTGGCCCCCGGTGCAGGCTGGCCACTGGCGGCTGGTCGCTCGCCTGGATGTGTACGGCAGCGCGCCCGAACTGAGCGCAGGACGCGTTCCCTATGCCCTTGGGCTGCGGGCAGGCTCCGGCCCCCGCCTGACCTTCAACACTGAGCCGGTATCCGAAAATGGGCTGATCTCCGGTACTGGGCTTGGGCTGACATCCGGGCAAGAGGGTGGCAGGTTTGAAGACGGGGGCGTCGTTCACAGTATCGGTGACCCGTTGCCACTGGCCATCTGGTTCGCGCTGGAAGGCTGGGGTGAGGCCGGGCCTCTGGAACTGAGCGTGCGGGCCGTCGACATCGCCCTGACCATCGCCGAGTTTCGCTGGAGCGATACGGTCTTGGTCCCCACCGAGCTGGCTGGACTGGCAGTCAGTTTCGCTGCACCGTCACCCAGCGCCAAGGAGTGGGCGAAGCCAGCGTATTAAGTGTTACGTTTCAGCGGGGGGAGACCCTTTTTAGGTCACGGACAGCATCTTATAGTTTCCTTAATGTCACCGACGTTAAATACAATTTAACTCCACATGTTCAGCGCTCACTCGCCCGGCCAGCCATCAAACCATGAGAATGTGACGGCGACCCTAATAGCAGCCGGTGTCTTTGCCCCGAAGTTCGGGAAATGGCTTGCTGCTCACCTTCGGTCTGACACCAGCCTGGGAGGAGGCACACCAGTCGGGGCGGACCCACCGTGAGATCTGATGTAAATCAAAGCGGTGAGGATTGGTTTGTTCTCATGGTTCGATGCCCGGAAAAGCAGACATCGATAGAACCTGGCCCCTGCCAATTCGGTATGTGGTCGGTTTTTTCAATAAAAGACAGTACGTGAATGAGAACTGAAGGCACCAGTGGTTCACGCTTAGATCGTAATCAGCTTTAAGAAACAGGGTGATTTAATGAAAAATCTGATAAAATTCTCCTTGTTAATGTCCTTACAGAAAGTGTAGACTAGGGTGCTAAAAATGCGGAAAACTGCCCTGACTTATATGTGTCTTGGCGAAAAACTGATGTTAAAGAGGCGGGCGACATGTTTCGAGACCATACCGGAGTGATAAACTTGTAAGAAATCACCCTGTCAACGCGACAAATCCTCGGCGTACACACGAAGTTCTCAGTTACTCACCCAACGTCAGAAAATCGTCAGAGACTGCCGAAAATCCGACAATGATGCACATTTCCCGCCTGTACGCTGCCGTTCATGAACAAAAAAAGCCTGTCTGCTCAGTTCGCTCCTTCGTTCGCTCTACTCCTCACGGTGAGCCTGCTGAGTTCATGTGGGGGTGAAGTCAGGTCCACGGCCAGTCCAGCCGAACTCCCGGCGGCGCAGCAGTGGGAGGCCGAGCGCGCTGTTCTCGGTACGGAAGACCTGCAACCGCTCTCCATCGCCGAGCCTGGGCGGCTGCGCGACGCCGAGGTGATTGACGACGCGGCGGCCAGTGGTGGTCAGGCCGTGAGTCTGGCCTCTACCGGGAGCAGTGTCCGTTTTAGTGTACCGGCCACGCTGGTGGCTGGCCGCTACACCGTGCGGGTGCAGGCCAGAGCCAGCGGCGGCCCACTGCGCCCGTTGCTTACCCTGCGGCGCAGCAAACAGGAACTTGGGCGCGGTGAACTCGGTTCGGGCAGCTACGCACCCCTGACGCTGGCCACGGTTGATCTGGCGCCCGGTGACCGGCTGAATCTGAGCCTGCTCAACGGCGACGACCTGAATGGCGGTGAGGCGGTGGTAGATTACCTGATGATCGACGCGGTGAGCACTCCGGCAGCCAATCCGGCCCCTAAACCCGCTCCGGCGCCGACCCCCCCACCCAAGCCGACTCCCACTCCGGCCCCAGCCCCCACTCCGGCCCCAGCACCCTCACCGGTTCCGACGCCAACCCCTGCACCGACGCCGCTCCCCGTACCGGCCCCAGTGCCCATGCCTGCGCCAAGCGCGCCGACTGCCTCCGGCATCAAGTTGCCGCCCAGCGGGAAGATCATCTGGGATTTGCAGCTCAGCGCCGGGACCGACGCCGAAGTGGTGGTCCCCGCCGGGGCCAAGATGATCGACGTCGACGGATTCGCCATCTCGGCGGGCAAGATCGCGCAACTCAACGCCCAGGGCCTGTATACCGTCTGTTATCTGGATGTCGGCAGTTACGAACCCTACCGGCCTGACGCCGCCCAGTACCCGGCGTACCTGAAACTTCAGCAGGACCCCGACTGGCCCGACGAGTATTTTCTGGACATCAATGACGTGTTCAAACCGAACTCGGCGCTGGCCGCCATTCTGAACAACCGGTTTCAGATGTGCAAGGACAAGGGCTTTGCCGCCATCGACCCCGACAACATGCAAAACGACCAGAATGTGCGTGGCGGCAAGATCACGACCCAGCAGCAGATCGACTTCAACGGCTGGGTCGCCGACCAGGCGCACGCGCATGGCCTGGCCATCTTCCAGAAAAACGGTCCGGACAAGATTTTGCTCAAAGATAAAACCGGCAAGGCAATGGTCGACAAGTTCGACGCTATTCTGAACGAGCAGTGCCAGCAGTACAACGAATGTGCGCCGCTGGCCGAATACGCCAAGCGGGGCAAACTGGCCCTGAACGTGGAGTACAACGTGACCCTCGACTGCACCCTGGCCAATGCTCTGAACGTCAATTTCCTGAAGCGGGATCTGGGCCTGGCGTCCGGAAGCGCTTCAGGCTACCAGCGGGAAAGCTGCAACTGAGACCGATTTGGCCGACCAGCGGCGCAGGGTACGTTCGTTCCAGCCGGTCCAGCGCAGCGGCTGAAGGTCCGGGCGTTCAGGCGCCCAGGGATGGCCAGCAGGGCGGGCAGCCCAGGTAAACCAACCCAGGTAAACCAGTCATCGGGTCTCCTTGTTTGTGTGGTCAACTGACCTCACCGTACAGGAGACCCCTGGTCGTGGCTCCACTTCACCACTGTCCGCACCATTGGTTTATCGGTACCGACAGACCTTCACGGATAAGGTGCTGACCTCACAGCGGGTAGGCTGCCCCCAGCAAGGTCTGCAATTCCCCGGCGACCACCCCCAGAGCGCCCGCCGGGCCGATGCGGCTGATGCCGTCGTGGGCGGCGCGGGCTCGCCGGGCACCGTCTGAACGCAGGGCCTGGACCGCTTCGACCAGCTTGCGTGGCTCCGTCAGGGTCAACGCCTGGCCGAGCAGCCGGGCCTGGCGGCGGGCGAAACCGGCGGTGTACTGCGGCCCCGCCGTAGCGAACCCGATCACCGGCACGCCCAGCCCGGCCAGTTGCTCGTTGGCCGTGCCGGACGTGCCGATCGCCAGATCAGCCCGCCGGGCGATGGCCCCGAAGGCGCCGCGCAGCAGCCGAACCTGGGCGCCGCCGTGTCCCGCCGTGGCCTCGTGCTCGTCGTGAACGTCCAGGGTCCATCCATGCGGCAGCGTCACCGCCTGCCAGTCGTGTGGCCAGGCGACCAGGGCGGCCAGGTCGGGCAACCTCGCGGCGGCTTCGAGCATCAGCGGCAGGCTGCCTCGGTGGTCGGCCCGCGAGCCGGGCAGCAGCGCCAGAACGGGGCGCCCGGCGAGATAAGCTTCGGGGAGGGCGCACCCGGCGGCGGGCAGCACGTCCATGGCGAAACTGCCGACCCAGCGGGCGGCCACACCCCGCGCCGCGTAGTAGTCGGCGGTGGTGTGGTCCCGCACGAAGACCGAGTGGGCACGCCGGGCCAGACTCAGCTCGTAGGGCATGGGGATGTTGGCGCCCAGCGCGTTGAGTTCGCTCAGGGCGCCGCGCAGGCCCAGGCGCTCGGTGTAGTGGGCGCTCAGCAGCGGCTGAAGGTGAATCAGGGGCGCCCCGGCCCGCGCCGCCGCCGCCCAGCCGATGCCCAGCGCGTAGGCGTCGCCCACGACCACCACCGCCGCCACCGTCCGGGCCGCCCGGAATGCCGCCGCCCACTGGCGCAGCGAGGCCGAGATCAGTCCGGCCTGCACATCCGACCTCAGATTGGCGCCGCTGCCGAACGGAAAGCCGCCGCTGGGCAACTCCAGAGGCGGGCCGACGAGCCGGGTGTCCGGCACGGAGCGGTAGGCCCTGCCTGCACCGACCAGCGGCAGCACGCTCGCCGGGCGTCCGGTCAGGCTCAGCAACCGGGCACCGATCAGGTCTTCCGCCGCGCCGTTGGAGAGCAGCAGGAGTTGGGGTGAGGCGGGCATCCAACCCCTTGTATCAGATTCGGGGGCATGCCAGCGGGCCGAAGGCGTTGGCCCCGGCCCGCTGAGACCACCAGCCCTGCTTGGTTGTCAGCAGGCCCGGTCGTTAATAAGGTGGAGACGAGCACGGGTTCAGTTGCGCTGCCTCGGCAGACAAACAGGGAACAAACCGTCGGTTGGGCGTTCGTAGAGCACCCGACCTGGGCTTCGGAACTCGGTGGGCGCCGCTCCGGGCCTGGTATCAGAGCAGTACTCCGAATTACGCCACGGGGAAAACAGCCTCCCCGCGCCTCCATTCTGCGTCCTGCTCAGTCAACACTACTCGCTCCACTCGGTCATAAAAAGGGTCTTTTTATGACATCTGCTCTAGCGCGACCGGTTGACCGGGTTGGCCACGCTTTCGCTGACGGCTAGGACCGGTCGGCGCAACCTGGTGATCGCCAGCGCCGCAAAAGCCGCCTCGGTCAGCAGCGCGGCGATGCCCGCCGGTTCGCCCCAGTTGCCGATGTCGCCCGTGGCGTGCGGCAGCCCGACGGTGCGGGTCAGCACGAAAAAGACGATGGAGCCCGCCGCGATCAGCAGCCCCAGCGCGTAGCCGCTGCGTTCCTGGGCGCTCAGCAGCCAGGCGCCCGCCGCCGCGCAGCCCGCCACCAGCAGGATGTAGAGCCAGCCCAGATAGGCCGTTTCCTGAATCTTGTCGGGCACGGCGATATAGTGAATCCAGCCAAAGGCGGCGAGCAGCAGCACACCGGTCCAGTTGCGTTGCAGATAGGTCATGTCAGTTCTCCTGTAGCAGTCGATGAGCGGAAGTTGACTGGCACTGAGTCGATTACACGACACCTGCGTTGGACCAGGGTTAAAAAGGCCACATCGACAAGAAATCTTAAGGTGGCGAATTTCTTTCACGGCTGGGCGGCAAGGGACGCCTACCCAGTACGTCCACCCAGTTGGACCCAGGCTGGAGGCCACTCAGTCGGGCGCCGCACCTTCGGCTTCAGGCCCGCTGCGGGGAAAGGCCACCACGACGTCCAGACCGCCGGGCAGGCCGCCCTCGAAGGCCAGACTGGCGCCGTGGGCGTCCACCACGCGCTGCACGATGGCCAGGCCCAGGCCGTTGCCCTCGCCGCCCCGCGCCGCGTCGAGTTGGTAAAACGGCTTGGTCAGGTGCGGCAGGGCGTCCGTGGGGACGCCTGGGCCGCTGTCGGACACCCTCAGCGTGGCCCCGGTCGGGGTGCCGGTCACGCTGACCCGCATGGCCGCGCCGCCGCCGTGGCGCAGGGCGTTGTCGAGCAGATTCTGAATCAGGTGCGTGATCAGCGAGGCGTCGCCCAGCACTGTGGTGTCACCCCGCGTGGCGAAGTCCAGCGGCGTGTCGGGAGCGCGTTCACGGGCGCGGTCCACCGCCTCGCCCACCACCCCGGCCAGCTCGAGCGGCCTGAGCCTGACGCCCTGAGCGCCGCTGGCCAGCGTCAGCAGGTGCTCGGTCAGGCGGCGCATCCGCTCGACGTCGCACAGGGCCTCGGCGATCTCCTCGCGCAGCTCGCCGGGGTCGCGCGGCCCGGCCAAGGCGCCCTGGAGCCGGGTCTTGAGCGCCGAGAGCGGCGAGCGCAGATCGTGGGCGGCGGCGCGGGTAAAACTCTCCTCGCGCTCGCGCACGTCGGCCACCTGCCCGAAGGAGGTCTGGAGTACGCGGGCGAGCTGACCGAGTTCGTCGCGGCGCCCAGCTTCCGGCAGCGGCGTGCGCAGACTCGCCCCCCGGCCCACCGCCGCCGCCGCCGCCTGCAAGCGGGCCAGCGGCCTGAGCAGCCGCCCGGCGTGCGCGAAGCTCAGCAGCGCCACCAGCACCGCCGCGACCGGCGCCGACACCGACAGGGCATTCAGGTAGGCCCGCAGCGGATCGACCACGCCCAGCACGTCGCTGGCGAGTTGCAAGGTCAGCACCGTCCCGCGCACCTCCAGGCGGCGGACCAGCACGTTGTGGTTGCCGCGCAGGGCGTAGCCGGGCGGCAGGCCCTCGCCTATCGCCGGAAACTCGCCGCTGAGCGCCACCACCCGGCCCGCCTGAATCACCCGGACATCCACACTGCGCGGCAGATTGGCGCGGGCCAGCACGGCGCTCGTGAACGTCCGTGATCCGGCAATCTGCCCCTCGATGCGGGGGATCAGCAGCTCCAGGCGTTGCCGTTCGCCCAGTGCCAGAAACGAGCTGAGGGTCAGGTACTGCACCGCCGCCACGCACAGCACCACCAGCACGGTGATGACGGCCATGCCCAGGGCCAGCCGGGCGCGGATGCTCAGATCGAGGTGCCTCAGCCCGGCGCGGCCCGGACTGGATCTGAGTGGACCGGACTGGCCCAGCCCCCACCGGCCCAGGCTGCTCACGGCACCCGGTAGCCCAGGCCGCGTGAACTGGCCAGCGCCCCTACGCACAGCTTGCGGCGCAGGTAGCTGACGTACACGTCCACCACACGCGGCTCGCCGGTAAACTCCGGCCCCCAGACCTTCGAGAGCAGTTCGTCACGGGTAAACCACCGGCCCTGCGACACCACCAGCGCTTCGAGCAGCGCGTACTCGCGGGCAGTGCAGCCGACCGCCTGACCCTGCCACCAGACCTGCCGGGTGCTGGCGTCGAGCAGCCCGGCACCCTGCGCGAAGCTGATCTGGGCGCTGCGGGCCGTCTCACCCCGGCGCACCACCGCCCGCAGGGTCGCCAGCAACTCAGGCAGCTCGAAGGGCTTGATCAGGTAGGCGTCGCCGCCGAGGTCGAGCCCCTCTACCCGGTCAGCCAGGGCGCTGCGGGCCGTCACGAAGATGATCGGGGTCGCCACCTTTTCGCGCCGCAGGGTCCGCGCCACCTCGAACCCGCCCTGACCGGGCAGCATCACGTCGAGCAGCAGGGCGTCGTAGGCTCCGGCGCGGGCGGCGGCCAGACCCCGGTGGCCGTCATTCTCGACCCGAACCTGATGCCCGGCGTCGCTCAGGGCACGCATGGTGGGGTGAGCGATGCGCGGATCGTCTTCCACCAGCAGCAGGCGCACCGGCTCAGGCGCCCGTGGCCGAGTCAGTGCTGGTCGGGCCGGTGCTGGTCGGGCCGGTGCTGATCGGGCCGGTGCTGGCTTGTAGGGGGCCGGACACAGTGAGGAATGGTCGGCTGGTCATGGCCACAGGTTACACGACCAGGCCAGACCGAATTGAAGCCGAAAGTTCCCTCCTGGCGCGGAAATGAGGACTCATTGAAGGAAGCTTTGCCGGACCTTGGCCGGGCCATCAGGTGGTCTTGAGGCAGCCGGAATTCTTGCACCCGCTTAACAAGGGGTCCGTACCTTGCACACCGGACGCGGCCCACTGGCCGCACATTGAGCAGCACATCCAGCACCACATTCAGCAACACAAGGAGCCCCCATGAAGCGCAACACCATCCAGCACCTGAGCGTCCTGTCCGCCCTGCTCCTGACCTCCGCTCTGGCAGGCGGCGCCGACGCCCAGAACGCCGCACAGGCCAGTACTGCCCAGGCCAGCGCCTCACAGATTCCGGCGACCAACATCAACAAGCCGGAATCGACCAGCGGCCAGCCCACCGCGCAGAGCACCGGCACCAACTCGCCGCTGCCCTACAACCAGGCCACCAGGCTGCCCTCGGCTGGCACCGAGAACCTGAAGGCCAGCGTCGCGGCGCTGCAAAACACCCTCACCGAGTTGCAGGCCCTTCAGCTCCAGACCAAGCAGGCCCACTGGAACGTGTCGGGCACGCTGTGGTACTCCCTGCACGAGCTGCTTCAGGACCACTACGAGCAGATCAGCAAGGACGCCGATATGGTCGCCGAGCGCCAGCTCGCCGTGGGCGCGTCGAGCGACGGGCGGGCCATCACCATCGTGGCCACCTCGCGCTTGCCGGAGATCCAGGCGGGCTTCATCGACGACTCGCAGGTGATCCAGTTCTTTACCTACCAGTACGAGACGGTGGGCCAGCGCATCCACCAGCGTATCAACGATGTGGAGAAGGTCGATCCCAGCACCTCCAATCTGCTTCAGGAAGTCGAGACCAACATCGAGAAGTTCCAGTGGCAGATGCGGGCCTTCCTCCAGAACACACCGAAAGACCCCAACAGCGGCTTTGACATCAACAACGCCAAGCCCGTGCCGTTGCGCGGCAAGTAACAAGCAAGCAAGTAACAAGTAGGTCATACGGGGCCGATTCAACACCGAGTCGGTTCATGACAAACAGGAGCCCAGGCGAGAATGTCTGGGCTCCTGCTTGGTGTCGACCGGACTTGCTCAGATTTTCAGGTCGTTGCCGATGGCCTTGAGCTTGTAGCGGGCCATCGCCAGGTTGGCGCGGTCTCTGGCCAGCACCAGGTACAGAAACAGGCTCTGGTTGGGCACCAGGTAGATGATGTGGTACTGGGTTTCGAGCGTAATCAGGATGTCCTCGATCTGGCCTTTGATGCCCAGGGAGTCCATAACCCGCATCTTGGCCCGCACCACTTCGGTGTTGCCCGCTGCGGCGACGTCGAGGTTGATGCCGGTGCCTGCGGTGCCCAGCGCCATGCCGCTTTGAAAATCGACCAGCGCCACGGCCATGCTGCCGTCGATGTCGTTGAGCAGGGAGTCCAGGGTGGTTTTTACGTTTGCCATAGTGACCTCGGAAAGTGTGTGAACGGTGGGTGGAAGGGAAGGCGGCGCAGTCACGGGCAGGCGTTCGCCCGACAAAGCTGAGGGGGAAGGTGGAGCGGGTGGAGCCCTGAGTTCTGGAGACGAGACCGGCTCGGCGGCCTCCGGCGCGGGAAAATCGATGGCGACGAGAGGATCAGGGCTTGGCGGCGGTGATTTTTTGCCCGCCGGTTTTCTGGGCCTGGACGGTGTAGCGGCGTCTGGTACGGTCGCTTCTGGTGTGACTGCTTCTGGTACGGTTGCTTCTGGTACGGTTGCATCCAAAACGGCTGCTGGCACCGGCTGAGGCAGAAGTTCAAGAGCCCCAGAGAGCTGGGCTGGCAGAGCGGTGGGTTTACGTCTGAAAAACATCTCGTCCTCCGGATCGTCGTCGTCGAGAATCAGGTCGAGGGTGTCCAGATCGTCGCGCATCCGGACCTCCTCGTCTTTTTGCTGCATGGCAGCCATCAGCAGGTGCGCCAGTGGCCGCACGACGACGCGGCGATGGTTGTGGTACGAGCGCTCCAGAAACAGCGTGACCTCCTCCCAGGACAGGATTTCCAGCGCCGCCGCCTCGCCGGTCGCCCGGCTGCGGTGCACGTAGGCGTCGAACAGTTCACCGTCGCTGAGGTGCAGGCGGCCCCAGGTGGAGTGGGCAGCGTCAGGCGCACCGGTTCCGGCTGGCCCTGAGCTGGACTGACCCGCACCGAATTGACCGGCACTCGACTGACCGGCACCCGACTGACTGACACCGGACTGGCACGAGACCAGCACCGAGACACTTTTTTTGTCCCAGTGCAGCATCTGGAGCATGCTGGGCAGCGACAGCCCGCGCAGCAGACCGAAACTCAAGCCCGACATCTCGCGCTCTACGGTCTGGCACAAAGTTCTGACGCTCGGCTGGTGCAGCACCGTCATCAGACCGAAACGCTCGATCAGGCCGGAGACGTCTGGCTCGTCGGTGACGGTGAACAGCAAAAACGCCGTGGTGGGCCAGGCCAGTTTGGCGTGCTCCAGCAGCGCCACGGCGTCGCCGAGTTGAGCGCCCAGTTCCAGGATCACCAGGTTGGGGCCGTCTTCGGCAGCCGCCTCCAGCAGCCCGGAGACGCGGCTGTGGGCCTGTACGGTCCAGTCGGCCAGCACCGACAGGTGGCGGATCAGCGCCTCGACCAGCGGCTGAGCGACCTCCGAGACCACCACCAGGCGCGGCAGATTCTGAGCGGTGAGCGCGGATGGTGTGCGCCGCCGCCCACTGTTCACCACCCGATCCCTGCCGCGTCCATAACCGTGAAATTATCGAAACCTTCCTCTCAAATCTCTTACGGCCTGCGGTCTTTGGCAGAGGATAAAAGTTGAATGAAGAAGTACCAAAAACGTACAGATACACACCAGGACCGGGCTTTTGCTTACTGAATGTTTTGGAAGTTTTCATGCCATTCAGGCGTACTTGCTCATGCTCCGTCGCGGTCACGTCAAAGAAAGACTGACCAGCCGTCAACGCCTGTTACCAGTAAACGCAACGGCGCCTCATCGTCTCCAGCCTCCAGATCAGACCTGGCTTACCAGAACTGGCCGACCGGAGTGAGACGGCAAAGTTCAGCGAGGCCGCCCACCGCGCTCCGGCTCCAGCACCTCCACGCCTACGCCGACACCCAGCAGCGTGGCGAGCAGCTCCGGAACGAGGGCCACGCGGCGTGCGGCCAGGCTACCGTTTCGGGACTGCCAGAATGGCGCTCCATGCCTCCCCTGCGGAACTCGGCGAGTCCACTCCCGCCTGGCCGTCCTTGTTCCAGAGGTGTTGAAGGTGTTGACTTGAGGGCTTGTTCCGCCAAAATCATATATATTCAAAAGATGGGAGTCCACGAGATTCGTCAGTTGCTGGCGCGGCGCGATCTGGAAGGCGTACTGGCCGCCACCGAAGCCTACTTGCCCGGCAAACCCGGCGACGCCACCCGGCGCAACAACCTCAGCGGCTGCCGGGTTTTCCTGCGCTGGGCCTTCGAGACGGGCGAGAGCGTCTCGGCGCCGACTGACAACCTGGGCGCGGCGTATCTGGCATTTTTGCAGCACAAGCACCCGGACACCCCGGCCAGCGTCATCAACCGTCTGGCACACGCCCGGAACCTGTACACCGCCCTGCAACACCCTGAGGTCGGCCTGGCGGTGAGCGACCCGTTTGCCGCCGTGGAGGCGCCCAGCAACGACCCGGCGCTGCACAAACAGGCCTACACCGTAGAGGAGATCGAACGGATGCTGATTCACGGCGGCGCCCAGGGTCAGGCGCTGGTGCTGCTCGGCGCCCACGCGGGGCTGACCGGCCCGGAGGTGGCGGCGCTGGAGTGGCGCGATATGGCCTTCGGCGGCGGCGTGCTGAGCGTGCGGGGCCGCGAGGTGCCGACCGGCGCCGCCCTCCACGCCGCGCTGGAAGCCCACGCCCACCGCCAAGGCGTGACCCGGCTTTTCGGCGGCGAGGGCCGGGTCTTCCCTGAATTGGACAACGACCACCTGATTCGCGGGGTGCTGTTCGGCATCTGCCGCCAGGCCAACGTGCCCTACCAGGCCTGGCGGGCGCTGCGCAACCACGCCGGGCTACGGATGCTGAAGTTAACCCACGACGAATCTCAGGTCGCCCGCTACCTGGGACTGAGCACCCTCAAGGCCGTCAAATTCATTCAGCGGGCCGTCGATAAGGGCATGGGCCAGTCTCCAGATGCAGCGTCTTCGGAAGCGGTGTCGCCAGCCTCCCGTTGACACTCCCACGGTTGAAACCGTGGGATTCTTAAACCACGCTTGCGCTGACTGCCGCTACGTTCTGGCTTAAAGGGACTGCCCGTCCCAAGATGTTGCGTGCTGCGTTCACATCGGCATTGTCCTGATGCCCGCAGTTGACGCACACAAAGCGCGATTGACTGACCCGGTTGGCCTTGCAGGTATGCCCGCACTGGTGGCAGGCTTGCGAGGTGTATGCCGGGTTGACTCGCGCAACTTGACGCCCAGCGTTTGCAGCTTTGGCGGCAAGGATTTGAAAGAATTGACCCCAACCCACATCGTGAATTGCTCTGGCAAGGTTGCCGCGCCCCAGACCACCCACGTTCAAATCCTCGTGGGCGATGAGGTCGTTTCCCCTGACCAGTTTTGCCGCCGTCTTGTGGTGGAAATCCAACCGCTGACGGCGAACCTTGCGGTGCAACTTGGCAACCTGTGCCTTGACCTTCTTGCGCTGACCCGAACCGCGTTTCTTGCGGCTCAGAGAGCGCTGAACCACCCTGAGCTTCTTCATGCTGCCCTGGAGATACCGTGGGTTTTCCACAAATTCCCCATCTGACGTGATGGCAAACCACGTTGTCCCCACGTCTACGCCCACTGAGCTTCCCGTTTCGGGAAGCGGCTGGGGTTCTACCTCGCAGACGTAGCTGACGTACCACTCCCCACAATCTCGCGTGATGGTCGCTGTCTTGAGCTTGCCTTCCAGCGGGCGACTCAGACGCAACCGGATGTTCCCGATTTTGGAGAAATACGCCACGTCCCCGGACACGCTGAAACCGAGCTGCGGATAGGTCAGCGAATCGTACCAACCCGCCCCCTTGAACCTGGGGAAGCCTACTTTCTTTGCGCCCTGCTTGACCCGCCGAAAAAAGCTCTGATAGGTCCTGTCCAACCGCTTCAGAACGTCCTGAAGCACCTGGGAATAGACGCCCTTGTATTCCGGCAGGGCTTCCTTGATTTCGGGCAGCGCCTTCATCTGGTCGTACCCACTGATGGTCTTTTTCTCTTTCTTGTACGCCCCGATGCGTTCTTCCAGAGCGCAGTTGTAGAGCTGGCGGCACAACCTCAGTTGCTCGGTCAGCGCGGCTTCTTGCGCCTTTGTGGGGCGCAGCCGATAGCGAAAGGCTTTCATGTGCGTGGTAGGCTTGATTTGCAGTCACCTCCTTGAAAGGTGTTGCCGTTCCCCGCGCCTGACTCCTCAGAAAGGCGGCGGGGTTTTGCTCTGCAATTCTACCACAACGCGGCAGGGCTTTCGGTCTGGCGCTTGGCATCAGCACCCCGCCCTACGGGCGGCTGGGCTATCCATCCCACAGCTAAAGCAGTGGGCTTTCCGCCCAGACCCTTTTCTGTAAGGCAAAAGCCGGTGCGCCCTGACGAACAGCGCGGTCTGGATACGGAGCTGCACAGGTACAGTGCTCTCAGCAGCCAGCTTCAGAGCGTGGGCAGCCAGTCACAGCGCCAGGACAGCTTGAGTGCTCGCTACGCCCGCTCGGCTCGGCCTTCGACCTGAGCCTCTCGGCAGGCGTGCAAAACTCAGCGGCGCCGAACGCAGCAGGCGATGACACCGTGAGCGGCCAGGTGCAGCAGGTGCTGACCTACCGGGGCAACACCACCGACCTGACCCAGAGTTACGGCGCCTCGCTCGGCGGCCTTCAGAGCACCGGTCTGTCGGGCGGCTTGCGGACGGCGGCGCCGTTCATGGTGCGCGGCGCCGTGACCGCCCGGCTCGCGCCGGGTCGCCAGTGGTACGAGCTGTCGGGTCTGACGCTGTACCGCAGCTCGTCTGTACCGCAGCCCGTCTGTACCGCAGCTCGTCTGTACCGCAGCTCGTCTGTACCGCAGCTCGTCTGTACCGCAGCTCGTCTGTACCGCAGCCCGTCTGTACCGCAGCTCGTCTGGCCGGGGCGTCGGCGCCAGCCTCAGCGGACGCTACGGCTTCGGCAGCGTGCAAGCCGACAGTGCTGGCCCGGCTGGAGAATGACGCGGCCCGCCCCGGCGAGGTGGTGCGCCTGAGCGCCCAGGTCATCGGCGCCGACAAGCTGGTGGTTCGCGCCTTCGGGCAGAGCTACACGCCCAGCATCGCCCTAGGCCGGGCCGAGCTGGAATTCATGGTGCCAGACGGCACTCCAGCGGGCACCTACGAACGGGAACTGAGCGCCACCGGCCCGGACGTGCAGAAATCGAGCGTCCTGCGCCTGACGGTGAGTGCGCCGGACGACCAAGCCGCCAGACCGTGATGAAACGCGGCGGAGAGAGCCAGCATCACGGTCCGGTTCGGTGACAGTTCAGGTGGCGTCGGCTGTAGCGACGAGCGCGTGATTTCAGGTTGTTCGTCCGTGACGCCGGGCGCGACCTGCAAGGTACCAGGTGAGGGCTTGGCGCCCGCGCCCAGTCGCGCAGGGCAAGCTGTCTGACAGTATTCCAACCTAGCTTACAATCATTCGGTGGCTCACATTTTCTTCATCCAGGCTGCGCCTACGGTTAAGCAGTCCAATGCACCATGCCGACCCTCATTTAGAGCAGTACTCCGAATTACGCCACGGGGAAAACAGCCTCCCCGCGCCTCCATTCTGCGCCTTGCTCAGTCAACACTACTCGCTCCGCTCGGTCATAAAAAGGGTCTTTTTATGACATCTGCTCTGGCCTTATGACATCTGCTCTGGCCGCCGCGCAGGCCACATGCTGAGTACCGTCGCCAAGGCGTTCCAGGTGCTCGCCCTCTTCACGCCGCTCAGACCGGTGTGGGGCGCGACCAGCGTGGCCGCCGAACTGCACCTGAAAAAGTCCACCGCGCACGACCTGCTGGCCAGCCTGGCCGAACTGGGGATGCTGCACCGGCAGGGCGGTCAGTACAGCGCCGGACTGAAACTGCTGAGCCTGGCCCGCAGCGCCGAGGGCCGTTTTCCCTGGCTGGTCGCCACCCGCCGCGAGATGGTCAGATTGGCGGCCCAGACCGGCGAGAGCATTCACCTGAGCGTCTTGCAGGGCTACCGCCTGCTCGATCTGGAGGAGGTGCAGGGCAACGGCGCCGTGCGGGTGGTGGTGGGCAGCAACCTGCCGCCGCACTGCACGGCAATGGGCAAGGTGCTGCTCTCGCAATTATCCAGCACGGAGCTGGCCCGCCTGACCGGCAACTTTCAGCTCAGCGCCCTGACGCCCAACTCGATTACCACCGCCGACGAACTGGCCACCGAACTCGCCCAGGTCGCCCGCCAGGGCTACGCCTACGACGTGGAGGAAGTCCACGAGGGCGTGTGCTGCATAGCAGTGCCGGTGCGCGGGGAACGCGGCTCGGTGCTGGCCAGCATCAGCGTCTCGGCGCCCGCCTTCCGCTTCTACAAATACAAAGACGAGCTGCGAAGTGCCGTGCTGGCCGCCGGGGAACGGCTGTCTGTGGCACTGGGCCGCCCGGCTCTGGCCAGCGACTGAGCAGTTTGGGATGCAGTTTGGGATGCCGCTCTGAATGACAGGCCGGGCCTTACCGGTCCAGCCCCGCGCCATAGGCGAACAGCGGGGCACTGGCGTCTTTCGGCTGGCCCACCGGAAGCTGATTCATGTTCTTTGGCCAGGTGACCGGCAGGCGACCCGTGAACGGCTGGGCGCCGAACAGCATGTCGGCCACGCCCGCGCCCTCGCTGCCGGGCAGCCAGGCAGCCACCAGGGCGCCCATGCTGGAAAGCTGGTCGGTCAGGATCACCGGGCGGCCCGATACCGTGACGACCACGCATTTGATGGCGGTGCAGACGGACCTGATGGCGGCGGCGTCGGCGGGACTGAGGCTCAGCGCCGAGCGGTCGCCCTTGCCCTCGGCGTAGGGCGTCTCGCCGACGACCACGACGCCCACGTCGTAGGTTTTGACGGTGGCCGGATTCAGCGAGGCGGCAGCGACCACATCGACCTTGCTGGCGCTGCCAAGCGCCGCCCTGATGCCCGCCGCGATGGTGGTGCCCACCGCGCTGTTTCCGCTCCTGCCCTGCCAGGTCAGGCTCCAGCCGCCGAGCTGGTTGCCCAGGTCGTCGGCGTTGCTGCCGGTGACCAGCAGGCGCGGCACGGTTTTGGAGATCGGCAGCACGCCGCTGTTTTTCAGCAGCACCAGCGACTCGCGCACGGCCTGGCGGGCGAGGGCACGGTGCGCCGCCGAGCCGAAGCCTGCGGCCAGCGTCCGGTCAGTCAGGGGGCGCTCGAAGAGGCCGAAGCGGAACTTCTGAATCAGGATGCGCAACGCGGCGTCGTCGATGCGGGCCTGGGACACCCGCCCGGCTTTCACCTCATCGGTCAGCGTCTGGACGAAACGGGGATAGTTATCCGGCACCATCAGCATGTCGATTCCGGCGTTGACGGCAGTGCGCACGCTCAGGTCGTACTGCGGGGAAATCTGATCGAGGCCCGCCCAGTCGGAGATGACGAACCCCTTGAAGCCGAGTTCACCCTTGAGCACGTCGGTGATGAGCTTTTTGTCGGCGTGCATCTTGAGGCCGCCCACGCTGGAAAACGACACCATCACGCTCGCCACGTTCTTCTTGACGGCGGCTTGAAACGGTGGCAGATGCAGCGCCCTGAGCTGCGCCTCGGTCAGTCGGGTGTCGCCCTGGTCGAGCAGGTACTCAGGGTTGATCGACGAGCCGTAACTGGTGCCGCCGTCACCGACGAAGTGCTTGGCGGTGGCCAGGATGCTGCTGCCCGTGCCGGGGGTGGCCTGGTAACCGTCGATCTCGGAGCTGAGCAGGCTGGCGAGTTCGGGGCGCTCACCGAAGGATTCGTAGCTGCGGCCCCAGCGGATATCGCGCACCACGCACAGGCAGGGGCTAAAAGTCCAGTGGGCGCCGGTCGCGGCGACTTCCTCGGCGGTGGCGCGGCCTATGCGGCGCACCAGATCGGCATTGCGGGTGGCGCCCAGCCCGATGTTGTGCGGATACAGCACGGCGCCCTGCACGTTGTTGTGGCCGTGAACGGCGTCCACTCCGTAGAGTAAGGGGATGGCCAGGCGGGTACTCAGCGCCCGTTTCTGGTAGCCGTCGATCATGTCGGCCCAGTTCGCCGGGGTGTTGCCTTCCGGTACGCTGCCGCCGCCCGACAGAATGCTGCCGAAGCCGTATTTGGCGATGTCGGCGCTGTCTTTGATGTTGCCGCGCTCAGCCTGGGTCATCTGCCCGATCTTCTCGGCCAGGGTCATGCGGCCTAGCAGATCGGCGGCGCGGGCTTCGGGGGACTGCCCAGCGTCTTTGTAGAGTGCAGGAGCCGTCTGAGCCTGGGACTGGGCCACGACGGGCGCCAGCAGCAGGGCAGGCAGTAGCGTGAGCAGGGGCAGCAGGTTGTGGGATGTCAGTTGGTAGGGTGTCGGGTGGTAGGGTGTCGGGCGCATGGGAAGACCTCCGAGGATCAGACGGGTTGGGCGCTGGACCTGAGATGGTGTGTAGAGTAGCGCAGATACGCGTGAACCGTTCTCAAAAAATATTCAACGATCAAAGCATTAAATTCAACGATCAAATAATTAAAAAAGTCCACCGCAACGCGGGCGCCGCGCTAGATTGACGCATGCTTCCCAGTCGCAACGCCCCGGAGACGCCCGGTGTGGCATGACACCTACCTGAGAGCCGTGCTGGCGCCCGATTACGCCTACGCCCGCGCCCACCTGCTGCCGCACCTGTTCGACGCGCTGAGCGCCCACGCCTGGATGCTGGGCGCTCAGGGCGTGCCGGGCGCCGACCGGGCACTCAACTTGCTGCGGGAGCTGCGCCGCCAGCCGTTTCCGCCGCACGACCCCAGCATCGAGGACGTGTTTTTTACCTTGGATCGGCAACTGTTGTTGTCAGACGAGGGCGCGGCGGGGGCGCTGCGCACGGCCCTGTCGCGCAACGATCTGGATATGACCATCTACCGCCTGAGCGCCCGTTCACGTCTAATGCGGGCCGCCGTGCGGCTGATTACCCTGAGATTGACGCTGCTCGACCTGGCCGGGCGCGAGGCCCAGACGCTGATCGTGGCCTACACCCACCACCAACCGGCCCAGCCGACCACGTTGGCCCATTACCTGTGCGGCCTGGAGAACGTGCTCGCCCGCGACGTGGAGCGCTTATTCTCGGCGCTGGGCCGCCTGAACCTCTGTCCGATGGGCGCGGTGGCCCTGGGCGGTACCAGTTTCCCTATCGACCGGGAGTTGACCTCGGCGCTGCTGGCCTTCGACAGACCCGTCGAAAACACCTACGACGCCGTGTCGACCAGCGACTGGCAGGTCGAGGCGGCGGGCGCGGTGACAACGGCGGCCACCACCCTGTCGCGGGCCGTCCACGACCTGCTGTTCTGGGCCTCGCGGGGGCTGATTACGCTGGCCGACGGGCTGGTGCAGGGGTCGAGCGTGATGCCGCAAAAGCGCAATCCGGTGGCGCTGGAACACGCCCGCACCAAGCTCAGCAAGGCGATAGGCGCGTGCAGCGCCGTGGTGCTCAGCGCCCACAACGTCCCGTTTGGCGACATCAACGATCCGGGGCCGGACATGCAGCCGCCGCTGCATACCATGTGGAAAGAGTTCGGGGAGGCGGTAGAGCTGCTGACGGTGACGCTGCTCTCGCCGCAGATCAACCGGGCGAAGTGGCGGGTCGAGGCCGCCAGCGGTGAGGCGGTGGTCACCGAGCTGGCCGACGCCCTGGCCCGCAGCGGACACGGCGGCGATAATAACGGGCAGGCGGGCGGCTTCCGGCAGGCGCACGCGGCGGTCAAAGCTTTGCTGGCACGGCTGCACGACACCGGGCGGAGTCTGGCCGAGGTGACGCAAGATGACCTGGCGGCGCTGAACCTCGACCTGCCGGAAGCGGCGCTCAGAGCGGCCCTCGATCCGGCGACCTTCGTGGCGCGGCGCACGACCTACGGCGGCCCAGCGCCCGACACGATCAGGGCGCACCTGAAGGTGGCGCGTGCCCGGCTGGACCTCGACAGTGAGCGGCACGAGGCCGTCACCAGCGCCTTCGCCGCCGCCCGCGCCGCCCTGGAAGGCGTGCCGGATGAAGCTTCAGCCAAGGCCAGCTCAAGTACAGCTTAAGGCCGGATACACCGCCGTAAGCCAGTCTCAGACGGCGCCCTTGCCCTATGCTGCGCCGTACATCTTGACGTCGCTCGCACGCTTTGACGCGCCCCGGAGGAACCACCATGAAACAGGTTTTTACTCGTCTTGCCCTCATGACGCTGGCGCTCGGCGCCGTATCTGCCGCTGTGTCTGGCGCTGCCGCCGCGCCCGTGACCATCACCTACTGGCAATACGACTACGCCAGCAAGGTCTCAACCGTGAACGACCTCATCAAGAAGTTCCAGGCGGCCAATCCCGACATCACCGTCAAGCAGGAGAACTTTCCCTACGACGCCTACAGCCAGAAGGTCGCCTCCAGCGTGCCCGCCGGGCAGGGGCCGGACGTGGTGAACATGTTCTACGGCTGGCTGCCGCAGTACGTGGACGCGGGCTACCTCCAGCCTCTGCCCGAAAAGGACTTCCCGTTCAAGCAGATCGAGGCCAATTACGCGCCGATGGTCAAGACCTCCAAGATCGGCGGCAAATACTACGCGCTGCCCACCGCCGTCCGGACGCTGGCGGTCTTCTACAACAAGGATCTGTTCAAAGCTGCCGGAATAGCGCAGCCGCCGCGCACCTGGGAAGACTTCATCAGTGATGCGGGCAAGATCGTCAAGGGCACGGCGCCGCGCTTCACCACGCTGGGCTTCGGCATTCAGCCGGACGGGCAGGATTACCACGTGCTGCGGGAAGTGCTGGTGCGCCAGTTCGGCGGCCAGCCCTACAGCAAGGACGGCAAGACGGTGGCCTACAACAATGAGGCCGGAACCAGGGCCATGACCTTCTACACCGACCTGGCGACCAAGTACAAGCTGGGCGTGCCCAACTTCTTCCCCGGCAACAACAGCTACCGCGACGCGTTTATTGCGGGCAAGGTCGGCATGATTATCGACGGCTCGTTCGCGGTGAACACCATCAAGACCGGCGCCAAATTTGGCTGGGGCGTCTCTCCGCTGCCGGTGCTGGCGGCCAACAAGCAGCGCGGCAACTTCGGCTCGTTCTGGGTCAACGGGATTACCAAGAACGCCACGGGTGATAAGCTGGCCGCCTCCATCAAGTTCCTGAAATTCATGACCAGCGAGGAGACCCAGCGCACCTGGCTCGCCAACGTCGGCGAGATTCCGGCCAGCCGCAAGCTGTCGGGCGACGACGCGCTGCGTAAAGATCCGGTGTTCGGGCCGTTCGTCTACAGCCTGCCGTTCGCGTCCTCGACGGTCTTCGTGGACGAGGCCGGGCAGCGCAAAGCCTGGGTGGACGCCATCAACACCGTGCTGCTTCAGGGCAACTCGCCCGCCAACGCGGTGAAGGCGGCGGCGGCCAGCGAGCAGAAGATTCTGGACGAGTATTACAAGAAGTGAGAAGTGGAAGGCTGGGTCATACGGGATTATCAAAAATCTCGCGCGTAGGGCATGAGCTGCGCTCACTCCCCTCACCCCGCTGCTTCGCAGTGCCCCTCTCCCGCAAGGGGCGAGGGGTCAGAAGCGTCGAGGCGAGGTGTCCGAGACTCAAGGTAATCCCATGTACTCAGAGGGCTAGATTGCTCACCCTCGTCCCAGCCCTCTCGTGTAGGTCTCAGTCTTGACCACCATCCCATCTATTGCACGTCTGCGCCGCCCCGGCTCGCTCCGGCGGCGGCAGACGATCACGGCGTATACGTTCCTGGCCGTGCCCCTGGTCTTCTTCCTGATCGTGCGGTTTCTGCCGACGTTCACGGCGCTGCGGCTGAGCCTGTTCGACTGGAACATCCTCAAGGAAGTGCAGCCCTACGTAGGTTTTGCCAACTACGACAAGCTGCTCCACGACGGGGTATTCGGCAGGGCGCTGGTCAACACGGCGCTGTATACCATCATCGGGGTTCCGGCGCAGATCGTGCTGGGGCTGGCCACCGCGCTGCTGCTGGGCAAGATCCGCAAGTTGCAGGGCCTCTTCCGGGCACTGTATTTCGCGCCTTATGTGACGCCCATCGTCGCCTCGGCCTGGGTCTGGCAGTGGCTGTTCAGCCCGCAGTTCGGGCCGGTCAACACGCTGCTGGTGTGGCTGCACCTGCCGCCACAGCCGTTTCTGACCTCGCCTTCGCAGGCGCTGGCCACCACGGCGGCGCTGGTCGTCTGGCAGAATCTGGGCTTTCAGGTCGTGCTGTTCCTGGCCGGGCTCGCGGCCATTCCGCGCACCTACTACGAGGCCGCCGAGATCGACGGGGCCAGCGGCTCACAGGCGTTCTGGAAAATCACCCTGCCGCTGCTCAACCCGACCATCGTGTTCAGCGTCGTAACCGGCACCATCTCGTATCTGCAACTGTTCACCCAGGTCGTGAACCTGAATTTCACCGACCAGGGCGGGCCGCTGAGCAGCACCATGACGGTGGCCCTGTATATCTACCAGCTCGCCTTCGGGCGCTTCCAGACGGGGTACGCCTCGGCCATCACGGTGGTGCTGTTCGTGATTATCCTGGCGATCACGCTGCTGCAACTGCGCTTCCTGACCCGGCGGGTGGACTACGGATGACCACTCAGCCGCGTCTGACCACTGAAACCCAACTGGTGCCCCCGGCCCGGCAGCGCGGCAGCCTGACCGTTCTCGCCTACGTCGTGCTGGCCGTCGGTGCCCTCGTTACGCTATTCCCCTTCGCCTGGATGGTGCTGACCAGCCTCAAGTCGTTTCAGGAACTGTTCAGCCTGGGCTTCTGGCCCCAGGAGCCCACCATCGCCAATTACAGCCAGGTGCTGACCCAGACCAAGTTCCTGACCTGGTTCGGCAACAGCTTGCTGGTCGCGGGCGTGAGCACCCTCAGCGTGCTGTTTTTCGATTCGCTGGTGGGCTACACGCTGGCCAAGTTCGAATTTCCCGGCAAGAACATCATCTTCGTATTGATGCTCTCCACGCTGATGATCCCCACCGAGATGCTGGTGATTCCCTGGTTCGTGGGCGTCAGCGACCTGAAGTTGCTGAACACCACGCCGGGCGCCTATTTCTCTATCTTGTTTCCGGGCCTGATGAGCGCCTTCGGGGTCTTTCTGATGCGGCAGTTCTTCGAGTCGCTGCCCACCGATCTGATCGAGGCCGCCCGCATCGACGGCATGAGCGAGTTCGGCATCTTCTGGAAAGTGGCGCTGCCGCTGGTGCGCCCGGCGCTGTCGAGCCTGGCGATCTTCAGCTTCCTGGGCAACTGGAACGCCTTTCTGTGGCCGCTAATCGTGATTCAGAAGCCGGAGTTGCGGACGCTGCCGGTGGGCACGGCGCTGTTCAACGGCGAGGCCGGAACCCAGTGGGGCCTGATTATGGCCGCGTCGAGCCTGGCGGTGATTCCGGTGCTGGTTGTTTTCGCCTTCTTCCAAAAGCAGATCATCGAGGGCGTGGTGCTGACCGGCATGAAGGGCTGAGTTGGAGGTGACGGGATCGCCGCCCTGAGATGCAGGGCGGCGGTTTTTTACTGGCCCCAGTCAGGCCCGCGCCCTCTCCTCGTCCCCCGCCCGGCTGAGCACGATACCTTGCCCCGCCGCCCAGGTCGCCACGTCGCCGCCCGCGATGGCCGTCGCCATCAGGCCCGGAAAGTGATCGGGCGTGCAGGCGAAGGTCGGGATGCCCAGGCCCGCGAAGGTGGTGGCGACCCGGTGATCGTAACCGGGGGCGCCGTCGTCGTCCAGGGCCAATAGGGCGATGACGCGCACGCCGCTGTCCACGAGCTGCCGCGCCCGCTCCAGCATCCGCTTTTCGTCACCGCCCTCGTAGAGATCGGAAATCAGTACGACGATGGTGTCTTCCGGGCGCTGCACCAGCGATTGACAATACTTGAGCGCCCGGTTGATATCGGTGCCGCCGCCGAGCTGCACGCCGAACAGCACGTCCACCGGGTCGGATAAGTGCTCGCTGAGGTCCACCACCTCGGTATCGAAAACGACCACGCGGGTACTCACGGCGGGCAGGCTGGCCAGCACGGCGCCGAAGACGCCCGCGTAGACCACGCTGCTGGCCATGCTGCCGCTCTGATCGAGGCACAGCACGATGTCCTTGAGGCTGCGCCGGGCGCGTCCGTAGCCGACCAGTCGCTCCGGAATGACGGTCTTGCGCTCCGGGTCGTAGGATTTGAGGTTCTTCAGGACCGTGCGGCCCCAGTCGATCTCGCTTGCGCGAGGCCGGGAGTTGCGCTGGGCGCGGTTGAGGCTGCCACTCACGGCGCTGCGCAGCGGCTCGGCCAGGCGGGCGGTCAGGTCGTCCACCACCTTGCGGACCACGACGCGGGCCATGTCCTTAGCGGCGGCGGGCATCACGTCTTTCAGGCTCATCAGGGTGGCGGCCATGTGAACGTCGGGCACCACGCCTTCCATCAGTTCGGGTTCGAGCAGCAGCGCTTTGAGGTTCAGGCGGTCCACCGCGTCCTGTTGCAGCACGCGCACGGTGCCCTGGGGAAACAGGTCACGCACCTCGGCCAGCCAGGTCGCCACGGCGGGGGCGCTGCCGCCCAGCCCGGCGCTGCGCTTGCCACCCTTGGCGGGCTTGCCGAATTTGGCACCGTCGTAGAGCGCGGCCAGGGCGGCGTCCAGGCGGGCGTCATGTTCGCTGAGGGCGCAGCCGGTGCCGTCGGCGCTCTGCCCACCGGAGGTCTCGCCGCCGAGCAGCAGGCGCCAGCGACGGAGACGTTCGGAGTCTGGGCGTTCGGGGTCTGGGGACGAGGGTAGGGTCATGGTTCACGCTCCTGAAGCCAGGTACTCAGGCTTTCATGGGTGGTGGGCAGGGCAAGCTGGTGTAGATACTGTCGATACCAAGATGTCAGTGGAGTGTGTCTGCCCAGGAGGTCGTTGAGCAGTGTGACGAGCAGCGGCGTCAACGGCGCGCCGGGAGCAGGGTAGGCCAGCGCCAGCGCTTCATCGAAGTAGTCCTCATCACTGTTGTCCTGAGAGTTTTCTCGAAAGTGCGACCAAAGCAACCAGGCGAAACGCTCACTCTGACCCAGTTCACGAGCGGCGTGAGCCAGTTGTCTGAGCAGAGTCGGACCTTCCAAAAGCGGCGACAGCAGCTCTTCAACATCAAGCTGGGCCAGCGCCTCTTCGAGCAGGTCACCTGCCCAGGCCGGAGCAAGGGCTTGCTGCCAGCGGGCGAGGGTGAAGGCCGCCATCAGTCGTGGCAGAAATTCCGGGTCGTTGAGCCCCTGCTTCCTGACGGCCTCCAAAGCGTCTGGGGAAGCGGAAAATCGAGCGAGTGCCTGGGCGCAAACCGCTCGCACGGCAGATTCAGCATCCGAGAGACCTCCGAGCAGCCATTCACCAGCATCCGGCACTTCGGCTGCCAGCAACGCCAACAGGTTTGCCGCCAACTCGCGGTACTCAGGATTGGGATCACTCAGAAAGCGCCGATACACCGGGACACCCCCCACAACGGCTGCCCGAACGGCTTTAACCCAGCGCAGCTCACGGGCTATCACGGCCTGATAAGCAGGATCAGCTCGCTGTGCCGGGTCGTCGTACATCTGGTGAACGTCGTGGTAACTGTAGCCCTGAGCCATGCATGCCAGCGGATGCAATACCTCGGCGTTCCCGACGTCCAGCAGGCCAATCAAAAACGGCACCGCGTAGGCCGTCGCCTGATAGACCGTGCCCTGGTGCCACAGGTTGCCGTACAAATCGGAAAACGCCTCCTGATCGCCTGCGGCCACTGCACGCAACTGGTCCGGCACGTCCTCGGCACTTCCGTAAGCGTGCTTGAGCTGCGTCCAATCCACCTCGCCCAGTTCGCTCAGCGGGCGGCCATACACCACACTCACGCCTTCACGCCCAGCAGCCGCAGCACCACCGGCACGACCAGCATCCCCAGGTCGTCGTTGACCTCGCGCACGGTTGCCACACGCTCCAGGCCGCGCAGGTCTTCCCCGATGCGGCGGCGCTCGGCAGCTTCCAGGCGCGAGAGCGAGCGCCTCAGCGGCGGCAGCACCGACTCGAACGCCTCCGGTTCGAGCGTACCGACCCAGCCGTCGAGCAGGGCCAGCAACGCCGGATCGTGCCGCAGCACGCTGGCATCCTGACCGATGAAGCCGTCGAGCCAGTCACTCACATCGGCGGGTGGGCCACCGGGAGCCAGGGCGTAAGCCAGGCGCTGTTGTACGGCAGATTCATCCAGAACTTCGGCGTCGCGCAGCCGCCGCACCGCGTCACCGTGGAGGAGTGGGTGCGCGCCGGGGGTGGCGTCCAGCCCTTGCAGAGCGCTGCGCCAGTCGGTCAGCGCCTGTGGGTCGTCGAGGAGTTGTACCGCCGCATCCGCCCCGGCAATCGCCTCTTGCAGCGTGCGGGCGGCGTCCTGCTGCATGGCCTGGACGGCGTTCGGAAGTCCAGCACCAGCGCGGAGTACCAGCGTCCGGAAAATCGGCGTGGGATCGTCGCCGCTGCGGGTGCGAACGTCGCCGTAGCGGGCCAGGCGGGCCAGCGGCGGCAGGGCTTCCAGGAGTTCGGACACCTCGGCGTTGGCGGCGCGTCGGTCCAGAATGCCCAGGGTCAGCCGGGCGGCGCCTTGCAGATTCGCCAGGCGGGTACTTTCCAGCAATCCGGACAGCTCACCCAGCGTCGCGGCTTTACGGGCACGGGAAGCCGCGAGCGTGTTGGCGGCACGGACCAGGGTGTTGCCATGCAGATTCGCCTCGACCACCCGCACGCTGAATTCCGGCTCCCAGCGCAGATTCCAGGCTTCCTTGAAGGTGCCGGAACCGCTGACGTAGCCCGCCTTGCCCCAGGGAATGCCCAGGATATTCAGGCGGTGCATCAGCCAGCTCCGCTCCAGGTCGCCGTCCCCCCGCAGATCGAGGATCAGTTCGCGGGCGGTGGCTTCGGGCCTCAGGCGCAGCCGCTTCTGGATGGCCGCCAGATCCTGCGCCAGCGGCACCGTCGGCACGCCGGAGGGCACCTCGCCCAGCGTCTCACCGACCACCAGTTGCTCACCGATCATCCGCAGCGGCAGATCGGATTCCCAGGCGAACACGGCGCGGGTGGCGTCGGTCAGCTCACCCAGGCCGGGCAGACCCAGGCCGCGAAGGCTCGCCAGCGTCTCGGCCAGGCGGGTGGCGTCGATGACCTGGGCGCTGGAGGCGTCGAGTTTGGCCCCGCGCAGCAGCCGGGCGCTGCGGGTCAACCAGGCGGCGCTGACGTGCTGGCTGGTGTCGAACAGGTGCGCGTACCAGCCGGGCGAGGCGACGCCCGCGCCGTAGCCGCTGTGCATGGTCAGGCGTCCGTGGGTCCAGGGCACGACGGTCAGACCGGCTTTGACTTTCGGCAGGGTGCGGAGCAGTGCGGCGTCGTTTTTGATTTCGCGGGCCAGCACCGCTTCGGTCAGGGCCGGGCCGTGCCAGGCGCCGCAGACCACGCCGACGGGCTGTCCACCCTGCTGCGCCTCGCGGATGCGGGTCCGCATGTGGGCCTCGCGCAAGATGTCCCGCTCGGACGTGATTTCGACTTCACGCACGGCGGTCATGACCTCGGACACGGCGTCGAAGACGGCTGCGTCGTCGCCGCGTGCCTCGACCAGTTGGTCCCACCAGCGCTCGAAATCGGGGTAGCCCGCCGCCTTTGCTAGCGCCGCCAGCGGGTCGCTGCGCAGGTCGTCGGCGGGGGCCTCAGTGGAAGCTTGAGGTTCGGGCTGGAGGTCGTCTGAAGGGGCTTCGGCTGGCTGGTGCTCCTCCGGTTTGGTCGCCCGCTGGGCCAGGGTCACACTCGCAGGCAGGTCCATGAAGGCCAGCGGCACACCGCGTTTCAGCGCCCAGCGAATCGCCACGAACTCCGGGCTGAAATGGGCCAGCGGGAAAAACACCGCCTGTTCCGGCTGACCCTGGACGTGGGCCATGATCGCCACTGGCGGCGTCAGGGCGGGGTCGGCGAAGAACGGCAGCAGGGCGTCGGCGTCGGCTGGCCCCTCGATCAGCAGCACGCCCGGCGGCGCGGCGTTCAGGGCACGCTCCAGGCTGCGGGCACTTCCGGGGCCGTGATGGCGGATGGGGTAGATGGAGTAGTGATTCTTGGTAGTCACTTGGGTTATACTCCTGGTATGAAAACGGCGATTTCGATTGAGGACGATCTGTTCGGTAAGGGAGAAGAACTCGCCAGAGAGCTGGAGATAAGCCGAAGTGAGCTTTATGCCACCGCCCTGCGCGAATACATCAAGGTGCGTCGGGATGAGGCCGTCACCAAAGCGCTCAACCGGGTGTACGGCGATCCAGCCAGTGATGATCCGGAGGCCGATGCCTTTGGGCGAGCTGCTATCAAACGGGCTCTGGCCTCGACCGAGTGGTGATTCAGCGCGGCGAGATCTGGTGGGCCGATCTGGGCGAGGTCTTGGGAAGTCGCCCGGCTGGTGTGCGGCCCGTCCTGGTCATTCAGGCAAACAGTTTTAATCAGACCCGACTGAACACAGTCATCGTCGCCATCCTGACAAAGAATTTGTTTCGAGGTGAGGCACCTGGGAACGTCGTGCTGGAACCTGTTCAGAGTGGGTTGGAGCAGCCCAGCGTGGTTAATGTGTCGCAACTCTACTCCCTCAACAAAACAGATCTGCGTGACAAGGTTCGCCTGCTCAGTCGAGACGCGATGCTGCGCGTCACAGACGGCCTGAAGCTCATCCTCGATCTGGACTCCTGATTTCAGCTCACGTCCCTACACGCCGCGTAAAACGCCTTCCATCCGTCGCGCTTTTTGATGGCCGTCTCCAGATACTCGTTCCAGACGGCCTGATCCTGTACCGGGTCTTTGATGACGGCGCCGACCAGGCTGGCGGCCACGTCGCGGGCGCTGAGGGTGCCGTCGCCGAAGTGGGTCGCCAGGGTGATGCCGTGCGTGACCACACTGATGGCCTCGGCGGTGCTGAGGCTGCCGCTGGGCGACTTGAGCTTGGTCTTGCCGTCCTCGGTCAGCCCACTTCGCAGTTCGCGGAACACCTGCACCACCCGCCGCACCTCTTCCAGCGCGGGCGGCACGTCGGGGAGGCCCAGACTGCGGCCCAGGCTCTCGACGCGGCGCGTGACGATGCTCAGCTCGTCTTCCAGGCTGTCGGGCACGGGCAAGACCACCGTGTTGAAGCGGCGTTTGAGGGCACTCGACAGGTCGTTGACGCCCTTGTCGCGGTTATTCGCGGTGGCGATCAGGTTGAAGCCCTTGACCGCCTGGACCTCGGTGTTCAGCTCCGGCACCGGCAGGGTCTTCTCCGACAGGATGGTAATCAGCGTGTCCTGCACGTCGCTCTGGACGCGGGTGAGTTCTTCCAGGCGGGCGATCTTGCCGCGCCGCATGGCGTGGAGCACCGGGCTTTCGACCAGCGCGGCCTCGCTCGGCCCCTCGGCCAGCAGGCGGGCGTAGTTCCAGCCGTAGCGGATGGCGTTCTCGTCGGTGCCTGCCGTGCCCTGCACCAGCAGGGTGCTGTCACCCGATATGGCCGCCGCCAGGTGCTCGCTGACCCAGCTCTTGGCGGTGCCGGGCACACCGATCAGCAGCAGCGCCCGGTCGGTGGCCAGGGTCGCCACCGCCACCTCCATCAGCCGGGCCTGGCCGACGTATTTAGGCGTGATTTCAACGTCTCCGGCCACGCCACCCATCAGGTAGGTCAGCACGGCGCGGGGGCTGAGGTTCCACATTGTCGGGCGCGGCAGCTTGTCATGCGCGGCCAGGGCGGCGAGCTCGTGGGCGTAGGCGTCCTCGGCGTGCAGGCGCAGGACTTCGGGGCTGGATGTGTTGGCGCTGGTCATGCGGGGCCTCCCATGAGGGTCAGAACGTGACGGCGGGGATCGGCAGCGGCTTCCTGGCGGTTCAGGAGCGGGCGTAACTTCGGTTCGAGGGCCATGAACACGGCACTCAGTTCGGGATCGTCCGGGCGGGTGGCCAGTCCAGATGAAGCCAGTTCAGATGAAGACAGTCCAGATGAAGCCAGTCCAGACGGTTCAGGCCGGAAATACCGCCGCCCCAGCCAGCACTGCAACCGGACGCGGCGGGCACGGTCTTCTTTGGATAACTCCAGCAGCTCGCGGCGCAAGGTGAGCAAGGTCTGGAAGTAGGTTGCGACACCGCCCACACGGATCCGGTGAACAGCGGCCACAAGGCGACCAACCGCCGGGCCACGCCGCTCCAGCTCAGCGGAGAGCCAGGCTTCGTCCCAGGCGCCCCAGACGCCCGCCACGCTGTGCAAGTTGGCGTGCAGCAACGGCGCCACCTCGCCCTGCCAGATGGTGACGAGTTCAGATTCCGAATACGCCGACTCGGCCAGCACCAGCGCCAGCGCGGGCAGGTCCGGGCGGCAATCGCTGTCCAGAAACAGCTCGGCCAGGGCCAGCCAGACCGGGCGGCGAGGCGCGAGCTGCGGCGGCGTCCAGAACAGCGTCACGGGTTGCCCTGTGCGGCGATGTATTGGCCCGGAACGGCCAGGCGGCGTTCGAGTTCGGTCCTGACCGGGCCGCTGAGCAGCGTCAAACTGGAGGTTCTGGCGTAGGTGACGATCACGCCGTCCGGGGCGGTGCGAATGCGGTTGATGTCGGTGAGTGGCAATTCGTAAGCGCCGAGCACATTCTGGATGTGAAGCGCTTCGTCCAGACGGTACGTCGTGACGCCGCTGACAAGAGCGGCGCGGCGCAACCGGGCGAGCGTGAACCCATGCACGAGCGGCATCAGAGCGCCCAGCAGCACGGCGGCGATCAGGAAAATGGGATTGTGCGCGGCGCCCCACTGAAACACGCCGATGACGGCCAGCAGCCCCAGCGCCAGCAGCGGCAATCGGCGAGAGCGCCAGGCGTGCAAGCTGTGAATCCGGCCCAGGGCGGCCAGGTTGGCGGGGTCGGCCCAATCGACAGTCTGAGTGGCGGTCACGGCGCCCGGCCCATGATTTCGACCACGCGGCGGCGCAGGGTCAGCACCTGGTTCAAATGGGTGTGCAGCCGCTCCAGACGGCTCAGATAGGAGTGGCGGCGGTCATAGCGCTGCTGCTCGTCTTTTTTGGCGTTCTCCGGCAGCGGCTCCTGCACCGGCAAGACTGGCATCGGCGGCAACGCCCGGTGAGGGTCGAGGTGAACAGGAAGCTGATCGAGCAGATCGAAGGCGGCGTCGCTGAGCTTGTCGGCGTCCGCGTCAGGGGCACCCAGCCGGTTCAGCAGCACCCTGGCCAGTTCGTGCAGCCGCGCCTGCTCGGCCTCCGGCAACTCCAGCGGCTCGCCCAGGGCGGCCAGCAGCGAGGCCAGCAGTTTCACCCGCCAGTGATCCAGGGCGCCCAGACTCACCGCCGCCACCATCTCCACGGCCACACGCCGGATACGCGACTGCGGCCAGCGGCCATAGTCCATCGACACGCGGCCAGGGTCCAGCGATTCGGGCAACTGCAACACCAGTTTGAACGGCAGCTCACCGCACAGCGCCTTGCTGAATTCTGATTCCAAGTAGCCAGGATCATCGCGCAAACCTATGACGAGTTGCGTGAGCGTGACATTCAGGGTCTCCAGCATCAGCGGCAGCGGCAGGGCGCCGATCATCAGCCGGGCGGCGCTGTCGGACGTATCTTTGGGGTCGAGGCTGCCCAGCGCGGCAGGCAGGTCCACGTCCAGGAACTTGATTTTGCCGCTGCGGCTGACACTGACGCTGGCCCTGAGCGCCGCCCTGACCGCTTCCTGCGCCTCGCCGGGCAGATGAGCGCTGAACTGCTGGGCGACTTGCTGAATGTCTCTGAGCTTGTCGTTGCTGGCCAGCGTCAGCAGCGGCAGATCAGCGCTGTGCAGGCTGGCGGCCACCGCATCCAGCACGGCGCGGCGCTCGTCAGCTTTGAAATCAGGCCAGCGTGTGAGAAGGTCGGCAGCGACGGTCTCAGGGTCGGCGACGTGGGCTTCGAGCACCTCCGAGCGCAACAGTCGGACTTTTACATCCCTGCTGCACTGCTCAGGGTCCAGACCGCGCCAGTCCGGGTTCTGCCGGGCCAGCCAGCGGCCCCGCTCACCCAGCACGCTCCAGAGTTTGATCGGCATATGTGAAAGGCGCAGCTCCCAGAGGTCTTGCGGCCCCAGGGTCTGACCCACCGCCGCCACGAAGCCGATCAGCTCGGTCAGCACCTTGAGGTGGGGCGCCACCTGCGGCAGCAGCTCGCTGAGTGAGGGCGGAATGGCTTTGGCGTCGGGCGGCAGCGTGAGCGGGATGTCCGCTTTCGCCTTCACCAGTGCCTGACCGGCCAGGGCATGCAACCCGGCCAGCCCGGCCCGCAGCAGCAGGGTGCTTTCGGGTGTCGGCGCCGTGATTCGCGCCAGAGCCTTCCCCAGCGGCGCGAGGCCGGGTTCCGGCAGGCTGCTGCGGGCGGTCCCGCGCCGGGCGGCGGCGGCGAGTTCACTCAGCTCGGCACTCATACCTCATCTCCACAGAAGATCGACAGCGGCGTAAACGTCTGGCCGTCCCACTCGCCGAAAAAGGTAGCCGGTCGGGTGGCGCTGTAGCTCAGCCACTGCCACAGCGTCTCGTTCTCCAGCTTGAACGGTACGGCGTAACCGCTCCCGTCGCGGAGCTGTCCGTGCTCCGGCAGCAGCCAGGCGGGGCCGAGCCAGTGGCCGCTGCGCTCCAGCCAGGGATGGCAGCCCAGGGCGGCGGCGTAGTCGGCGTGAAGCTGCGCCACCGTACCGGGCTGCCAGGTGACGCCCCCTGTGAACGCCTGGGGCTCGCTAGCCAGGACCACCCGCTGGGGAAAGGCGCCGGGGGCGAAGCGCAGATCAGCCTGAACCGTGTGCAGCAGCGGCAGGGCGGGCGGCAGGCTGTGGTTTCTGGGCGCGTAGTCAAGCAGGGCGGCGAGTTGCCCGTCCGCTTCGCGGCGCAGCCAGGTGCGGCGAACCAGGAGCTTGTCCTCTTCACCCTCGTACTTGCCCAGCACCTGCCAGCGCTCGGCGCTGCCCTCCCCGGCCCTCAGCGCCGCCAGGTCGAGTGGCTGGCCCAGCGCGGCGTCCAGATCGGCGCGTTCGTTTACGGGCAACCCGGCGCGGTGCTCCCAGGCGCGGCACAGCAGGGCCAGCCGCCCCAGGTGCGAGAGCAGCGCCTCACCGCTCTCGTCGTGCAGGTGATCGGGAATCCGGGCCACCAGCCGGGCCGCGCCGGGCGCCTGGGCGTCGATCAGGCGGGCGGCCTGGCGGTCCCACTCGCTGTAGGGCAGGCTGCGGGCAGTGGCCAGGCCGGTTCGCACCAGATCCTGCATCCACAGGTGCAAGTCGGCCAGGCCGCGTTCGACCTTGCTTTCGCGGGCGGCCTGACGTTTGGCCTGAGCGGCGGAGTCGGGCGCTTTGGATTCTTTGGGAGGCTGCGTGGCCGTCTCGGCGCGGGTCTGGCGCCCGTCGAGCCATTTTTGTAGGGCTTCAGGCGGCGCGGCGCTCTGCCAGCTCCCCTGCCCGGCCACGTCCAAGAGCAGCAGGGCCAGGCCGTGCTTGCAGGGGAATTTGCGGCTGGGGCACGAGCATTTGCTGGCGTAATCGGGTGTTCGCAGGTCCACGCCCACCAGGTACGGCTGCGGGCCGCTGCCCTGGCACTCGCCCCAGACGATACCCTCGGCCCGCGCCAGCGTCGGCCACTTGCCGGGCGTGGTCAGCTTGCGGGCGGCGGCGGCGCTGCTGGCATCGGGCGAGAGGGCCATCACGACGTCGGTGGTCAGGGTTGAGCTGAGCGTTGAGCCTGGGGCGAAGCTGGATGCGGTCAAGGGTGAAATCTCCTTTCTGATTATGTTACAGGCGTAATTGTAGCAGAGTCACAGTAAGGGGTCAAGCGGGTCGGGTCGAGTGAAGCGCGAGCTATACGCCCGGTCATCAAATCACATTCTGACGCCGCTCGTGTGCGTTGCCCAGACGCCGACGGTCCAGCGTTCGGCCAGCGCCGTGACAGAAGTTTGACGGGGCTTTGACGGCTCCCGGCGCAGCTTGGAGAGTGGAGGTGAGTCATGTTCGATTTCGCACTGCCGGGGAGTGGGCCGTGAGATCAGGCCGAAATCCAGGTTTAGTAGCACCGAGCGCCGCACTGGCGCTGCTGGGGACGCTGGGCCTGCTGGGGGGCAGCGCCGGAGCGGGCAGCGGGGACTATGTTCAGTTCAGATCCTTCGCGCCGCCGCTGAGCCTGGACGGCCTGCAATTCGATGGTCAGTACAGCGTGCGAACCGCCGCGCTGAACCTCAGTCTGCGGATTCCGGAACTCAGCTTACGGACCCAGAGCGCCAATCTGAGCCTCAGCAGCGGCGGCGCCTTCGGGGCCTTCAGCGTCAGCCGCAGCGCGGCCCGGCAAGGCGGCACGTATACGGCGCTGGTCGGCTACTCGGCGCCGGAACCGGGCCTGTTCTCCGACGCCACGCTGACCTACGTGCGGGCCGAGGACTGGCGCACCGAAGGCTATGTGCTCAACAGCGTCTCAGTCGACGCACGGGGCCGCTTCTCACCGAGCTGGAAATGGAGTGCCAGCGGCGGTTTGGACAATACCAGGATCAATGCCGCGCCCCTCGACCCCGGCACCAGCCGCAGCCTGAATTTCGGTGTGCAGGGCAAGGTGGCGAGGGTGGACCTCAAGGCCCGCACCAGATTGAGCAGCTCGGACACCGGCAAGAACCCGAATGTCCTCAAGTGGACCGGCAACCTCGACGCGGCGGCGCCGATTACCGACAAAGAACGGCTGGCCGGAGCCGTGTCGTACAACAGTCAGGGCAAGGACACCGAGAGCCTGACGCTCAGCAGCACGCGCTTCTCTCCGCTGACGCTCAGCGCAGCCGTCTCGCGGGCCGACTCGACCTTCAGTGCCCGCCTGAGCGCCGCCTACGCCCTCAGCGAGGCGCTGAACCTGGGCGCCGAGTACGGGCTGAGTTTCACCGCGCCGCTGTCGCAGGACGG
>NZ_JANYGJ010000125.1 GCF_025362455.1 Deinococcus sp. | reverse complement strand
CACCGGGCCTTCGAGCTGATGGCCTTTGCCGAGAAGGTCGCCCCCGAAGACGCGCTGCGGCTGGGTCTGTGCGAGCAGGTGTACCCCGCCGAGGGTTTCGCCGCCCAGGTGCAGGCGTACGCCGAGCGGCTGGCGGCCCGCCCCGCCGCCGCGCTGGCGCTGACCAAACAGGCGCTCCAGGCGGCCATGAGCGGCACGCTGGACGAGGCGCTGCTGAGCGAGGCCCACCTGCAAGACGCGGCAGGCCTGAGCTGGGAACATCGCGAGGGCGTGGAGGCCTTCCGGCAGCGGCGTGCGGCAGACTTTCTGAATGAGAAGGTTTGACCTTGGCGCGGGTCTGAGCAGCCCTGAACAGACTTCGGAACCCCCGGCCCAGCCTTGACAAGCCCGCAGCGGCCCTGTACTCTACTGAAGCCCTGGGAGCCGAGGTGGCGGAATCGGTAGACGCACTAGTTTCAGGGACTAGCGCTGCAAGGCGTAGGGGTTCAAGTCCCCTCCTCGGCACCACGCACCTGACCCCCGCAGCGATGTGGGGGTTTTTGCTGTCTGGCAGCGTCAGCAAGGCGCCGGAGCCCAGACGAAAGCGCCGGAGTAGCGGTGCTCCGGCGCCGATCTGTCTGCGCTTGTTCTGTTTGCGCCTGTTCTGTCTGCGCTTGTTCTGTCTGCGTTCGTTTACTTCTTGGGCTCGTCGGCCACCTGACCGTTGATGCCCGGCGCCACCCAGATCATGCCGTTGAGGTCGCCGATGCTCATGACCTTGCCCGCCGGTACGCGCAGCACGCCGCTGCGGTCCTTGATCGGGCCGGTGAAGGGGTCGAACTTGCCGCCCGCCACCATCTCGGCGTTCAGGGCCACCACGCGGTCATACACGCTGACAGGCTTGCCGCCGACCATCATCTTGGCGGCCTTGAGCTGCGGCACGAACTTGGCGTTAAAAGGCATGCCCATATCGGCGCCCATTTCCACGGCGCCCTTGCTCAGCAGCCACCAGTAGTCCACGTTGGCGAGGTTTTTGGTGGTGTAGGCGCCGCTGTGGACCTTACTCAGAAAGTCAATGTAAATCTTGTCCCAGTGGACGATATGGCCGCTGACCACATCAGTCGGGCTGAATTTCAGCATCGGGTTGTAGTGGGTAAAGGTCGGGATGTTCTTGGCTCCGGCGGTCTGCACGCCGGTGGCCGAGTCCTCGGCGCTGGACAGCACGTCGGCGCCCTCGGCGATCAGCGCCTCGCTGGCCTCGCGGGTCTTGGCCGGGTCGAACCAGGAGTTGAGCCACTTGACGTTCACGTTGGCCTTGGGATTGGCCGCCCGGACGCCCAGCGCGAAGGCCGAGAGGTGGCGCTTGAGTTCGGGAATCGGGTAGGTGCCGACAAAACCGATGTTGCCGCTCTTGCTCAGGGCGCCCGCCACCAGCCCGTTGAGGTAGTAGACCTGGTAGAAGTCGGCCATGAACGTCGCCATGTTCGGCGCACGCTTGAAGCCCGCCGCGTGGGCGAAAATCACCTCAGGGTACTTCTTGGCAGCGGCCAGGGTGTCGTCCATGTAACCGAAGCTGGTGGTGAAAATGACCTTGCAGTCGTCCTTGACCAGCTTGTCGATGGCGGGCAGGGCCTGGCCTTCGGGCACCGATTCCACGTACTTGGTCTCCAGCCAGGGCAGCGCCTTCATGGCCGCCAGGCGACCCTGATCGTGCGCGTAGGTCCAGCCGATATCGCCCGTCGGGCCGACGTAGATGAAGCAGGCTTTGAGCTTGGCGCCTTGCGCCCCCGCCTGCGTCATGGTGCCCGCAACGGTGAGGGTCAGGGCGAGGGTGATCAGACTTGAGATGGATTTCTTCATGGGGCGCCTCCGGGGCAGGGGTTAAGTGACGCTCAATGTAAACCATTTTGAAGACAAAGTACATCTTCAGCTCACGGTTGAGGGCGGGTCAGCCAGATCAGGTGTCCGATGTTCTAATTTTAACGCACAGTGGGCGACGTCCGATGCGAAATCGGCGCCGGGCGGGGCGTTGCGGGCAGCGTGAGCGGCGTTATCATGGGTTTACTGGATCGTGGGTTTACTGAAGCATTGAGTATACCGCTGAGTCCGACGAAACTTGGCCCTTGAAGGGAAGTAACCTCTGACGACTGTGGGACGCAACCCTCCTATCCACACCTTCGCCGTTCCCACCAGCCACACAGGCCACGCGCCACCAGCCACCCCTACCGCTCCCCCCGCGTGTACGGCCTGCCCAGCGACTCCGGCGCCGCGCCCTGCTGCCCGCGCAGACCCGCGACGCCCAGCACCACGATCACCAGCAGGTAGGGCATGGCCGAGAAGACCTCGGTGGGAATGAAGGTCTTGCCCTGGAGCCGGAACTGAAGGTAGTACAGCAGCCCGAAGAAGACCGAACCGAAGATGGCCCGCAGCGGATTCCAGCCGACGAAAATGACCAGCGCCACGGCGATCCAGCCCAGACCGTTGGTCATGCCATCGGTCCACGAAGGCCGGTAGACCAGCGACAGGTAAGCGCCCGCCAGCCCGGCCAGGGCGCCCCCGAAGGCCACCGCGCCGTAGCGCACGGCCCCCACGTTCAGGCCCAGCACGTCGGCGGCGGCGGGGTTTTCGCCCACCGATCTGAGGGTCAGGCCCGCACGGGTGCTGCTCAGCCAGAAGGCCAGCAGCCCGGCCAGCACGATGGCCCCCACCGTGAACGGCCACTGCGGCGGCTGACCCGTCAGCGGCAGCCCCTCGTAGCGCTTGCCCAGCAGCCCGGCCACGCCCAGGCCCAGCAGCGTCAGGCTCAGGCCCGAAACGAACTGGTTGGCCCGCAGCGTGATGGTCACGAAGGCGTGGAGCAGCGCCGCCAGGCCGCCCGCCAGCGCCGCCGCCAGAATGCCCAGCCAGAGGTTGCCGCTGCCCGGTGTGCCGTCACCGTAGGCCACCGCGAAGCCCGCCAGGGCGCCCAGGGCCATCATGCCCTCAACGCCCAGGTTGACCACCCCGGCCCGCTCGTTGATGACGGCGCCCAGCGAGGCCAGCAGCAGCGGCGTGCCGAAGGCCAGCGCACGCAGGAGGGCATTGATCAGTTCGTCCATGGGGCTCCTTCGGAGGGCGTGTGGCGTATAGCGTGTGGCTTGTGGGCAGGAGGTAAATCGTTCAAGCCGCTGCCCACCCAACCTCGCCCATCAAGGCGAAGTGACAAAAGAGCGCGTCCCAGTCGAAGAAACTTCAGTTTCAGTCCACCTCTTTCCCACTCCCCACATCCCACTCCCCCATCTTTCCCCACAAGCCACAAGCCCCCTCACCTCCCCCACCGCACCCTGTTTTTCACGAAGACCTCGCTGGCGATCAGGCACATCAGCATCACGCCGGAAAAGACGTCGGTGATGCGAAACGGCAGGTTCATGTTGATTTTGAGCACGTCGCCGCCCGCCAGAATAATGCCCATCAGCGGCGCCGTGACCAGGCACAGGGCCGGGTTGCCGCGTGCCAGCCAGGCCACGATGACGGCGGTAAACCCGTAGCCGGACGAGATCTGGCCGGGCTCCAGCAGCTTGTGGTGAATGCCCGCCACCTCGCCCACGCCCGCCAGGCCCGCCGCGCCGCCCGTGATGAGCGCCATGCGGTAGATCACGCTGGCCACGCTGATGCCCGCGTACCGCGCCGCCGCAGCGTTCTCGCCGACCACGCGCAGCTCGAAGCCGCCCGTGCTGCGGCCCAGAAACCACTGGAGGGCCACCGCCAACGCCGCGCCCAGCACGAGCGTGGGCCAGCCGACCTGGGTGTCGCCCAGCGTGGGCAGTTGCGCGTAGGCCGGAAAATCGTCGGTGTAGATGAAACCGCGCACCTTTTCGCCTTTCCAGGGGCCGTTGATGAGGTAGACCACCAGGGAGGCGGCGACGTAGTTGAGCATCAGCGTGCTGAGAATTTCGTTGACGCGCAGCCGGACCCGCAGGAAGGCCGCCAGCAGCGCCCACAGTCCGCCCGCCAATGCCCCGCCGACGAACATGGCGACCATCATCAGCGCGGGCGCAATCGGCGTGAACAGCGCCACGCCGCCCGCCGCGACGGCACCCAGGAGGAGTTGTCCCTCGCCGCCGATGTTGAAGAACTGGGCACGAATCGCCAGCGTCAGGCCCACGCCGATCAGCAGCAGCGGGGCTGCTCGGCGCAGCACCTCCGACCAGCCGCTCCAGTCGGCCACCGTGCCGCGCAGCATGGTGCTGTACGCCTCCAAGGGGTTAGTGCCCGCTGCCACGAAGACCAGCCCGGCGATAAAGAGCGCCACCAGCAGCGCCACCAACGTCACCCAGACGACCCGGCTGCGCGGCACGTCGCTGATGGGGTCGAAGCGGATCACAGACTCGCCCCAGCACTTTCCACTAGGTCGCCCGGCCCGGCGCCGTGGGGCAAGCCGTCCGAATTGGCTTCCCCGCCCGCCATCAGCAGGCCCAGGCCCTCGCGGGTGGCCTGCTCGGCGCTGTACGGCCCCAGCAGCTCGCCGTGGTACATCACCGCAATGCGGTCGGACAGGGCCAGCAGCTCGTCGAGGTCCTCGCTGACCAGCAGCACCGAGGCGCCGCGCTCCGCAGCAGAAAGCAGCGCGGCGTGGACCTGCTCGGTGGCGCCGATGTCCAGCCCGTAGGTCGGATGCGCGGCCAGGATCAGCCGGGCCTGGCCGCGCAGCTCGCGGGCCAGGATGATCTTCTGGATGTTGCCGCCCGACAGCGAACGCGAGGGCGTGTCCACACCGGGCGTGCTGATCTCGTAAGCCGTGACCTCCTCGCGTGCGCGGCTGGCCTGGGCGCCCAGGTCGCGCACGCCAGCGCGGGCCAGCGGGGCGCGGGCGTAGTCGCGCAGCGCCAGGTTCTCGGCCACCGACATGCTCGGCACGGTGCCCATGTGGATGCGGTCTTCGGGGATGTGCGCCACGCCCGACTCGAAGATGTGGCGTGCCCCGCTGGCGTGCGCCTCGCCGTCGAGTTCGATACGCCCCGACTGGAGCGGGCACAGCCCTGAGAGCACCTCGATAAGCTCGCTCTGGCCGTTGCCCGCCACGCCCGCCACCCCGACGATCTCACCGGCCCGCAGATCGAGGTTCACCCCGCGCAGGGCAGGCAACCCCCGGCTCGACAAGGCGCTCAGGCCGCGCAGCGAGAGGCGAACGGGCGCCGTGTCCAGGTTGGAAGGCGACAGTTCTGATGGTGACAGTTCTGATGGCGACAGTTCTGATGGGGTCTGGCGCTTGCGGTCAAAACTCACCGTGCGGCCCACCATCATCTCGGCCAGGCTTCGTCGGCTGGCCCCCGCCGTGGGCGCGTTGCCGGTGACCTTGCCCCGGCGCAGGACCGTCACCCGGTCGGTGATCTCCAGCACCTCGCCGAGCTTGTGCGAAATGAAGATCAGGCTCTTGCCACCTCGTTTGAGTTCGCGCATCACCTGAAACAGCCCCTGCACTTCCTGCGGCGTGAGCACGCTGGTCGGCTCATCGAGAATCAGCACCTGGACACCGCGCAGCAGCGAACGCAAAATCTCGACGCGCTGTTTCTCGCCGGGCGAGAGCTGTGACACGCGGGCGTTCGGGTCCACGTTCAGCCCGTAGCGTTGCGACAGCTCGCGGATGCGCCCGGCCACCCGCCGCGCCGGAAACAGGCCGCTGCCCTGCCCCGGTAGCTGATGGCCCAGCGCCAGGTTCTCGGCCACGGTATGCCGCGCGACCAGCATCGGGTGCTGCGGCACCAGCCCGATACCGAGTTTCAGCGCACTGGCCGGGCTGGCGATCGTCACCGCCTGGCCGTTTACCAGCACCTGGCCCTCGTCGGGGCGTTGCAGGCCGTACATCACCGAGATGACGGTGGATTTGCCCGCGCCGTTCTCACCGAGCAGAGCCAGCACCTCGCCCGCGAACAGGCTCAGGTTCACGTTGTCGTTGGCGACCACGCCGGGAAAGCGTTTGGTGACGCCGCGCAGTTCGAGCACGGGCACTGAAGTGAGGTCGGGGGTCAAGTCGGCTCCTGTGATGCGGGAAAGCGGGAAGTGGTGTAGGTCTGGCTCCACCTGCTTTCAGACTGTAGCGGCTTGGCGGCCCGCCGGGGTGAAGTGGGGTTGCCCAGCCTCAACTGGCCCCGGTTGAGCAGCGGCGCCCGGCGCCCAGGCCGACTTTGCTATAACGGTCCCCATGTCCTCCACTCCGGCGCTGCTCAGGCGCATTCAGGCCGACTGGCAGCGGGTCCGCCCCGGCCTAAACGCCCGCCCGATGCTGACCTATCTGCTGATTACCCGCCTGCAAGCCGCGCTGGCCCGGCAGGTCGAGCGCACGCACCGCGACTCCGGCCTCAACGCCGCCACCTGGGACCTGCTCATCACCCTGCGCCGCAGCGCCCCGGAAGCGGGCCTGACGCCTGCCGAGCTGGCCGGACTGACCGCCCTGACGGGGGCGAGCATCACCAACCGCATCGGCAACCTGCGCGGGCGCGGCCTGGCCGAGCGGGTCATCAACGAGCAGGACCGCCGCAGCGCCTTCGTGCGCCTGACCCCGCGCGGCCTGAACCTGGCCGATCACTTGTTGCCGACTCACCTGAACAACGAAACCGAGCTGTTCGCCGTGCTCGACGAGCAGGACCGGGCCGATCTGGAGCGCATCGCGTTTAAATTGCTGGCGAAGCTGGAGGAGCAAGAAGAAGTGGGCGAGGTGTTGTGAACGTGTGAAGTTGCCTGTAGAAGAGTGTTGTCACACAAGATTAAAAAGAATCTTACGCATTTAGCGGGAACGCCGCCCGGTGGTCCCCTCTGCAAGCAGGTCTGCGACTCACCCCGCTGCTTCGCAGCACCCCTCTGCAAGCACTCGTCGTGGACGGAGCGGGCAGGCGTCCCCAGGGGGAGGAGTGGCGTCCTCATGGGGAGGAATGGCACCCTCATGGGTGTCCGCTCATGACGACAGTCCGTTCACGACGACAGTCCGTTCTGCCCAAGAACGCGCCTGGGCACGCCACTCCTCAGGTCTGCGACTCTTCCCCAGGTAGAGGGGTCAGCACCACAGCACCGAAATAGCCGAGCATCAATTCAATTCCACACCATATAGTTATCATCCTGAACGCAATGAAGGATCTCGCTGTTTGAGGACGAGATCCTTCATTTCACTCAGGATGACCAGTTTCCGCATGTGAAAGACCGCTGTGTTCCCAGTTTAGTCCGGTACTAAAAAGCCGTGCAGCGGCGGCTGGGTCTCGAAGCTGAGCCAGTCGCCGACTTTCAGCGCGGGCAACCGTGTGAAGCTGGAGAGCACCAGCGGTAGCCGGGCACCCACCACCACCGTGTAGGCCGACACCAGGCGCGTGACCTGCCCCACGCCCTGCGCCCCGGAGACGCCGACCAGGCTGAGCTTGGTCTGTACGTTCGTCTGGGCGCCCGCTTCCAACCGCTCGAAGGCGCTCAGGATGGCGTGGACGATGACGCGGGCCGGGCCTGGCCTGGCGGTGTACGGCCCGGTGCGGTCAAACAGGTACAGCGCCCGGCCCCCGGAGACGAATTCCATCAGCGGGCTGCCTTCCGGTTGCGGGTAGAGTTCGCCCTCGGCGGCGTCGGTGCGGTAGCGCGATACGAAGTCCTCGACGGACGTTTCCAGCATGAAGGGATTGTACGCCGCTGGGCGGCGGGCTTGTGGCTCGTGGCTTGTGGGAAGAGATGAGGGCGCGGGTAGTGGGCGGGTGGGGAGTGGGGAGTGGGAACAGCGTTCGGGGGCTTTGTCGGTCCAATGGGGGGCGGGGCGCGGGGCGCGGGAAAGGCTCGCTTCGCCGTGCCTACTTCCCACTCCCCACCTCCTACTCCCCACTCCCCATCACTTCCTCCAGGCTCAGCCTCGGCCAGCCCACACCGTCCAGCAGCGGGTCAGCGCGCTCCAGGGCGAAGGTGCCTTCCACCTCGCGCTGAAGGTGAATGAGGACCAGGCCCACCACCCGTTCCAGGTAGGCCCAGCCCGGCGAGTGCAGCGGCTGGGAATCGCGGGCACGGCGCAGCAGGTTCAACGCGGCGTAGTCGTCACCGTCGGCAAACGTCCGAATGGCCTCGGCGGGAATCAAAGTCAGCGCAGGGTGCGCCACGCCACGTCCGCGACCACTCCGGCCAGCATGGTCAGGGCCAGGTACATATTCGCATCGAAGAAGGCGACGTTGGCCCGCGTCAGGTCGTCGGGGCGCACCAGGCGGTGCTCGTAGAGCAGAATGCCGCCCATGACCAGCACGGCCAGGAAGTACCAGAAACTACTTCCCAGCACGATGCCCAGCGTCAGGAGCAGCGCGAAGGTGAGCGCGTGGCTGACGGCGGCGATGTTGAGGGACAGCGGAATGCCGAAGCGGGCGGGAATACTCCTGATGCCGTGCTGGCGGTCAAAATCGTAGTCCATAGTGGCGTAGATGGTGTCCAGCCCGACCATCCAGAAAATCACGATGGCCCACAGAATCCAGGCGCCCGCGTCGAAGCGGCCTGTCACGGCGATCCAGCCGCCCGCCGCCGCCGCGCCGTCGGTGACGCCCAGCCAGACGTGACACAGCCACGAGAAGCGCTTGATGTACGGATAGCCGATCAGGAAGATGACAGCAACAGGCATCAGCGCCAGGCACAACGGGTTGAGTTGCGCCGCCGCCACGCCCATGACCAGCAGGCTGAGCACCACCAATCCCCACGCCTGCGCCGGGCTGACCTTGCCGCTGGGCACCTCGCGGCCCGCCGTGCGCGGGTTACGGGCGTCGATGGCGCTGTCAATGACCCGGTTGGCGCCCATCGCCGCCGTGCGGGCACCGGCCATCGCCAGCGTGACCCAGATCAAGGTAGCCAGGCCCGGCCAGCCCGTACCCCGAAACTGCATCGCGGCCAGCAGCAACCCCGCGTAGGCGAACGGCAGCGCGAAGACGGTGTGCTCGAACTTGACGAGGTTCAGGTAGGTTTTGAGCGTGGGGCGGGCGGCGGGGACGTTCACAGTGACGGTATGGTACGCCCTGGAGGGGGAAGGTAGAAGGCCCCGAAGTCGCCGACCAGGGTTCAGTGAGCGTTTGGAGATCGGGCCTGACTGGACGCCTGCTCAGCGCTCCAGACTTATTGAGGCAGGTACAATCCCCACCACCCACGCCCTCACCTCAAAACTCCAATGCTTGAACCCTTCCGGCACACTCAGCTCCGGCAGCGGCCCCTGCCAGCGGCTTTCGAGCAGCCACAGCCCCGGCTGGGCAGGCGAGGCCAGCAGGCAGGCGTCGAGCAGGCCCGGTAGGGCGCTCAGGCCAGCCATGAAGGTCCGCAGCGCCGCCTCAGCGCCGTCCGATTTGCCTTCAACATAATGAACGTGCTGTGGCTGGCTCACTTCGGTTATTCGCTGGATTCGATGTAGCGCTTCAAGGCGTCCATCCGCACGATGATCGGCGTGCGGGGCCGGACGATGGCACCCTCGTGCTTGAGCTTGCTCAGGCTGTGACTCACCGTTTCGCGGGTGGCGCCGACCATCCGGGCGATGTCTTCCTGGTTGAGCTTCAGGCTCAGCTCCACGCCCTGCGGATGCGGGCGCCCGAACTCGCGGGCCAGGCGGTACAGCAAACTGGCGACGCGCTCCGGGGCGCTGTAGGCGCTGACTTCCGCCGTCCAGGCCTGGGCCTCGAACAGCCGGGCGGCCATCATGCGGATGAGCTTCATGGCCAGGTCGTGCTTGGCGTCGAGCAGTTTTTGCAGCTCGCCGCGCGGCAGCACGATCAATGTGGTGCGCTCCAGCGCCTCGGCCTGGGTGGGGCGCCGCTCTTCGGGTTGCAGCAGCAGCTCGCCGAAGGTGTCGTGCTGGCCGACCACGCTCAGGATGGCTTCCTTGCCGTTGGGAAACAGCTTGCTGATCTTGACCAGGCCGGAGCGCACGAAGTACAGCGCGTCCGCCGGGTCGTCCATGCGGTAGATGACCTCGCCCGCCTGGTAGGAGCGGTAAGGCGTCGTGGTGGCAACCCGTTCAAGCTCGGCCAGTTCCAGGTCTGCGAACAGCTCGGTGCGCTTGAGGTGCCATACCAGGCTCGGATAATTCATGATTACGGTCAGTTTACCCCACAAGGCAGACTGGAAACCGGGGGCCAGCCCGACGTTTCGCTTGCAAGGTCGTCAGTTGAACACAGTCTACCGGCTGAACACAGTCTACCGGCGCGGGCTACTCCCCTCAGACGGCGGGCGTGACGTGGAAGGTGCGCCACAGCAGCCGGGCGGCGTAGCTGCGGTGCGGCGACCAGCTCTGGACGGTGGCGGCGTGATCCTGGCCGGGGTAATGTTTCTCCAGGGCTTTGCGCAGCGCCAGATCACCGAAGCTGAACACGTCGGGGCGCCCCAGGCCGAAGATCAGGAACATCTCGGCGGTCCATCTCCCGATGCCAGGCAGCGGAATCAGCGCCCTGATGACGGCCTCGTCGCTCAGCTCGGCCAGGTGCGCGAAGTCGATCTCGCCGCTCTGGGCCGCCGCCGCTATGGCCTGGACGGTCCGGACCTTGGCCCACGACAACCCCAGGCCGCGCAGGTCTTCGGGTCTGGCTGAGGCGATCAGCGCCGGGCTGAAGTTCTCGGTGGCCGCCGCCAGCCGCCCGGCAATCGCCGCCGCCGCCGCCACTGAAAGCTGCTGGCCGTTGACGCTGCGGATCAGCGAGGCGAAGGGGTCGGCAGCCGGGGGCAGATGGGCCAGTGGACCGGCCCCCAGCAGCGGCAGCAGCGCCGGGTCGTGGGCGAGTTCGCGGTGGGCGTCGGGCAGGGGGGCGCCGCTCAGGGTCATGGAGCCAGTATGGCGCAGCCTGCCCTGATCACCTGGCCTCCTGTCTGACGGCTTCCTGACGCATCGGTGAACGCCGCGAGGCAGACCGGGCAGCACCAGGCGGCCCCGAACCGTATACCCTGTTGTCATGAAGACCGTTTCACGTTTCGCTCTCGCCGCGCTGCTGGCGCTGCCGATCACCGCCCAGGCCCAGACCGTCATCAACGGCGTGACCATCACCAAGCCCGCGCCCAGGCCAGCACCGGTTCAACCGGCGCCAGTCCAGCCCGCGCCCACCGGTCGGCGCACCGTCCCCGCCTTCGTCAACGAGGCGATTCCCGCCGATTGGATCGACGTGCGGGGCCGCGTCAGCGCAGGCGCCGGGCGCGTGGACCTGCCAGCGGGCAGCCGCGTCACGGTGGCGCTGCGCGACCTGAGCCGCACGGGCGCGGCCACCATCGACACCAGCTTTCCCAGCCGCTCGCTGCCGGTCAGCTACCAGGTGGTCTCCAGCCCGCGCAGGTTCACGGCCAGCGGCAACTACGCCGTGCAGGTGCAGGTCGTGGACAGCTCCGGACGGGTCATCTACGCCAACGCGACCCAGTACCGCATCAACCCGGCGGCCAAACGCATCCTGGCCGACGTGCAGGTGAGCCCGGCCCGCTGAGTCCTGGCTGGGCGCACCAGATAACCGCTCTTTAACCAATGCACATTTTAATCGAATGTTTTTCTCATCCTGAGCAGCCTGAATACTCCCGCCACCAAATGACGAGATCATTCGGGCTGCTACAGATTCCAGGCGCCCGACACTTCCAGCACCTGCCCGGTGAGGTACTCGCTGGCCTCCACGAAGGTCATGACCGCCTGGGCGACCTCCAGCACGCTGCCCAGCCGCCCCGCCGGAATTTCGGACAGCGGCTGGCTGACCGAGGTTTCGATGACGCCGGGCGACACCACGTTGGCGCTAATACCGTGCGCCGCCTCGCTGCGGGCGATGGCCTTGGTGAGCAAGGTCACGCCCGCCTTGGCCGCCGCGTAGGGCAGGATGCCGGGCCGCGCCAGCAGGTTTCCGGCCCCCGCGTAGCCGAAGTTGACGATGCGCCCGTAGCCCTGAGCGCGCATCTGCGGCACGGCGGCGCGGCAGGTGTAGAACGCGGCGTCCAGGTTGCTGGCGAACATGTCGCGCCACTGCTCGTCGCCGAGTTCGTCCCAGCGCTTGTGGACATAATTGCCGACCACGTTGACCAGCACGCCCAGCGGCAGGCCGAAACGGGTCTGTGCCCAGTGGATCAGGGCGTCGGCCTCGGCAGAGTCGGTCAGGTCAGCCGGGAACACGTCCGATGGCACGCCGAACTCGCGGCACAGGCGGGCCGTCTCCTGGGCGTCGTCCAGGCTGCCCCGGTAGTGGATGCCCACTGAGTAGCCGCGCTGCGCCAGGGCCAGCGCCACGCCGCGCCCGATGCCCCGCGCCGCGCCGGTCACCAGGGCCGCGTAAAGTTGCGGCTGGACGGTCAAAAGCCCTCCCGCACTCCCAATTCACGCTGCGCCAACTCAATCAATGTTCGGGTATACGAGTTGAGCGGATACGTCAGCGCCGCCTCCAGGCTGACCCAGGCCCACTGCACGATCTCCTCGTTGGGCGTGACCTCGCTGCCCTCCGTCTCGGCCAGAAAGTCCAGCAGGAGCATGTGCGAATTCTTGTAAAATTCCGGCGAGTCGATGGCCTCCTGCATCTGGGCGTAACGAACGCCTCGCAACGTCAGACCGACCTCTTCCAGAAACTCACGCTTCACGGCCTGCACCAGCGACTCGCCGTAGTCGACCTTGCCGCCCGGCACACCCCACGAGCCGCGCCACTTGGTCGTCTGCACGATCAGGTAACCGCTGGGAGAGCGCACCAGCGCCCCCACACACAGCAGCGGGCGAACCGGAACCACAGAAGCGTCACTCATGAGGCGCAGCCTAGCTCCTGATCCCCCCGGAGCGTGTAGCCGCCCTCGCCCTGCCCACTTCCCACTCCCAACTCCCCGCTCCCCACTCCCCGCTTCCCACAAGCCCCCCTCAACGCCCCCGCGCCCGTTTCCGGGTAGGCTACGCACATGGCCAAGCTCAGCGGAACCACCATCATGCTCACCGGGGCAGGCGGCGCCCTCGCCACGGCCATCGCGCAGGAACTCATCGACGCGGGCGCCGAACTCATCCTGGTGGGGCGCGGTGAGGCGCTGACGCGGGCCGAGGACCGCTTTCCCGCCAAGGCGGCGCTGGACCTGGATTTAACGGACCCAGGTAGCGTGGACATCCTGAAAAAGCACAAGGCCGACGTGCTGATTCATACGGCGGGCACCTTCAGCAGCCAGGACGCCCACAAGGCCAGCGAGAAGGACTACCAGACGCTGTTCGGCGCCAACATGCAGACCCTCTTTCACGCCGTGCAGGGCACCCTGCCGTCCATGCTCAAGCAAAAGGAAGGCATGATTATCGGCGTCTCGGCGGGGCAGGCCGCCCGCATGAGTGGCCCCCGCGCCGCGCTCTACACCGCCAGCAAGGCCGCCGTGGCCGCCTACCTGCTGAGCCTGCACGACGAACTCAAGGCTAGGGGCGTCACCACGCTGACCCTCTACCCGATGGGCGCCATCGACACCCCGGCCAACCGCGAGGCGGGATTGCCCTGGGAAGACACCATCGACCCGCGTGCCCTGGCCCAGACGCTGGCCCACGCCATTACCCGCCCGGCGCGGGCGCACCTGACCGAGCTGAAGGTCTATCCGGAGAAATAGACTGGCGGAGAGCAGTGAAGCCGATTTAGGCAGGGCACATCTCAGAGCCCTCAAGCGACTGACGTGCTGGGCAGATATGGCATGCTGGGCAGATATGGTCCTTTCAGCCGTACCCGAAACCGCATGATCCAGTGAATGCAGAACCTGCTCGAAAGCCTGGGCTATCCCGGCCTGGCGTTCCTGATGCTGATCGAGAACCTGTTTGCGCCGATTCCCTCGGAGCTGATTATGCCGCTGGCGGGATTCGCCGCCGGGTGCAACTCAGAAATGGGGAACCGGAAAAGCACGGTGGCGCAGCGGGTGAAACTGGAGTGGGCGTGAGGACGAAGCTGAACCCGCACGAAGGGCCGCCATACCAGCAGCTCCTGAACGTGACCAATGCTGGCCAGCACG
>NZ_JANYGJ010000124.1 GCF_025362455.1 Deinococcus sp. | reverse complement strand
ACCGCCCGTCACACCATGGGAGTGGATTGCAGCTCAAACCGCCGGGAGCTTAACAGCAGGCGTCTAGGCTGTGGTCGATGACTGGGGTGAAGTCGTAACAAGGTAACTGTACCGGAAGGTGCGGTTGGATCACCTCCTTTCTATAGGCTCCTCATGAACTCGTCTGAACACGGCTGTCCCCAAAGGACTTCCAACTTAACTGTTGGGAGTCCTTTTTTTGGTTGCAGTGCCCGCCAGCCTTATTTAAGTCACCGTTTTAGATAAGCTTGAGCGAACAGGTCCGCCTCGTCTAATACCATCTTGCTCTGATTCCAACCTATCTGCAAAAAGCACCGGATAGGTTTCCATCGCCGCCAGACGGTATTCTTTGCTACTCCCGTTGGTCGGTTTCGTCTTCGACTCAACACAATTTGGTATAAGTGCTGTGGCCTGGGCAGATGCCGGTGATCTGGCTGGGCAGATGCCGGTGATCTGGGCAGACGTGCAGGTCGCCCGGCCCCCACGTGATTGGGGTCAGGTGAAGACTCGCCTAATCCCTGTTCAAGCCGCCCCTTGACTTTGTTTTAGTTGAGCCTAAAATAGCGGCATGTCCTCCTCCCTGGTCTCAAGTTCGCCGCCCCTCTCGCGCTCGGCGCAGGATTATCTCAAGCAGCTCTACGTGCTGGGCGAGCCGGGTGAGCGGGTCAATACCCAGGCGCTGGCCGGGGCCATGAACGTCACGCCCGCCAGCGCCACCGGCATGCTGCGCAGGCTCGCCGAGCTGGGTCTGGTCGAACATGCGGCCTACCAGGGCGCGGTGCTGACCGAGGGCGGCGTGCGGATCGCGCTGGAGATGGTGCGCCACCACCGGCTGATCGAGGCGTATCTGCACCAGGCCCTCGGCTACCCGCTCGACGAGGTTCACGACGAGGCCGAGCGGCTGGAGCACGTCATCAGCGAGCTGCTGGAAGCCCGGATGGCGGCCTGGCTAGGCCACCCGACCCACGACCCGCACGGCGACCCGATTCCGGCCCTCGACGGCACCCTGCCGGTGCGCGAGGAGCGCGAGCTGACCCGCCTGAGCCCCGGCATCAGCGCCGTGGTGGCGCGGGTGCCCGCCCACGATCCGGGGCAGTTGCGGGCGCTGATGCACTCTGGCCTGACGCCCGGCGCCCAGATCAGCGTCGTGCGCCTGGAAAGCGCCTTCGGCACGTTGACGCTGGAGGTGTCCGGCGCCGAGCGCACCTTATCCCTGGCGGTGGCGCAGCAGGTCAGGGTTACGCTGGCTGACGTCACGCTGGGCGGGGACATATTGGGCGAGGTCACATTGGGCGAGGCGCAGGCGTGAGTCAGCTCACCGGACCCAAGCCGGGAGATTCACAGTCCGGCGACCCGCAAGCTGGCGACGCCCTGCCCGGCAGCCTCGATCAGCGCATGAGCGCCCAGGCCGCCGAGGTCTTGCAGGGCCGCAGCCCACGCCGGGGAGTGCGGCGACTGCTGCCGTTCATGGGGCCAGCTTTCATCGCCTCGGTGGCGTATATGGACCCCGGCAATTTCGCCACCAACATCGGCGCCGGATCGAAGTTCGGCTACCTGCTGCTGTGGGTCATTCTGGGTGCCAGCCTGATGGCGATGCTGATTCAGCACCTCTCGGCCAGCCTGGGCATCGTCACCGGCAAGAACCTCCCCGAACTCATCCGCGAGAGATGGCCGAAGGTGGTCTGGCCGTATCTGGTGCAGGCCGAACTGGTGGCGATGGCCACCGACCTGGCCGAGTTCATCGGGGCGTCGATCGCCTTTCAGCTTTTGTTCAACATTCCGCTGATCTGGGGGGCCGTCATCACGGCCATCGTGACCTTCAGCCTGCTGACGCTGCAAAAGCGCGGATTCAGGCCGATGGAAATCGCCATCGGCGCCTTCGTCGGCGTGATCGCCGTGGCGTACCTGGTGCAGCTCATCCGCAGTAGCCCCGGCATCGAGGCGCTGGGCGGGTTCGTCCCGCGTTTCGAGGGTGCCAAGAGTCTTTATCTGGCGGTGGGCATCATCGGCGCCACCGTCATGCCGCACGTGATCTACCTGCACAGCGCCCTGACCCAGAACCGCATCAAGACCAACAACGACGACGAAAAGCGCCAGGTCGCCCGGATGTCGCGCACCGACCTGCTGATCGCTATGAGCCTGGCCGCGCTCATCAACATGTCGATGCTGGCCGCCGCCGCCGCCACGTTTCACGCCACGGGCCGCACCGATGTCGGCGATTTGTCAGTAGCGTACCAGACCCTCACCCCGCTGCTGGGTGGCGGCGCGGCCATCGCCTTCGGGCTGGCGCTGCTGGCGTCGGGCCTGTCGAGCAGCGCGGTGGGGACGATGGCCGGTCAGGTCGTGATGCAGGGCCTGATCCGCTTTTCCATTCCGATCTGGCTGCGCCGCACGATTACCATGCTGCCCGCCTTCGCCGTCATTTTGCTGGGTTTTAACCCCACCGACACGCTGATTCTCTCGCAGGTGATCCTCAGTTTCGGCATTCCCTTCGCGCTGGTGCCGCTGCTGATCTTCACCGCCAACCGCAACCTGATGGGCGTGCTGACGAGCAGCAAGGCCGTGCAGGTGATCGGCTGGATGATCGCCGCGCTGATTATCAGTCTGAACGGGTATTTGCTGGTGCAGACCTTCACAGGCGCCTGAGCACCGGGCTGGTAAACTGAGGCAAGGGGGCCACCCATGACCGTCAAGGACAGGCAGGAACTTGAGCAGCGCCGCGCCGCCGATGAGCAGGCCCGTCACGAACTGAGGTTGGGGGACTTTACCCCGACTCAGAAACTGAACCGCTGTTCGGGCGGTATCTCAGCGGTGAACTGACGAGCGATGAGCTGATCGGGCTCCTCAAGCAGCACTACGCGCAGCGGTGAACCGCACAAGGCCGCTTGACGCCTGCGGTCCCGGCTGGGACAGCGTAATGACGTTGGCGTGTGTTCAATCATTGGCTCAAGGTCGTGCCCGCTCGGTGGCGCACGCTGTGGGCCAATGACCCCAGACCCTTACTTGCAAGAAAACGCCGTGCTCGAAAACCTCCTTGGACTCACGAATGCTGAGGCGTTGCAGCGGGCTGAGACAATGCTTTCCCGCGCCCGGTTTAGTCAACTCGCTGAGTATCTGATTAGCGATGCAGGTCCATCAGGGTTTGCACGGGGTCGTGGCCGCGCAGACGGGCGGTTTCGACGACGCTCTTGATCTGGGTGTAGCTGTTGGCACCCCGCGCGTTTTTGCTGCACTGAGACACTTTACGGGTGATGACGACGCTCCGCAGTGCTCGCTCTGCGGCATTATTC
>NZ_JANYGJ010000123.1 GCF_025362455.1 Deinococcus sp. | reverse complement strand
AGATTCCGGTAGCTCGCCCGCTCCGGCCCAGACCGTGACCGATCCGCGCCTGGCCGCGCTCCTGATCGACCCCGCAGCCCGAAGATTCTACGAGCCGTTTCTGGGCCGGAGCCTGAGCGTAAAGGCGGCGGCCCTTGAAGTGGGCTGCACGCTGGACCAGATGCTCTACCGGGTGCGGGTCTTCGTGCGGGCCGGGCTGCTGGAGACCGTGGAGGAGCAGCGCCGCAAAGGCCGGGCCATCAAGCTGTACCGGACGGCGGCTGCCGCCTACTTCGTGCCGCACAGCGTTACGCCCTTTGCCACCACCCAGGACCGCCTATACGCGGTCACCGAGCCGTACATCCGCGAGTGGGCCAGGTCCGTCGCGGCGCGTCTGCAAGCCAGGGGAATAGAGGGCACCCGCCTTTACCGGGACGCTTCCGGGCAGGTCTGGTCGGTGTCGGCGGAAAACGAAGCGAGTCTGGGAAATCTGGCGTCGGGCGAGCTGCACGATCCCTCCCGGCCAGCCAGCTTCGACATCATCACCACGCTGCATCTGAGCGAATCCCAGGCCCGTGACCTTCAGGCGGCCCTGGTTCGGCTGCTGGAAGACCGGTGGACGGCTGCCGCGTCTGAAGGCAGCGCACCGTTCACCCTCAGCCTGTTTTTCCACCCTGAAATGCGTTGAAGGTCATCCGGCCTCTCCCACACGCCTCGCCCAGAGCAGATGTCATAAAAAGACCCTTTTTATGACCGAGCGGAGCGAGTAGTGTTGACTGAGCAGGACGCAGAATGAAGGCGCGGGGAGGCTGTTTTCCCCGTGGCGTCATTCGGAGTACTGCTCTAGACGACCTTTCCCTCGCTGAGCGCCGCATACACGCCCCTGACCGTCTGCTCCATCTCGGCGGGGTTGCCGCGCAGGTCGAGCAGCCTCACCACCACGTCGGCGTCCAGCCCGGCGTGGGCACAGGCCCGCCACAGCGCGTAGTGCACCACGCTGGTGCCGGGGCGAGCACCGCCCAGCGGAACCCAGGCGCCAAGCAAAGCCGGTTGCAGGGCGGCGGCGAACTGCACGATCTCGCCCGGTAGCCTGCGCAACTCTTTCAGGAGCTGACCCACCGAACGCACCTCCACGTAATCGAGAATATTGGCCAGGCGCTGAGGACGCTCAGGGTCGGTCCAGTCGGCGCGGAGCGGCACATTCAGGGCAGCGGCCACCGCGCTGTCGAGGAGTCGAATTTCCGGCGAGGCGATCAGGTGGCTCAGGCTCTGCGCGTCGATGAACACGCCGTCCGGGGCCTGCTCGATGCGTTCGGGCAGGGTGGCGGCGTAGTCCTGGGAGAGCCGGTGAATCGCCATGAATTCCTCGTCGGCGACTTCCAGCAGCCCGGCCAGGCGGTAAAAGCGGCGCTGGACCTCGCGGGGCACGGCGGCGCGGCTCTTGTAGCCCAGGTCGTGCTCGATCTCGGCCCAGGCGTGCTGCAAAATGCTGCGAATCTGGACCTCGAAGCGGGGCGAGTGCCCGCCCTCGTAGTGGCGGCTGGCGAAGCGCATCACGTAATGCATGCCCTTGTAGCCGAAACGGTCGGGGTCGTGAAATTTACTTTTATCGACGCTATTGTCCCAGTCGATATCGAAGACGGCCTCCAGGGCACGCGCCACCGCCAGCACGTCTTCCTCGAAATAGGTGATGATCCGCACGCCCACCAGGTCGGTCACGTCGCCGAGCTGGGCATAGCGGCCTGGCTTGCGGCGCAGCTTGTCGGCCAGACTGCCCGGCGTCTTCAGGCGCGAGGTCAGGTGGTGAATCTTGATCCCGGCGCCCTCGATCAGCCCCTCGATCAGCCGCATGGCGTCCTCGCGCAGACCCCCGTAGAGCGCGTGCTGGGCGCGGTAGTTGAGGGTCAGCTCGGCAGTTTCTGCGGACGGATTCACCCGCCCAGTCTAGTGCAGTCCAGTCTGGTGCAGCCCAGTCTGGTGCAGCCCAGTCTGTATCTGATTAGCGATGCAGGTCCATCAGGGTCCGCACAGGGTCGTGGCCGCGCAGACGGGCGGTTTCGACGACGCTCTTGATCTGGGTGTAGCTGTTGGCACCCCGCGCGTTTTTGCTGCACTGAGACACTTTACGGGTGATGACGACGCTCCGCAGTGCTCGCTCTGCGGCATTATTC
>NZ_JANYGJ010000115.1 GCF_025362455.1 Deinococcus sp. | reverse complement strand
TACTGGTACGACTACTGGGACGACAACAGCATCCAGGTGACGGCGGCGGCCCTCGAAGCGCTGGCCAAACTCGACCCCGGCAGCCCGCTGATCGCCCCGACTTCGCAGTGGTTGCTGGGCGCCCGGCGCGGCCCGCAGTGGATCAGCACCCAGGACACCACCAGCGTCATCGTCGCCGCGCTGGCCCTCAAGCCGGGGGCCGCCTTCACTGGCGACGTGACCGCCCTGCTCGACGGTAAAAGCGCCGGAACAGCCAGCCTGGACGGGCGCGGCGCCGTCAGCCTCAAGCTGGACACGGCGGGCCTGAAAGCGGGCACACACACCCTCAGCCTTCAGGGCGATAATTTGCCGCAGAGCCTGAGCTACAGCTCGGCGCTGACCTTCAGCCGCGAGCAGGCCCAGCTTGGGGGCGACCAGACCAAAGGATTGCTGCTCAGCCGCCAGTACGAGCGCCTCGATCCGCTGTGGAACGACAAGGAGAAGCGCTACACCTACCGCCGCACCCCTTTGCAGCAGCTCGGCCAGATGCAGCCGGTGACGACCGGCGACCTGATTCTGGTCACGCTCAGCGTGCAACCTCTTAAGCACTCCGCCCGCTACCTGCTGATCAGCGACCCGATTCCGGCGGGCATGAAGGCGCTCGACGAACGCAGCCTGGCCATCGCCGGACTCAAAGACCCTGGCAGCTACGACTGGCAGAGCTGGAACTACTGGTACGCCGGGCGCGACCTGCTCGACGACCGGGTGGACCTCTACGCCGATTACCTGTCGGGCCGCCAGAGCATCACCTACCTGCTGCGTGCCCAGACCCCCGGCACGTTTACCGCCCTGCCCACCCACGCCTTCCTGATGTACGACCCGGAGGTCGAAGCCTACGGCCCGGCGGCCACCCTGACGGTGCGGGACCGGGGCCAGTAGGCGGTGAGGCTCGGTGTTGCCTTGCTGGGGCTGCTGCTCGGCTCGGCTCTGGTTTCGTCTGGGCTGGCGGCTCAGGTCCGTCACGGCGGCCTGGTCGTCAGCTACGTCGATGCGCGGGACGCTGAGCAGCTCGCCGCCGTCTTTCGGGCCTGGGACGCGGCGGCGGGCGACCTGCGGCGGCTCGGCCTGCCGGTTCCGGCGCGGGTCCGCATCGAGGCGGCGCTCAACGCGGCGGGGTTTGCCCAGCGCACCGGAGAAGCAGCGGGCATCGCCGCCATCACGCGGGGCGCGACCATCTCCACCCAGCGGCTCGGCGCCCTGGCGGCGCGCGGAACGCTGCCCGTCACCATCCGGCACGAGGCCTTTCACACCGCCCAGCCCCCTGGTCTGCCCCGCTGGCTGGCCGAGGGCCTGGCCCGCACCTTCAGCGGGGAAGGTAGTCGTGACCCGGCAGGCGTCACTGGCCTTGAAACGCTGAGTGAGTCGGCGCTGAGCGCGGCGCTGGCAGGTCGGCAACCGGCCAGACTCACTCAGGCGTATGTGGAAGCCACGCGGCGGGCCGCTGCGAAGCTGAGAGTCGGCGGTTGGAAGGGGGTATTCAGGAATGCTGGGAAATAGGATTGTCCTCAAGTCTAGGGAGAAGTGCGAATCTACCTCAACTTGAGGACAATCTGACCCTCAGCCATTGTGCCCACGCCCTAACCCCAGCCCGGCTGCTAGGCTCCGGATATGCTGCTGACGCTGACCCTCCACGCCTCCGACGCTGCGCCCGCCACCGACCTGGGCTACCTGCTGCACAAGCACCCGGCTCGGATATTCGAGTCGGCGCTGCCGTTCGGCACGGCGCGGGTGTTTTATCCGGAGAACACCGCTGAGCGCAGCGCCGCCGCCCTGCTGCTCGACGTCGACCCGGTGGCGCTGTCGCGGCGCTTCCGGGGCGGCCATCCGAACGCGCCGCTGGAACCCTACGTCAACGACCGGCCCTACGCCTCCGGCAGCTTTCTGGCACTGGCGCTGCGGGACGCCTTCGGCACGGCCCTGAGCGGGCGCAGCAAGGACCGACAGGCAGTGGCCGAGCTGGCGCTTCCGTTTGAGATCGAGCTGCCCTGCCTGCCGGTGCGCGGCCCGGCGGATCTGCCAGAGAGATTGTTCGGGCCGCTGGGCTACGCGGTGGACGTGACCCCGATTGCGCTCGATCCGCGCTATCCGGAATGGGGCGAGCGGCCCTACGTCGCCCTCAAGCTCGGCGGCACCGTCCGGCTGCGCGACCTGCTGGCGCACCTGTACGTGCTGCTGCCGGTGCTGGACACTGCCCGCAAACACCACTTCCTCGATGAAGCCGAGCTGGAAAAGCTGCTGCGGCGCGGCGAGGGCTGGCTGGAGGCCCACCCGGAGCGCGATCTGATCGCCACGCGCTATCTGCAACTGCGCTCGCTGATTCGCCAGGCCACCGAACATTTTGCCGCTGAGCACTTTACTGGACAGGGCGAGACCGATAGCGGTGACGAACCCGCACCGGAAACGGCGGCGGCCCGTACCGTTCACGCCGGGCGGCTGGCCTGGGTTGCCGAGCAGCTCCGGGCCAGCGGCGCCCAGACGGTGCTCGATCTGGGCTGCGGCGAGGGCCGACTGCTCAAAATGCTGCTGCCGGTGGCCCAGTTCCGCGAGCTGGTCGGTCTGGACGTCAGCGCCCGCGCCCTGGAGATCGCCCGGCGACGCCTCAAGCTGGATGAGCGCCCGGAGCTGGAAAAACGGGTCCGGCTGCTGCACGGCTCGCTGACCTACCGCGACGCCCGGCTGCGCGGCTTCGGCGCGGCGGTGCTGGCGGAAGTCATCGAGCATCTGGACGTGGGCCGCCTCGAAGCGCTGGCCGCCAACGTCTTCGGGGACGCCCGCCCCAGCACCGT
>NZ_JANYGJ010000112.1 GCF_025362455.1 Deinococcus sp. | reverse complement strand
CTACAGGACACCTTGGGAGAGGGCTATACCAGGGCTTTACGCGGCACCTACAAGATCAGCAAGCACCACGCGGGCGTGCCGGACAGCGCCGATTTCGTGATGTACTGGTGGTTCAAGGCCGCCCAACTGATGAGTTTGCGGAGCCTGCGCCGCTTCGGGTTCGTGACCACCAACAGCATCAAGCAGACCTTCAACCGCCGGGTGATCGAAGAGGTGCTGAGCGGCGGCAAGCTGAGCCTTCTCTACGCCGTGCCGGATCATCCCTGGGTGGACGAGCAGGGCGGCGCGGCGGTGCGAATCGCCATGACCGTCGTGGGGCGCGGGCAGCGCGAAGGCGTCATCGAGCGGGTGGTGAGCGAGCAGTCCGGCGAAAACGGCGAATACAGCGTGGTGACGGTGGAGGAAACAGGGCGCATCAATGCTGATCTGACGGTGGGCGCCGATACGACAGGGGCGGTGGAGCTGGAGGCCAACGCTGACATCAGCAGCCGGGGAGTGCAGCTCATGGGCGCTGGATTCATCGTGACCCGCGAAGAGGCCGCCGCACTCGGTTTGGGCCGGATTGATGGCCTTGAGAAGCACATCCGTGAGTACCGCAATGGCCGCGATCTGATGGCCCAGTCACGCGGCGTCATGGTCATCGACCTGTTCGGTCTGTCTGAAGCTGATGTCTTCCAGCGCTTCCCAGAGGTCTACCAGCACGTCAAGCTGACGGTGAAGCCGGAGCGCGACCAGAACAACCGGGCCAGCTACCGGGACAACTGGTGGATTTTCGGTGAGGCCCGCAGCGCCTTCCGCCCGGCTCTGGACGGCCTGCCCCGCTACATCGCCACCGTGGCGACAAGCAAACACCGCGTCTTCCAGTTTCTTGAGGCCGTCATCCTGCCCGATGATGCGTTGATCGTGATCGCCCATGACGACGCCTACGTGCTGGGGGTGCTCAGCAGCCGGGTGCATGTGGTCTGGTCACTGGCGCAGGGCGGCACGCTGGAAGACCGTCCCCGCTACAACAAGACCCGCTGCTTCGAGACGTTCCCCTTCCCTACTGTCACCGCCGCCCAGCAACGCGCCATCCGTGAGGGAGCGCAGGCCCTGGACGACCACCGCAAGGCCCGGCTAGCACTGCACCCCGACCTGAGCATGACCGGGCTGTACAACGTGCTGGAGAAGCTGCGCTCCGGCGCCGAGCTGAGCGCCGCCGAGCAGGATGCGCACAGCCGGGGCCTGGTGAGCACCCTCCGGGGCCTGCACGATGACCTTGACGGGCTGGTGGCCGAAGCGTATGGCTGGCCCTTTGATTTGCCCACGCCGGAGGTGCTGGCCCGGCTGGCGGCTTTGAACACCGTTCGCGCCGCCGAGGAGCGTTCGGAGATCGTCAACTACCTGCGCCCGGCCTACCAGAACCCCAACTGGAAGGGTCAGGAGGGCCTGCTGGCTGCCGACGAGGCCGAAATCGCCGCCGCCAAGCTGCCGATGTTCCCCAAACGCCTCGCCGAGCAGTCGCAGGCGGTGCGGCAACTGCTGCGTGCCGGGGGTCGGCCCCTGACGCCGCAGCAGGTCGCCAGGGCTTTCAGGGGCGTGCGGGCCAGCACCACCGAGGAAGTGCTGGAGATGCTGGTCTCGCTGGGCCAGGCGCGGGAAGTGCCGCTGTCTGGGGGGTACACGGCCTGATGTGGGGGGCAACTTACGTCGATTTATCTTCCTCTGGAAACATTGATGAAAACGTCGTCCTGGCGCGGCTTGTGCTCCCTCACCCTTGAGGGGGGACTCGAAGAGCTGCTTGCAGAGGGTTGGGGAGGGGGTGGGCTGGCCGGGCTTCCAATGTCAGCAAAACGACGATGCTGTTGTATTCAAGCCGCGCTGGGAGAGCGTTTAATCTCACCCCCTCCCAGCCTCCCCCCTCAAGGGTGAGGAGCTAAAAGCCCGACGTAAGTTTGCCCTGTTTTCTACGCCACCTGTAGGCCCAACTGAGCGGCGACCTCGCTGGCCAGCGTATTGACCCCGTACCCGGCTTTGAGCATCACGAAGGCCTTGCCGTATTCCGCGCACAGCGGTCTGAGCAGCACGCTGTCGTGCGAACTCCAGCGCACCGCCACGACGACCACGGCCACGTCGGGCTGGCGAATTTCGCTGGCGAGCTTCCAGTGGCTCTCGCCGTGCTTGTAGTTTCGCCACCTGACCGACAGTCCGGCGTCCTGGCAGCGCTGGACGTGCGCCGGGTTGTCCACGCCGCCGCCGATCATCAGGATGGTCCGGCCCGACAGGTGAGCGCTCAGGGCCTCGACGGCGGGCGGGTAGAACGAGAGCGCAGCCAGGCTCGGCGAGCGCGTGCCCGGTGGCGCCAGTGCCGCCTGAAGCTGCTCCAGCACCGCACCGATCTGCGCCGGATCAGCCCGGTCGGCCAGCGTCATGTGCTGGGAGAGGTAGTGCTGGCGCTGAAAGGCGACGTGCTTGAGAAAGCGGAACAGTTCGACCTGATCGGCGTCGGCAGGCAGGTTCAGGCGCTCGACCTGAGCCGCCAGGGCCGACTGCGCGGTGGCGGCCAGTTGCAGGTGGCCCTGGCTGACCTGGGGCCGGGCCAGCAGCAAGGCACTGAGCGCCACGCCCTCGAACAGCTCGGCGAGCAGTCGCAGGGTGGGTCCGGGCAGATCGGCATAATGGGCAGGGGCGTCCGTTCCAGCGCCGCCGCCCGCCAAATCCAGGCAGGCGTCCCGTTTGTGCCGGGCGCTGCGCCGGATGGCCCTCAGCGGCGAGGCCCTGCTGGACGGGCTCGGCGTGGGCACAGGCTCAAGCGGCGAGAGCACCCTCCATTGCGCTGGCAACCGTACTGGCAACCGTGGTACTGGCGCCTGGGCAGGCAATATAGGCGCCTCCCGAACCTCGGCGGACGGCTCAGGGGGCAGCAGCGTCGATCTGTCCGGCGTCAATTTATTTAGCGTCGGTCTGTCCAGCGCGGCGCCGATCTCATCCAGCAGGGCCTGAAGGTCGAGCCGCTCCTGGGGTGTCGGGCGACCTGGCAGCAGGGTCCGCACGGCCTGGACCGCTTGGCTCAGGGGCGACGGCGGCGGCGGCAGCGTCATTAGCAACGGCGGCGGGTCATCTGGTGGGGGCTGCGCCGCTGTGGTGAGCAGGCGCAACAGCAACTTTTCGGTCAGACTCATGGCACTCCTGGGAGGCCAGTCTGGCACAGGGGAAGCGCCGCTGCACCGGGCGTGTCGATCTGCGCCGCCCAGCGCCCCTTCACCCGCTCCGAACCGGCGCCTCACCTGCTCATGACCGCTTGAAGCAACCTTCGCGCCGACCTCTTCGCCGGTCTGCTCCTCGGTTCCAGCCTCGCCCAGACCACTGCACAGCATCCTGCTCAGACCAAGCATCTCCAGCTTTACCGAGCGGAGCAGCCTAGCGTCGCCAGCGGCGCTGTTCAGGCCAAGAAGCGGGCAGGCGTGCCCAGGCGCGTCCGTTCTGCCAAAGACGCGGGCAGGCGTGCCCAGGCGGACTTGCAAAGCTCCGCAGGAGAGGAGTGGCATCCTCATGGGGAGGAGTGGCGTCCTCATGGGCGTCCGTTCACGACGACAGTCCGTTCACGACGACAGTCCGTTCACGACGACAGTCCGCTTTGCCCAAGACGCGCAAGCCCGAAACGTTAGCAAGGACGTACTTAGAAAGCAAAAGTTGCACGCCGCCGCTTGGGTCCATATGTCGACTAGAGTGGACCTGAACGGGAAGATGCATGGCCATACCGGGAAAACGGGTGTTGGAGGTGGAATCGGAGTCGGCTACGGCGCTGTTCCGGGTGCTGAGTTCGGAAACGCGGGTGCTGATCCTGAGTCTGCTCTCGCACAACACCATGAACGTGGCGGAACTGACCGCCGCGCTGGACCTGCCGCACTCCACGGTCAGCCTGAACATCAAGCAACTGGTGGTCGCCGGGCTGCTGCAAGTCGAGTACGTGCCCGGCACCCACGGCACCCAGAAGCTGGTGTCCAAGCGCTACGACGAGGTGCTGATCCGGCTGCCCGGCGTGGCCGTCGAGGCGGCCCAGGACAGCGTTGAGATTCGCATGCCCATCGGCAATTACCGCCACGTGGAGGCCACCGCGCCCTGCGGCCTGGCCTCCGATACCCGCTACATCGGCACCATCGACGATCCGCGCAGCTTCTTCGAGCCCGATCACGTCTTCGCCCAGATTCTATGGCTGGGCAGCGGCCTTGTAGAGTACGCCTTTGTCGAGTACGGCTTTGTCGAGTACGCCTTTCCCTACAACATCCCCTTCGGCGCTCACCTGACCCGGCTGGAGTTCTCCGCCGAAGTGTGCTCCGAGGCGCCCAGCTACGACCCCGACTGGCCCTCGGACATCACGCTGTGGATCAACGAGGTGGAAATCGGCACCTGGACTAGCCCGGCGGACTTCGGCGGCGTTCCGGCCCGCTTCCAGCCGAGCTGGTGGAACAGCGACCAGACGACTTACGGCCTGCTCCAGACCTGGGAGATCGGTGAGCAGGGCAGCTCGCTGTGCGGCCAGCCCTTCTCGGAGGTCAGGATCGGCGAGATCGACGTGCCGGGCCACACCCACCTCAGCCTGCGCCTGGGCATCAAACCCGGCGCCGTGAATGTGGGCGGGCTGAAGCTGTTTGGGCGCAAGTTCGGCAACCATCCCCAGGACCTGCTGATGCGCCTGCATTACGCCTTCGCGGATGACCAGCGGCGTGCCAGGCTGCGCTGAGGGCTCCTGCCGACGCTGGGCATCGCCGTGACGGTCCACCGCCGTGACGAGTCCTCAGCCGAAAATCCCCCTGGGCAGGTACGCGCTGACCACCCAGTTCGGCGCGTCCACGATCTCGCTGATCTTGAGGTCCACCGCCACGCTGCACAGCGCGTAGGCCAGCTCAGGGCCTAAGCGGTACGCGCGCCCCAGATGATCGATCATGGCCCGAACGGCGTCCTGGGCGGCAGCGAACAGGTCCGGCCCGACGCCGGTAGTGGCGTAGTAGCCCTCGCGGTCGACCTGGGCCATGCCCGACGCGGGCACCTCGAAGCGCGGCGCGGAATACTTGGCGCCCTTGAGCAGCCCGAATCTGAGCTGCACGTTCATGGCCGTCTCGACTGCCGTGCCGCAGACCTCGCCGTCGCCCTGGCAGGCGTGCGTGTCGCCCACGCTGAACAGGGCGCCCGGCACTTCAACGGGCAGATACAGCACGGCGCCCCGTGTCAGGTCACGAATATCGAGGTTGCCGCCCACCCGGCGCGGCGGCACCACGCTGTGCGGCCCCTTCTCGGCAGGGGCCAGGCCGATGGTGCCAGAGAAAGGCCGGGTCGGCAACGTGATCTCCGGCGTGAACTGCACGCTGGCGCGGTCATAGCGGCTGATGTGCAACCAGGGATCGGGAAAATCGGCGGCCAGCAGTCCGAAGCCGGGAATGAGGCCGGTCCAGCCCCAGTATGATTCCTGAAAATCGAGAATTTCGACGCTCAGCACGTCGCCCGCTTCGGCGCCGTCGATGTAGACCGGGCCGTTCACCGGATTGGTCAGCGAGAAGTCGAACTTGGGCACGTCGGCGGCGGTGCTGTGCTCGGTGAGTTGCCCGCCGCTGGCGTCCTGAATGGCGAATTCGAGCGTGTCGCCCGGCGCGGCGTGAAGTTGCGGCGTGAGGCTATTGTCCCAGCCGAAGTGGTGATGGTGAATGGTGTGGATGTGCGGCTTCAAGTGGACCTCCGGTGGGGAGGAGACGGGCTCTCCCCCATTCGCTCTATTTGCTGACCGACAGCCGCTCGTAGTCGATGTTGTGGATCGGGTCGTTGAGCAGCGAGGAATCGGCCACCAGGCGCTCCGACTTCATCATGTAGCGGACCTCGTGGTAGATCGGCACCCAGGGTGCTTGCTTGTTGAGCGCTGCGAAGATGCTGGCGTACTCCTTCAGGCGGGCCACCTGCTGAGCTGGGGCCACCAACTGATCGGCCCTGGCGGCGCGGGCGTCGAGCGCCTTGTCACAGTAAAACGGCCAGTTATAGCCGCCCTGCACGGCGCTCTTGCAGCTCAGAATCGGCCAGAAGAAGTCGCTGGGGTCGGGAAAGTCCTGGGTCCAGGCCATGCCGCCCGACCAGACCAGCGGCGCCGTGTTCTTGGTGCCCGCCGCCTCGGTGACGGTGCTCTGGGCCTGGCTCTTGATGCTGGCCCGGATGCCCACCGCCGCCAGGTCCTGCTGCAAACTCTGGGCGATGCGCGGGTTGGGATCGGTGCTGGTGGTGTACAGCACGGTGTCGAAGCCGCCCGCGAATCCGGCCTTGGCGAGCAGAGCCTTGGCGGCTGCCGGGTCATACTTGTAACCGACCTCCGAGGCGTCGTAGCCGGGCATCAGCGGGGGCAGATAGCCTTTGGCGAGTGCGCCGCGCCCGTTGATGATCCGCAGCACCTTGGTCTTGTTGATCGCCATATTGATGGCCTGGCGCACCCGCAGGTCCTTCAGCGGCCCCACACCGGTATTCAGCGACATATACGAGGTGTTCACGGTTGTCTGCGAGAAGATGCTGGCCTTGTATTTGGGGTCTTTGACGACCTGGAGAAACTGGGCGGGCGGAATGCCGTCGCCGAGGATGTCCACCTCGCCCCTGGTGAGGCTCAGAAACGCCACGCTGGGATCGAGGCCGACCTTGATGGTCACCTTATCGAGATACGGCAGGCTGGGCAGGTAGTAGCTGGGGTTGCGCTCGAAGACCAGTTGCTGCCCGCTGGGCCAGCTCGTGAGCTTGAAGGGGCCGGTGCCCAGCGGCTTGTGCCCGAAGTCACCGTTCGCCGCCGCCACCGCCTCTTTGGGCACCACGAAGGCGAAATTCATGGCCATGATGTTCAGAAACGCCGCGTTGGGCGCCTCCAGCGCGACGGTCACGCCGTACTTGCCCACCGCCTTCAGGCCGCTGACGGTCTTGGCCTTGCCGTCCACGAACGCCTGTGCCCCGGCGATGCTGGTGTAGAAGCTCTGGCCGGGGCTCTTGGTCTTGGGATCGAGCACACGGGTCAGCGAGTACACCACGTCGCTGGCGACGACCTCGCGCCCGTTGTGGAACTTGACGCCGGGGCGCAGCGTGAAGGTGTAGGTCTTGCCGTCAGAGCTGACCTTCGGCATGGCCGTCGCCAGACGCGGTGTCAGCTTGGTCGTGCCCACCTCGTAGTCGAGCAGGCCGTCGAAGACCATCTTCTCGATGCCCCAGTTCTGGATGTCGTAGCCCACCGCCGGGTCGAGCGTGGTCACGTCGTCCTTGTAGGAGACGGTGACGCTGCCGCCGCGTGTGGGCGCAGCCTGAGCGAGCGTGAATGTGGAGAGAGCCAGCGTGATTCCAACCATCAGATATCTATTCATAAGCCTCCTGAAGAACGTGATAGACGCAGAATTCCAAACCCACTCCCTACTTTCCACTTCCCACTCCCCTACCTGTACCTCACCCTCGGATCGATCAGCGGCTGCACGAAGTCGGCCAGCAGGTTCGAGAGCGTAATTACAAACGCGCTGAAGATCACCACGCCCACGATGATCGGAATGTCGATGACGCGGATAGCGTCCCAAACGAGTCGCCCCAGCCCCGGCCAGCCGAAGACGCTCTCGACGACGACCACGCCGCCCATGAAGGTGCCGATGTCCAGCCCGATCATGGTCGCGATGGGCAGCGTGGCGTTGCGCAGCGCGTGGCCGATCAGCACGCCCCTGGCCGTCTGCCCCTTGGCGCGGGCGGTGCGGATGTAGTCCTGCGACAGCACCTCCAAGAGCTGCGAGCGCATCATCCGGGCGTACCAGCCCGCGCCGCCGATGCCCAGCGTCAGGGCAGGCAAAAACAGGTGTGATAAGCCGCCGTAGCCGCCTAACGGGAATAAATTGAACCGGTAGGCCAGCAGGTACACCAGGCTCAGCGCCAGCCAGAACTGCGGCGCCGCCGCGCCCAGGAAGGCCAGGCCCATGACCACCGTATCGGGCCAGCGTCCCCGGCTCAACGCCGCCCAGATGCCCAGCGGCAGCCCGATGAGCAACTCCAGGGCGATAGCGCCCAGCATCAGTTGCAAGGTCGGCCCGATGCGCGAGGCCAGCAGCGTGGACACCGGGGTGTTCTGCTTGTACGAGCGCCCCAGATCGCCCTGCACCAGCCGCCCCAGGTAGGCGCCGTACTGCCCCAGGAAAGGCCGGTCCAGCCCCATCTCGTGGCGGATGCTGGTCACGGTCTGGACGCTGGCGCTCGGCCCGGCGACCATCCGCGCCGGGTCGGCGGGCAGCAAAAAGACCAGCGTGAAGGTGATGAACGACGCGGCGAGCAAGACCAGCAGGCTTTGCAGCAGCCGCGAACCCAGGAAGCCGAGCATCAGCGGCCTCCCTTGGGGTCGAGGGCGTCGCGCAGCCCCTCGCCGAGCAGGTTGAAACCCAGCGAGGTCAGCAAGATGGCCGCGCCCGGCGCCAGAACGAGCCAGGGCGCGGTGGTCAGGTAGCTCTGCGACTCGTTGATGACGCCGCCCCAGCTCGGCGTCGGCGGCTGCACGCCCACGCCCAGGAAGCTGAGGGTCGCTTCCAGCAACACGGTGGTGCCCACGCCCAGCGAGCCCCACACCAGCGCCGTGGGAATCAGGTGCGGCAGGATGTGGCGGGTCAGGATGCGCCCAGCGCCCGCCCCGACGGCACCAGCGGCCTCCACGAACTCGCGTTCGCGCAGCGAGGCCACCTCGCTGTAGACCACGCGAGCGATCGGCACCCAGTTGATGAGCGCGATCACCAGCGCCACGATCCACAAACTGGGTTTCAGAATGGCGGTCAGGGCGATGGCCAGCAGCAGCACCGGAAAGGCCAGCATCACGTCGGTGAAACGCATGATGGCGGTGCCGACCCAGCCGCGTGTCAGCGCCCCCAGAGCGCCGATCAGCACGCCCAGCAACACCGCCGCGCCGTTGGCGACGAAGCCCACCGTCAGCGAGGCGCGCGCGCCCCAGATCAGACGCGACAGCAGATCGCGGCCCAGCAAGTCGGTGCCGAGCGGGTAGAGGCCGCCGGGCGGTTGCGGGGCGCCCTCCAGGGTCAGCCCTTCGGGAAACTGGAAATCGGGGTCGTGCGGGGCCAGCCAGGGGGCTGCAAGCGCCGCCAGGACGATCAGCAGGCAGACCACCAGGCCGACGATGGCCGCCGGGTTGCGCCGGAAGCGGGTCAGCGTTCGGTTGCGCGACTTGGGGCGGGCCGGGGCGTTGAGGGTCACCGTCACAGAGTAGTCCTCATCAGACCGCCCTCACCGGGTCCGGCCCCTGGGGTCCAGGGCGTCGCGCAGGCCGTCGCCGAGCAGGTTGAAGGCCAGCACCGTCAGGAAGATGATGACGCCGGGGGCCAGGGCCAGCCAGGGCGCGGTCTGGAGGTAGCCGCGAGCGGTGTTGAGCATGCTGCCCCAGCTCGGCGTCGGCGGCTGCACGCCCAGGCCCAGGAAACTGAGGGTGCTCTCGGCCAGCACGGCCTCGGCGATGGCCAGGCTGGCCTGCACGATCAGGGCGCCGGAGATGTTGGGGAGAATGTGGCGCAGCAGGGTCCGCCCACTGGACGCACCGAGCGCACTGGCAGCCTGTACGTAGTCCAGCTCGCGCTGAGCCAGCACCTGAGCGCGGGTGACGCGGGCGAAGGCCGGAGTGGTGACGATGGCGATGGCCAGCATGGTGTTCTGCAAACTCGGACCCAAGATGGCGGCCAGCGAGATCGCCAGGATCAGGAAGGGAAAGGCCAGCAGCGCGTCGATGATTCGCCCGATCAGCTCGTCCAGCCAGCCGCCGACGAAGCCCGCGATCAGGCCCAGGGCGGTGCCGACGACCAGCGCCAGGGCCACGCTGACCAGCCCGGCGGAGAGGCTGATGCGGGCGCCGTACAGCACGCGGCTGAGGGTATCGCGGCCCAGTTCGTCGGTGCCGAGGGGGTGAGCGGCGCTGGGTGATTGCAGCAGCGCCGCAAAGTCCTGCTTGGCCGGGTCGAAGGGCGAGATGTACGGCGAGAGCAGCGCCACCACGCTCAGCAGTAGCACGACGATCAGTCCGGCGACAGCCAGGCGGTTGGCGGTGAAGCGCCGGAGGGTCTTGTTGCGCTCACGTTTGATGGTTGGCACGGCAGGCAGCGCTGTCATACCGTATCGCTCTGATTCCAGCCTCTCCGAAAACGCACCGGAGAGGCTTCCATCGCCGCCATACGGTATCTATTACTGCTCCCGTTGGTCGGTCTCGTCTTCGACTCGACACAATTTTTTTTCATCCGAACCTCACGCGGGGGTCGATGGCGCCGTAGGCCAGGTCCACCAGGAAGCTGACCAGAAACACCAGCGCCGCCGAGGTCAGCACCATGCCCTGAATCACCGGCAAATCGCGGGTGAACACGGCGTCCACCAGCAGCCGCCCGAAGCCGGGCACGCTGAAGATCTGCTCGGTGACCACCGCGCCGCCCAGCAGGCCGCCGAGTTGCAATCCCAGCACCGTCACCACCGGAATCAGGGCGTTGCGCAGCGCGTGCTTGACGATCACCAGCCGTCCGGCGACCCCCTTGGCGCGGGCGGTGCGGACATAATCCTGGTTCAGCACTTCCAGCAAGCTACTTCTCAGGAAGCGGGTCAGCACCGCCGCCGAGCCAACGCCCAGCGTGACGGCGGGCAACAGCATCAGCTTGAGGTTGAGCCCGGCGTTCTCGCTCAGGCCGACGTAGCCGCTGGCGGGTATCCAGGCCAGATTGACGCTGAAGATGTAGATCAGCAGGATGCCCAGGAAAAAGGTCGGCAAGCTGATGCCCGACAGCGCCAGCAGCGTGACGAGTCGGTCGAGGGCGCCGCCGGGCCGCAAGGCACTGAGAATGCCCGCCGGGAGGGCCAGCGCCACCGCGATCAGCAGGCTCAGCAGCGCCAGCTCGAAGGTCGTGGGCAATTTCTGGGCGATCAGGCTGGACACCGTGGTGTTGTCCTGCAAGCTGCGGCCCAGATTGAGCTGGCCCAGATCACCGAGCCAGGAGACGTACTGCACGGCCACCGGACGGTCCAGCCCCATCTTGTGACGTAGCTCGGTCAGCGCCTGGGGCGTGGCCTCCTCGCCGAGTTGCAGCCGGGCTGGGTCACCAGGCAGCAGCCGGACCAGCGCGAACACCAGCAGCGTCACGACCAGTAATGTTGGAATGGCGGCCAGCAGCCGTCTGGCGGCGAAGATCAGCATAAGAACTCCGTTGGCTTGTGGCGCGTGGCTTGTGGCCTGTGGAAACGGCAGTCGTCCTCTCCCCTCCCTATTTGGTGTCCACCGTGTAGAAGCGCAAAATCCCGTCCGGAACGAGGCGCAGACCGGTCACGGTCTTGGCGTTGCCGACCGTGTTGCTGGTGAAGTAGGTAAAGGCATACGGCGAGTCGTCCACGATCTTGCCCAGCGCGACGTTGTAGGTGGCGACGCGGGCGCTCATAGCCGTCTGGGCGCGGGCCTTTTCGAGCAGGGAATCTATGCCGGGCACGCTGTACCCGGCCTGGTTGTTGCTGCCGCCGGTATGGAAGAACTCGTAGATGTTGCCGTCCGGATCGGGGCGGCCCGACCAGCCGAGCATCACCGCGTCGTAGTTGCGCTTGTCGGCGCGGTCGAGCAGGGCGCCGAACTCGACGGTTTCGATCTTGACGTTGAAGCCGACCTGCGCCGCCATCGCCTGATAGAGCTGCGCCAGTTGGGCATTGACGGCCCCCGGCGCGGTCAGCAGCGTGAAGGGGATGCTGGGCTTTCCGGCCTGGGCCAGTTTCTTTCTGGCTCCGGCGAGGTCGGCGGCCTGCACCCTGATCGCCGCCGAGTAGGCGGGCGTGCCCGGCGGAAAGGGACCGGCGGCGGGCTTGACCGTGCCCAGGAACACGACCTTGTTGATGGCGTCGCGGTCCAGCGAGGCGGAGAACGCCTGGCGCACCAGTTTGTTGTTGAACGGGGGCTTGCCGATGTTCATCCAGACGCCCTGAAAGCCCAGCCCCTGGAAGGTGGTCACGTCCAGCTTGGCGTTCTTCTGAATGGTCGCAACATCCTTGGGGTCTACCGGGGTGATGACCTGCACGGCGCCGGAAAGCAGATTGGCCACTCGCACGTCACCGTCTGGAAACGGGCGATACACCAGGCCGTCGAGCTTGGGTTTGCCGCGCCAGTACACCGCGTTGGCCTTGAGGGTGATGTTGTCCTGGCGCTTGCGACTGACGAAGCTGAACGGGCCGCTACCCACCGGCTCGTTGGCGAAGTCTGCCCCTGATTTCTTGGCCGCTGTCGGCGAGACGATCATCCCAGAGCGGTCACTCAGCACCGCCAGCAGCGGGCCGTAGGGCACCTTCAGGTTGATGACCACAGTGGCCGCGTCGGGCGCCGCGACCTCCTTGACGCTGGCCAGTTCGCCTTTGCGGGCGCTGCCTTCCAGCGTCAGGTTGCGCTCAATACTGTATTTGACGGCGGCGGCGTCCAGGACGGTGCCGTCGGCGAACTTGATGCCCGTATTCAGCTTGAAGGTGTAGGTCAGCCCGGCATTGCTCACCTTCCAGCTCTTGGCGACCATCGGGACCACCTTCAGCTTCTCGTCCACGTCCACCAGTTTGTCGAAAATCTGGTTCATCACCTGCCGGTCCACGAAGGCGGTGGACAGCGCCGGGTCCAGCCTGGGCGGATCGGCGTCGAGGCCGACGATCAGCGTTTCGGCGGCAGCGGTGCTCAGGAAGAGTGTCAAACCGAGAATCATCGGGGGCGCAAACTTGGTCCGGGTCATGGCGTCACTCCTGTGCTGGGTGAGATGTCGAGAAGGGGGCGACGAATCAGCCGGGTCGTTGCAGTGCGAGCTGATCTGTATGATCTCGCCGCCACACGGCGTCCTGGTAAGTGCGGGTCACGTCCTCCAGGTGCTCGCGCATGGCTTGTCGGGCGCCGTCCCGGTCCTGCGCCAGCACCGCCTGGATGATGCGTTCATGCTCGCTGACCGTCCGCCTGGAGCCCGCCGCCGGAAGCGAGATGGTGCGGACGTCACGCAGCAGGTCGCGCAGGGTTTCCAGCACGCGCAGAACCACCATGTTGCCCGCGACCTGAGCCAGCACGTCGTGAAACAGGGCGTCCTCGTGGCCCAGACGGGGGCCGTTGTCCGGCAGGGCACGTTGCCGCTTCAGGCTGCCCAGCAGCGCCGCTCTCCCCTCCCCCGTCAGGCGTGTGGCCGCCAGCGCCGCCACCTCCGGCTCGATCAGCATCCGGAATTCCAGCAGATCGGCGGCGTTGTGCGGCAAGGTGTTGACTAGATTGCGAAACGGCTGCGACAGGGCGTCGCCGTCCGGCACCCGCACGTAGGTGCCGTCTCCCTGCCGGGCGTCCAGGTAGCCGAGCAGCTCCAGCCGCCGCAGCGCGTCGCGCAGGCTGGTCCGCGAAACGCCGAACTGCGCCGCCAGTTCCCGTTCCGGGGGCAGCCGCATGCCCGCCGTCAATTCACCGGAGCGAAACCACACCTGCAACTCGCCTACCACCTGATCGGCGATCTTGACCTGTCTGAGGGGCTTGGCGCTCACGGTGGACCTCCGGCTGACTCGGCGGGGGCGGCAAAACAGGCGGCGAGTTGGGATCGATTGGTCCGACCACTGGACCGGTGATGAATGAAAATATGCACGAGCCAGCGCTGGCGGTCAAGTAGGCAGCTACACAGGGACAGCCCTTCCCCTGCTGGACGTGAGTGCAGACCCTGGAAACATATGCCCAGCAGTAAAAGTACGTAAGTATAGCTGTGTATACTTTTACAAGTATGAAAATACGAATGCTCAGACGAGTGCCTTCTCGGAGCCAGCGACGGTAGTTCGGTCCTGAGTCCGAGCCTGGCGTTGAGCGAACCGTTTTGGGGTGTCTGAGTGTCAGGGAGCTCATAATGCAATTTTGCAAGGGTGAATATTCATACTTTTACACTTGTACCGACGGAGGCCATATGAACCTCGAAGCATGGTATTGCGCTATGACACACCTTCTGCCTCGTTTTCATGGTTTCATACCGCCATACTTTTGAACTTATAAAAGTATGAGCGTGAGAACCCTCTATTTATCAGAGTTTTATACATTCATAATTTTGCATATTTGCACGGTCGCACTTTCGAAAGCCTGTACTTTCGAAAGTCTGCACCACCGTAATGGTGTACAGTCGGCGAGATGATTATTACCGTCGCTGGCTTCAAGGGTGGGGTTGGCAAGACCACCACCGCCGTTCACCTGGCCGCCTACTTCCAGCGCTCGGCCCCGACCATGCTGGTCGACGGCGATTCCAACCGCAGCGCCTCGCTGTGGGCCTCGCACGACAACCTGCCATTTCAGGTCTACCCGGAAGGTCAGGCCATGAAGTATTCAAGGCAGTTCGAACACATCGTCATCGACACGGGCGCCCGACCCAGCGCCGACGAATTGCGTGACCTGGTGGGCGGCTGTGATCTGCTGGTGCTGCCGACCAACCCGGAAGCCATGAGTCTGGACGCCCTGATGCAGACCACCGAGGCGCTTCAGACCATGGATGGCAACTACCGCATCTTGCTGACGCTGGTGCCGCCCGCACCGTCCAGAGAAGGCGCCGAGGCCCGCGCCCTGCTCGAATCGGAGGGGCTACCCGTGATGCAGGCCACCATCCGCCAGACCTCGGCGTTCCGGCACGCCAGCGCTCAGGGTGTGGCCGTGCAGAACGCCAGGAACGTCAGGAGCGCCAAAACCGCCTGGTCGGACTACGAGCTGGCCGCCAAAGAGATCATTCGAGTGGTGGAGGACTGTGCAATAGGGGAAAAAGCATGACCAGTAAATTCGCCGGGCTCAAGGAAATGCGCCAGCGCCGCTCACAGCAAGACGCGCAGCAGGGTCTGGTAGGAGAGAGTCCAGACCTCACCGCTGTATTTTCGCTTGTGTCAGCGTCGCTTGTGTCAGCGTCGCCCGTGTCAGCGCCACTCGTATCTGCGCCAGTGGACGATGCGGCTCCGACTCCCGTGCCCGCCAAAAAGATGGGCCGCCCACCTGGTAAACGCTCCAATCCGGAGTATCAGCAGGTCACCGTGTTGCTGCACTCCGCCACCTACACTGAGGCCCGCAAACGCCTTCTGGATGAGCGCAAGGACGTCAGTGACCTCATCAACGAGCTGCTGGATGGCTGGCTGAAAGTCTAAAAGTCCGTAATTATATACTTTCGTATTATCATACTCTTAACAGTGCAAAAGCATCGAGCCCAAAGTTTACAATCAAATGTCTCGCACAGCCCGAAACCCTCTTCAAGTTCATTGCCATCTGGTTATCAAGATCGTGTCTTGATTCCTGAACCTCGTTTGCTGCTCACCAGTGGCACCCACAAGACTCAGAAAACGGTTGGTCGCACTCCTGCCTACCTCCGGTGCTTGGAGGCATCTTAAATGACCTTACAACGCTGAGTTGGTCCCGCGACTGATCTGGTGTTGGCATTCACAACGGCTGGCCTGCTGGTCACCAGTAGGGGGAGAGGAGAGGCGCAACAGCGTCTCCAAGGGCTTTAACCGGTACGTCCTACCAGTTGCCGGAGGTCTTCGACAAAGGATTGCAGCTTCATGTCCAGGGCGGCCTTACCCGCCTGGCGCAGCAGGTCTCGGCCATCCAGGGTGCCCGCCAGCACACCGGCCTGAACGCGGTTGAGCGTGCCTTCCCCGGCTTTGTTGCGAAGGATCATCTTCAGCGCCGAGATGGTCATGGCCGCCTGCTCCTCGCGTGGCAGGGCGCGGAATTTGGCCTCGTCCGCCGCGTCCTCGTCGGCGGTGACCACCGCTTCGGCGCGGGGTCTGGCGGGCCTGGAGACCGGCCCAGCCGCACCTGAGGGCAAAGTGACCGGACCGGAATCGAGGTATTTGCCCTCCTGATCCTTGATGACGTCGACCAGCAGGGCGCCCAGTTGGCGCGGCTGGTAGCCTGCCGCCAGCATCGACAGGAATCGCTCCAGCCGGGCGCTGACGTGCGCCTCGCCGTGGTCCTTGACCAGTTTGACCGCCACGTTGCGGGCCACCTGATGGCCGATCAGGGTCTGCACCAGCGGCGAGTCAGGCATCACCTGAACGCTGGGCTCCGACGCCGGTGCCTGCCCGTACACGTAGGTCACCGTCGCCCGGCTGCCGCGCCCCTCGAACACCACCTCCTTGAGGTACTGGCGCCGGATCAGCTCCTGGTGGGCTTCGTCCAGATTGCGCTTGATGCGGGCGGTAATCACCTCGGTGAGCTTGCAGTCGCGTGCCCAGTCGGAGACCAGCACCTTGAAGCTGTCGATGGGATGCTGAGGGTCGTGCTCGCTGTAGCGCCTGCCGTTGAGCAGCCGGTAGAGCGCCCGCGTCAGGGGCCGCTTGAGACTCACCTGAAATTCGAGGTCCAGCGGGTGGATGTACTGATTGCGGATACTCTCGGCCACCGGTTCGGCCAGTTGCACGCTGAGGGTGGTGCCCCGGCTCAGATCGCGGTGTTCGGGCGTGCTCTGGCGGATCTGGCTGATGTACGAAAATGCCACGCTGGCCCAGCCGTTGGCGCCCTCGCCTCGCCGCCGCCAGGCCCGACCAATCACGTACTCAGCGAGTCGCAACCGGCGCAAAGACTCGGCCAGACGCTCGTAGGAGGCGCCGTTGTCCTCAAATCCTGCCCGTTGCAAGACCTGGTACGCCGTGGTGTGGACCACGCCGTCCAGCGGGGCACCCTGTTCGAGGTACATGGTATTCAGGGCGGTCACGAAATCGCCGTCGACGCCGTGTGGAACGCCGCCGACTTCACTTGGCGAAAAACAGGACAGTTCACCGTCATGGCCGTTGACGTCGTAGCTGGTTTTCCAGGTGGTGTAGCTCGGCGAAATGCGCTCCTGGGCGCAGATCAGGCCCAGTCGGGCCAGGTTCGTTTCGTCGAATTGCCGGATCTCACCGATGGGTTTGGGGCCGGGCGTTGCTTTGCTCACCTTGCGGGCCATGTTCACAGGAGTATACACACCCGCCCGCGCCGCGCCGCCGCCGGAACATTTTCAACAGCGCCCTTTGTTGTTTGTCTTTACCAATCTTTAAAGATCTTTAAAGATTTGTTTTTAACTACTTGTTGTACAACAACAAGGGATTCGAGGCGAGAGCCGATAAACACGGCGTTTTCCGGATATTTATGCCGAGTAGACCGGTACTTTTCGCCCTAATATGCCGAGTAGACCGGTACTAATATGCCGAGTAGACCGGTACTTTCGGCTTCAATATGCCGAGTAGACCGGTAGGCCCACCGGCCCGCTGTGGCTAATATGCCGAGTAGACCGGTACCAATATGCCGAGTAGACCGGTAGTGAATATGCCGAGTAGACCGGTATGCAGACGCCAATATGCCGAGTAGACCGGTGCCCATCCAACCCCTGAATGAGAGCTTATGAGAGCCAATATGCCGAGTAGACCGGTACCAATATGCCGAGTAGACCGGTACTTTCGGGTGAATATGCCGAGTAGACCGGTAGGGGTTTTCAGGTCCGAAGTGCCTGAACCCCAGTCAGCGACCGGCGATATGCCGAGTAGGCCGGTACGGCGCCTGGACGTCGTTTGGCACCTGTGCTTCAATTCGGCGGTCAGGCTGATCGGCGCCTTATGGCCCAGGTGACCAGAAATGACCAGCCGGGTGCTCGCACCTGCTTTTTTGTTCAAGCATTTGCTGTCGCCTGACCGTTGTCTGGTATTGCTATGGTCGGGCATGACCATTCTGGAAGGATTGCTCTGGACGCCGCGTGGCTGGCAATCGGGACGCCTGCGCTTCGAGTCGGAGATACAGGAAGTGCAGATGCAGTTCCCTGGGACGCACCTCTCTGAGACGCAGCTCTCTGGGACGCAGCTACGAGCTGCCGAGCCTCTGGGCGCACCGTTTATCGTGCCCGGTTTCATCGACGTTCACGTTCACGGCGGCGGCGGTTTCGACGCCATGGACGGCGAGGACGGCGTGCGTGGCCTGGCCCGTTTTCACGCCCGGCACGGCACCACGGCGCTGCTCGCCACGACCATCACCAATCCCTGGGAGCGCGTGCTGGGAGCGCTGGAGCGCGTCCGGGCCGTGCAGGGTGCGCCACAGCCGGGCGAGGCCAGCGTTCTGGGTGCCCATCTGGAAGGCCCCTTTGTCAATCCGCTCAAACTCGGCGCCCAGCCGCCGTTTACGCTGCTGCCCACCCCGCAGCGGGTCGCTGAAGTGCTGGCTGCCGGGGTCGTCCGGGTGGTGACGCTGGCGCCGGAGTTGCCGGGCGCGGTGGAGGCGGCTCGCCAGTTTGCCAGGGCCGGGGTGCGGGTCAGTCTGGGCCACACCATCGCCACCGCCGAGGAGGCCGTAGCCGTGACCGAAGCTGTGCTGACAGAGGGCGGCGAGGTCGGCGGCACGCACCTGTTCAACGCCATGAGCGGGCTCTCCGGACGCGAACCGGGCGTGATCGGGGCGCTGCTCTCACGGCCAGCCACCTTCGCCGAGCTGATCCTCGACGGGCACCACGTCCACCCGACCAGCTTCCTGAGTGCGCACGCAGCCAAACCGGAGCGCATGCTGCTGGTGACCGACGCCATGCGGGCTGCCGGAATGCCCGACGGCGACTACGATTTGGGGGGTCAGACAGCCACCGTTCGGGCCGGTCAGGCGCGGCTCGCGGGCGGCAGCCTGGCCGGAAGCCTGCTGACCATGGATCAGGCGCTGCGAGGTGCGGTGAAGGCGGGCCTGAGCCTGCACCGGTCCGTCGCTCTGGCCAGCGCCCACCCGGCCCGCTATCTGGGGTTGAGTGACCGGGGTGGCCTGTCGGCGGGCCAGCGGGCTGATCTCGTCGTGCTGAACGGAGAACTGAAGGTCGTCCAGGTCTACGTGAAGGGGCGAGCGGTGCTCTAGGTTCAGGTGCGGTCAGACGTTTCTCCGAGCTGCGGCACCCCCGGAATCCTGAGCCGTGGACGTGTCAAAATGCCTTCACGTTCAGCATGATCCACTTCGCCCTGGAGGCCACCCCACATGATCGACAGTAAAATCGACAGTAAAACCGCCGTACTGGACAGCATCCGGCAGATGCACTGGGAAACCCGCGCCGTCCCAGAGCCCGGCCCGCAGGAGGTGCGCGTGCAGGTCCGCAAGGTCGGGGTGTGCGGCAGCGACGTGCATTACTACACCCACGGGCGCATCGGCAACTTCGTGGTCGAGTCGCCGTTGGTGCTGGGCCACGAGGTCAGCGGCGTGGTCGAGGCCGTCGGTGAGGGCGTCCGCACCCTGAAGGTCGGCCAGCGTGTCGCCCTGGAGCCCGGCTACCCCTGCCGCCGCTGCTCGTATTGCAAATCCGGGCACTACAATCTGTGCCCCAGCATGACCTTCATGGCGACCCCGCCCATCGACGGCGCCTTCAGCGAGTATGTGATCTGGCCCGAAGACTTCACCTTCGCCGTGCCCGACAGCGTCTCCGACGACGCGGCGGCGCTGCTCGAACCGCTGGCGGTGGGCCTGTGGGCCGCGCGGCGCGGCGGCGTCAAGGTCGGGGACAGCGTGGCGGTGATCGGCGCCGGGCCGATCGGCTGCACCAGCATTCAGGCGGCCAGGGCGGCGGGCGCCACGACCATCATCGCCGTGGACCTCGAAGACTTCCGGCTGGAACTGGCCCGCCAGGTGGGCGCCACCCACACCGTCAACTCGCGCACCCACGACGCGGTGGCCGAGATTCGCCGGATCACCCACGAGCTGGGCAGCTTGCCGCTCTCGCACGCCGGGGTGGACGTGGCCTTCGAGACGGCGGGCAGCGTTCCCACCTGCCGCATGAGCCTGGAGGCGCCCCGGCCCGGCGGCGTCACGGTGCTGGTCGGCCTGCCACCTGATCCGGAAGTCTCGCTGGATATCGTCTCGGCAGCCAGCCGCGAGACCGACATCCGGGGTATTTTCCGCTACGCCAACTGCTATCCGGCAGCCATCGCCCTGGTCGCCTCCGGCGCCATCAACCTCGACGTGCTGGTGACGCACCGCTACGCCTTCGCCGACACCCAGGCGGCCCTGGAGTTCGCCGACGCCGAGAAGAAGGTCAGCATGAAGGTGATGATCGACGTCAGCGCCGCCGCAGGGCAGGGCGGCTGATCCGGGCCGTGACGGATGGCCGTGAGGCGGTGGTCACTGCACCGCCTGAGAACGCACCGCCTGAGAACATCGCGCCTGAGAAGAACGATCAGGTTCAGTTGGCTGTCCCGTACGAGCACTGACCCGGCAGTGAGCCCCCGACAGTGAGCCCAGGTCAGCCCAGCCTGCGGCGCCCCCTCAACCTTCGCCCCACCAGGAGAATCCCCCATGCCTACCATCAATGCCTACGCCGCCCAGGACGCCACGAGCCCGCTCGCCCCGTACCAGATCGAGCGGCGTGAGCTGCGGCCAAACGATGTGCAACTGAAGATCCTTTACAGCGGGGTGTGCCACTCCGATATTCACCAGGCCCGCAGCGAGTGGGGACCGAGCCTGTATCCGATGGTGCCGGGCCACGAGATCGTCGGGCGCGTCACGGCGGTGGGCGGGGAGGTCACGGGGTTCAGGGTGGGCGATTTGGCCGGTGTGGGCGTGCTGGTCGACAGTTGCCAGCACTGCTACAACTGCGCTCAGGGCCTGGAGCAGTACTGCGAGAACGGGCACACCACCACCTACAACTCACGTGAAAAAGGCACCGGCAAGCTGACCTTCGGCGGCTACTCGACCTCGATCGTGGTGCGCCAGGAGTTCGTGCTGCGCGTTCCGCCGTCGCTGGACCTGAAAGCGGTGGCCCCGCTGCTGTGCGCGGGCATCACCATGTACTCGCCGCTGAGGCACTGGAAGATCGGCCAGGGGCACCGCGTCGCCATCGTGGGACTGGGCGGGCTGGGCCACATGGGCATCAAGCTGGCCGCCGCGATGGGCTCCGAGTTGACGCTGCTGACCACCTCGCAGGGCAAGGCCGACGACGCCCTGCGGCTGGGCGCCCACCACGTCATCATCAGCAGCGACCCCGGCGCCATGAAGGCGGCGCGGACCAGCTTCGATTTCGTCCTCAGCACCGTGCCGACGGCGCACGACCTGAATCCGTACCTTCAGACCCTCAAACTGGGCGGCCAACTGGTGATCGTCGGCGCCATCGACCCGGTGGGTGTCCACGGCGGAGCGCTGATCTCGCACCGCCGCAGCGTGTCGGGCAGCAACATCGGCGGGCTGGGCGAAACGCAGGCCATGCTCGACTTCTGCGCCGAGCACGGCGTCGTGGCCGACATCGAGCTGATCGAGATGCAGGACATCAACGCCGCCTACGACCGGATGGTCCGCAACGACGTCAAGTACCGCTTCGTGATCGATATGGCCTCACTGAAGGGTGAGCAGGCTGCCGGGCCGCCGTCGCTCTGAACCAGCAGCCGCTTGAGCGGCGAGTCAGTCGGCACCTTCACTCAGCACGATCTGATCCGTTCGGGTGACGCTCAGGTAGACGATGACCGCCAGGATCAGCACCAGAAAAACGACGCTGTTGGTCGGCGTGCCGAATTGCAGGCCACCGTCCGCCTAGTCCTGCGACGGGTCATCACTGACTGAGGCGCCCAGCCGACGGGTCATGGATAGCCTGCTGAACCAGCCGCCCTGAGCGTCTCGTGATCGTCGGCGCTTTTACCTCCTCTTTACCCGGCTCTGTCAGGCTCTGGTCATGGCGACCCTGCTCACCCCTGCCCGCACCGCCCGGCCTGCCCAACTGCTGCGGCTGTTTCTCGGCATCCTGCTGCCGCTGCTGATCGTGGGATACATCGGTGAGGACGTGCTGGAGCGGCCCCGCTTCGCCTTCGAGACGCCGCTGCTGCAAAGCATCCACCATCTGGCCACGCCCGCGCTCGATCACCTGGCTGTGGGCCTGAGCACCATCGGCGGCTTTGCGGTCATCGCGCCGCTGAGCGCCCTGATCCTGGCGGCGCTGTGGTGGACATTCAGGCGGCTGGCGCTGTTCTGGGGCCTGAGCGTGGCGGGCGCGGCGGCGCTGAACCTGATGATGAAGCTGGCCTTTCACCGGCCCCGGCCTGAGCTGTGGCCCCGGCTGGTGCAGGAATCGGGCGCCGGATTCCCCAGCGGCCATAGTATGTACAGCATGGCCTTCGTACTCGCGCTGACGCTGCTGCTGTGGCGCACGCCGTGGCGCTGGCCCGCACTGGTGCTGGGGTTGATCTTCACGTTGGGCGTGGGCCTCTCGCGGCTCTACCTGGGGGTGCATTATCCGACGGACGTGCTGGCGGGCTGGCTCAGTGGTCTGGCCTGGGTGCTGGGCGTCTACAGCCTGCTGCGTGGCCGGGGCTTGCTGAATGGCCAGGGTAGGCAGCGGCAGGGCGCCGCGTGAGCCCGCCATGAGACTGCTGCTATGAGACTCCTGATCGTCGAGGACGACCCGCACATCGCGGAGCTGCTGCGCGAGGGGCTTGGCGAGGACGGCTACGAATGCGACCACGCCGCCAGCGCCAGTGAGGCCGAGGCGCTGGCCCATCTGTTTCCCTACGCCCTGCTGCTGCTCGACGTGACGCTGCCGGAGGGGCCGGACGCGGGCTACCGCCTGGGCGAGCGGCTGCGCAGCGCCGGGTTGAGGCTGCCGATCCTCTACCTGAGCGCCCGCGCCGCCGTCGAGGACCGGGTGAGCGGGCTCGAAGCCGGAGGCGACGATTATCTGGTCAAGCCGTTCGCTTTTCGGGAGCTGCGGGCACGGCTGCGGGCGCTGCTGCGGCGTTCGGGCGGCAGCGCCCACAACAGCGTGCCCCTGCCGGGCGGCTGGCACCTCGACCTGGGCGGGCGCGAGCTGCACTGCGGGGGCAGGCGGGCCGAGTTGACCCGGCGGGAATTCGCGCTGATCGAACTACTGGCGCTGCATCCGGGCCGGGCCTTCTCGCGCCCTGAACTGATCGAGCGGCTGTGGCGCGGCGAGGCGGGCGTGGAACTCAAGGTGATCGACGTGTATGTCAGCACCCTGCGCCGCAAGACCAGTGAGGCCCTGATCGACACCGTTCGCGGCACCGGCTACCGACTGGGACGCGCCGAGCCGTGAAACGCGCCATGAACCTTGCCGTGAAGCCTGCCGCAGAGCTGGCCGAGGCACCGAAGCCGAATCAGCTCAGGCTGCACCTGCCGGATCACTGGAGCCTGCGCCTGAAGCTGACGCTCGGCTACGTGACGGTCTTCGCCGTGACGGTCTTGCTGGGCGCCGTGCTGGTCTACTTCACGGCGCGGGGCTCGCTGACCCGTTCGCTCGACGCGACCTTGCGCGAAACCGCCAGCGTCGCCGGGGCCAGCATCGAGCGCCAGGGCGCAGCGGCCCGTTTCGCCCCGGAGCTGCGGGCCACGCGGGATCTGCGAATAGAACTGCTCTCAGCGGCGGGCGGCGTCATCGCCAGCGTCGGCCAGACTCAGGGGCAGAGTCAGGATGAGGACCGGGCGAAACCGATGCCGCTGCAAGTCGGCTTCGCCAGCGTCGCCGAGCAGCGCGTCCTGACCGAGCGCGTCGGCGGTGGGCTGTACCTGCGCGTCTCGCGCCCCAGCGACACCCTCAGCAGCCTGCTGGAAACGCTGGCCCATATCCTGCTGCTCGGCAGTTGCGTGATGATCGTGGTGGCCTGCGCCGCCGGATACGCCCTGGCGGACCGGGCGCTGCGCCCCGTGGACGCGGTGGCCCGCACCGCCGCCCGCATCGCCCGGCGCGGCAGCTACCACGAGCGCGTGCCCAGCGTGCCCGGCCAGGACGAGATGGCCCGCCTGACCGGCACCGTCAACGCCATGCTGGGCAGTCTGGAGAGCACCATCGAGCGCGAGCGGAGTTTCGCCCGCACGGCGGCCCACGAACTGCGCACCCCGCTGAGCGCCCTGCGGGGCCGTCTGGAGCTGACGCTGGAGCGCCCCCGCGAGGTCGCCGAGTACCACAGGGCGCTGCTGGGCATGCAGGGCCGGGTCGACGCTCTGATCGGCCTGTCCGAGAGCCTGCTGGAGCTGGCCCGCAGCGAGACTCCCGTTGTGCTGGAGCGCCTGGAGCTGGCCGCCGAGGTGCTCGCCGCCGCCGAGGCGCTGGAAGAAGTGGCCGCCCAGGCAGATAAACGCTTCGAACTGCACCTGAGCGAATGCTGGGTCCGGGCCGAGGAGGACGGGCTGCGGCGAGTACTGCTCAACCTGATCGAGAACGCCCTCAAATACGGCTCCGGCGAGGTGGTGACGCTGCTGGTCGGGGGCGGCGCCTGCACGGTAGGCAGCGGCGGCGCCGGACCTGAGCGTGCCGACTGGCCGCGCCTGCTGCGGGCCTTCGAGCGCGGCGCCGGGAGGCAGGGCACGCCCGGCAGCGGCCTGGGTCTGACCCTGGTGGTGGCCCTGGCCCAGCGCTGGGACGCCGAACTGATCCCGAACTGGCCG
>NZ_JANYGJ010000096.1 GCF_025362455.1 Deinococcus sp. | reverse complement strand
GCAACCCAGTTCGGTAACAGCGTAGACTCAGCGCACGCCCTAGCCGCCGTGTTCAGCGAATCCGGCACCCCCAGGAGGACACCACAATGGCCCACTACAAAGCTCCGCTGCGCGACATGAAGTTCCTGATGACCGAGGTGCTGGGTGCCGGTGAAACGCTGGCCCAGATGCCCTACTACGCGGACAACGACACCGCCGACACCGACCTGATCGAGCAGGTGCTGGCCGAGGCCGCCCGCTTCGCCGAGAACGAGTTGCTGCCGCTCAACGCCGTGGGCGACCATGAGGGTTGCGTGCGCGACGAGGCCGGGAATGTGACAACCCCCACCGGCTTCAAGGAGGCGTACAGGAAGTACCGCCTGGCCGGTTGGACTGCGCTGGACGCCGATCCGGCCTGGGGCGGTCAGGGCATGCCGCACCTGGTCAACATCGCCGTGACGGAGATGAATATTTCCGCCAACGTGGCCTGGAGCATGTACCCCGGATTGTCGCACGGGGCCTACAGCGCCCTGGTGGCGCACGGCAGCGACGAACTGAAGGCCACCTACCTGCCCAGGATCGTCAGCGGTGAATGGACCGGGACCATGTGCCTGACCGAGCCGCACGCCGGAACCGACCTGGGCATCATCCGGACGAAGGCGGCGGATAACGGTGACGGCAGCTACGCCATCAGCGGCACCAAGATCTTCATTTCGGCGGGCGAGCACGACTTTACCGACAACATCGTGCATCTGGTGCTGGCACGGCTGGAGGGCAGCCCGGAGGGCACCAAGGGCATCTCGCTGTTTCTGGTACCGAAGTTCATGGTGAACGCTGATGGCAGCCTGGGCCAGCGCAACGGCGTGGTGTGCGGCAGCATCGAGCACAAGATGGGCATCAACGGCAACGCCACCGCGCTGCTGAACTTCGACGGCGCGCGCGCCTACCTGGTCGGCGAGATCAACAAGGGCATGAATAACATGTTCACCATGATGAACGCCGCCCGCCTCGGCACCGGCATGCAGGGCCTGGGCCTCGGTGAAATCGCCTACCAGAACGCCGTGAGCTACGCGGTAAACCGCCTCCAGATGCGCCACGAGCCGCGCACCGCGCCCGCCCAGAACGCCGACCCGATCATCAGCTACCCCGACGTGCGCCGGATGCTCCTCACAGGCCGGGCCTACAGCGAGGCGGGCCGCGCCCTGGCGCTGTGGCTGGCGCTGAGTCTGGACACCGAGCACCACCACCCGGACGCGGCCAAGAGGGAGGAAGCCGCCGATCTGGTCGCGCTGCTGACCCCGGTGGCCAAGGCGTTCATGACCGACAACGGCTTCAATATCGCCGTGCAGAGCCAGCAGGTGTTCGGCGGGCACGGCTACATCCGTGAGTGGGGCATGGAGCAGTTCGTGCGCGACGCCCGCATCGGCCAGATCTACGAGGGCACCAACAGCATCCAGGCACTCGATCTGCTGGGCCGCAAGGTGCTGATGGACGGGGGCCGCAAGCTCCAGAAACTCGCCAACATCGTCGAGGCGCTGGTCAGCGAGGTCGCCGACGACGAGGAGCTTCAGGGCTGGGCCGACGCGCTCAGTAAGGCCGCCGCCCAGGTCGGTACGCTGACGATGGTGGTCGGTCAGAAGGCCATGCAGAACCCCGACGAGGCCAACGCCGCCGCCGTGGATTACCTGCGCTACGTCGGGCACGTCACCTACGCCTTTTTGTGGGTCAAGATGGCGAAAGTGGCCCTGAACGCCGTGAAGGCGGGCAAGGATAAGGACGGCTTCTACAAGGCCAAGCTCCAGACGGCCCGTTTCTACTTCGACAAGCTGTTTCCAGAGACGAAAATGCTCTCGGCCACCATCAAGGCGGGCGGCGATTCGCTGGACGTAGACCTGGGCATGTTCGGGGTCGAGAGGGCGCTGGCGAGCGTTTGAGCGGGAAGTAAGGGCTGTTTGGACCTGGCCCCCTGCCTGGACGGTGGGGGCTTCGCACTGGACAGATTCCGCGCTGGCTACTCGTCGCTGCTGAAGCTGAACGAGCCCGTGACGCTGCCAGTGGTGGGCCATCCAACCTGAAAATCACCGCTGAGACTGCGGTTGAGGAGTTGCGAATAACCGCCGACCTGACCGGCGCCGCTGTACGTCGCGGCGGGCGGCCCGACGATGACCAGAACCGCCGCCACCGTATGCTTCGTGTCGGTGCGCTCGCTGGGCGTGTTCTGGTCTACCTTCGTTTCTACCGTGTTCAGCAGCACGGTCAGGTTGGCCTTGCCGTCCTCGCTGCGACAGGAAAAACTCATCTGCTTGTCGATGACGACGGGTGTGCCCGACTGAGCCGCCGGGTCGCAGTTGAAGGTATATACCGTGCTGGAGATAATAGCGCTGGCCGTCAGGTTGCCCCCACCAGGCTTGACCACGCCGGAGCCGCAGGCGGTGAGCAGGAGCAGGCCACCGATCAACAAAGGTCGAATGTTCATCTCAGTTTAACTTAGCAGAGCTGGTATCTCCTGTCTGGCCTCCCAGCCGGTGATGAAGTCGAGACCACGCTGGAAGAATCGCTCACTGACCGTCGTGGTGCCGAAAACTTCAGCCAGTTGGACATACAGACCCATAAACCAGATTGCGCGGGCCGCGACAAAGTGGCGCGTAGCGCGTTCATCGGCCTCAGACAGGGGCCGGATCGCTGTGTAGCCGTTCAGAAAAGCGGTCCAAGCAGCAACCTCCTGCTCTGGGGTCTTGCCTTTGTTGGACGCCTGGCTCCACCAGTAGACCGCCAGGTCGTAGGCGCGGTATCCGGGGCCACCACAATCGAAATCGAACAGCCAGAGGGTGGCGGACTCGTCGATATGGACATTACCCTCGTGCAGATCGCCGTGGCAAGCGCCCCATTCCAGTTCGGGAACCAGGGCCGAAATCGCCGCGTGGGTGCGGGCTGCCGCCGCTTCCAGGCTGCTGAGAAGCTCCGGCGAATTGGACAAAAAAGGCTGGATACGCGCTACCGGTTCCGAGATCAGGTGGGCCAGGTCGAGTGAAAACCGCCCCGCCTGCGTCCAGCCCTCGGCAGCGTTGTGAAGACGAGCTGCCGCCCGGCCATAGAGTGCGGCCTCGTTGTCGCTGGTGTCCAGCCAGCGGCCCGGCGCAAACTCGAACAGCGCTTAGGCGCGTGGACCTTCCGGGGCGCACAACTCGGCGATCAGAGCTCCGTCTCGCCTGGGAATGGGGCGGGCGACGCTGGCGCCGTTTTGCGCTCCCTGCTCGATAAACGCCAGCTCCCAGCCAATTTGTTCCAGGGTGCGCCAGCCGGAGCAGTAGACCCGCAGGATGGCCCGCTCATTGCCCCACTCCACGCGGTAGGTGTCGTTGAGACCGCGTTGCAGGAACGTCGCGCGAACGTCGGCGGCAAGGTCGTAGTGCTCGGCCAGGAGTGCCGCCAGGGCGTCCGGAGCCAGCACGGAATGCAGGGCGGGGAAAGGAGTGGTTGTGGGCATGGCTCAGACTGACAGGTGGAAGGGATAAAAGCATCTGCCAAATGGGTGGGCGGCGCCCAGGATCCACAGCCCTCTCACGCTGGGCACCCGATTTTGCCTTGCCTTTACTTTTGTGCTCTAAGCTGGACGTACATGACTACCTTCTCACAGCTCGTTAAGTTCGGGGCGCTCCTGGCACTGTCCGGTGCGGCGTCGGCGCTGGCCACCCCCTTTAAAGTAGAACTCTCGGCGGCGGACCCGGCGCTGACGTGCGGCTCGACATCGACGCCGACCCTGACTTTTTCGGGCACGCAGCCCAAAGGTACCAAGGGGCTGGCACTCATTTTCTGGGACGAGCAGCCGGGGGCACTCAGCGGAAGATGGCTGGTGTACGACCTGCCCATGAGCAGCACCAAACTGGCGTCGGGGACGGCCAGCAGCCTGAGCATCGGCGGTGGCAAGGTGGCCAAAAACGAGGCCGGGCAACCGGGCTACACTGCTATCTGCGCCAAGGGTCATCACGATATCTACATCGATTTCTACGCGCTGGACGTGGCCTCACTCAAGTTGCCAGCAGGCACGCCGCTGCAAACCCTGCACGCGGCCATCAAACGGCACAAGCTGCTGGAAGCCAAAGCGCATCAGACCTGGCAGGTGAAATGAAGCCAGGCGCAAGGCGGGCTGCACGGGCAGCCTCCATTGTGCTGGGCACCCTGCTGCTGGTCGGCTGCAAGTCGCAGACCAGCAGCGGGACCACTCAGAGCGGGGCGAACCAAACGGCAGCGGCGCCGAGCAGCGCAACTCAGAGCAGTGCGACCCCAAGCAGCGCAATCCAGAGCAGTGCGGCCCCAAGCAGCGCAACCTCAAGCAGTGCGTCGTCCGGTGCGGCGACGGCAACCACCCTCTCGGCTGCGACCCTCCCGGCTGCGACCCCCTCGGCGGCCACCGCCCGCAAGCCTCCCGCCACCGTTCCGCCCAAGCCGGGCCGCTCACCGGGCGACGGTGCTTTACCGGGCGTCCGTGCCTCACCAACCCTCGGCGCGGCGAATCCGACCATGCCCGTCAACATCTATGCCCACGCCGCCGCCGGACAGTTCAGCCCCGCCGTGCGCGGCGTGCGGCCCCTGGTGTACGTGCCCAACGGCAAGGACAGCACCGTCAGTGTCATCGATCCGCAGGCGCGGCGAGTACTGCGGACCTTCAAGGTGGACCGCGAGCCGCAACATGTGGTGCCCTCACACGACCTCAAGACGCTGTGGGTGGCGAGCGACAAGGGTCGCCAGTCGGTGACGCCGATCGATCCCCGGACCGGCAAGGTGGGCCAGGCCGTGCCGACGCTCGATCCGTACAACCTGTACTTCACACCCGACGGCCTGCACGCCGTGGTGGTCGCCGAGAACTCGCAGCGGCTGGACTTCGTGGACCCCCGGACCATGCAGCCGCAGTTTTCCATTCCGGTGCCGTGCCGGGGCATCAACCACATGGATTTCAGCCCCAGCGGCCAGTCGGTGATCGCGGCCTGCGAGTTCAGCGGCGATGTGCTGCACATCGACTTCAAGTTCCGCGCCGTGCTGGGCAGCCTGCACCTCGGCGGCATGCCCCAGGACGTCAAGCTCTCGCCCGACGGCCAGGTCTACTACGTCGCCGACATGATGCGCGGCGGGCTGTACCTGATCGACGGTCGGGGCAAGGTGCCGCGCAAGCTGGGCTTCATCCCTACCGGCAAGGGCACGCACGGGCTGTATCCCAGCCGCGACGCCACCAGGCTGTTCATCTCCAACCGGGGCGAGGGCAGCGTCTCGGTGCTGAATTTCGCGACCCGCAAGCTGATCGCCAAGTGGCTCATTCCCGGCGGCGGCAGCCCCGACATGGGCAGCGTCTCGCCCGACGGCAAGGAACTGTGGCTTTCCGGGCGCTACGACGACGTGGTGTACGTGTTCAGCACGCGCACCGGCAAAGTCGTCTCGACCATCAAGGTGGGCAAGGGGCCGCACGGCCTGACCTACTTTCCGCAGCCGGGGCGGTACTCGCTGGGGCACACGGACAACTACCGGTAGAGGGGGGTCAGCTTTCGCCCAGCCCGCCCAGAAAGCTGTTGACGCTGCGGCTCAACTTGCGCCCGGCGGCCTGATCCGGGGCCGCGAAGGCCAGCACGGCGACGGTGCAGGCGCTGCCGCTCTCGCTGTGGCCTTCCAGCTCCGCTTCGCTCAGCAGCGAAGTGAGGGCGCGGGCCAGGCGGGTATAGCGCTCCGGGCTCAGGCGCAGCGTGATGACGTCCGAGTGGGTCGGATACGCTTCGTCGGAGGCGTCGAGCGGCGGGTGGAGGGTGGCGGCGGGCTGCGCGGGGTTGCCGAAGCCGTAGACATCCTCCTCACCGCCGTGCATGGTCTGCCAGGAGCGCTCGTAGGCGTGCAGGAAGGCGGCGGAGAGTTCACGCATGTCGGTGGTGCCGTGCCCGTCCTCGTCGCCCGGCGGCAGCAGCTCGGACGGCACCCGAAATTCACGGGCCGTGAGCTGGTAAAACACCTTCCCGCCCTCGCGGCGCTGCTCGAACAGCAGGCCCAGGGCGGCGAGTTTGGTCGCGTGGTGATGCGCCAGGTTGGCGGCCATGCCCAGCTTGAGCGCGATCTCGCTGGGCGAAACCGGGTCGATGAAGTGGGCCAGGAAGTCGGCGTCTTGCCGCAGCGCACGGGCGGCGGCGAGGTCGGTGACGCGCTGAACATCCATCTGAACGGTGTCTGGTGTCATGCTTACAGCCTGACGGAGCGGCTTTCAGTCCTCAATAGACCCGGCTGAAACGCGGCCACGCCTGAACCCGTCGCCCTATCATGGCCCGCATGATCGACACCCACTGCCACCTCGATATGCTCGAAGACCCGGCCTCGGCGTTGGGGGAACTGGGCCTGACCCAGCTCGTCAGCATCGGCGCCAGCGTGCAGCACGCGCACAACGCCATAGCGCTGGCCGAGGGGCACCCGGAGGTGTTCGCCAGCGTGGGCCTTCATCCGACCGACGTGAAAGACTCTGACAGTCCGGAGACGAGAGCCGAACTCGAAGCGCTGAGCCTGCATCCCCGCGTGGTCGCCATCGGTGAAAGCGGCCTGGACGACTACTGGGCGCACGATCAGCTCGGCGTGCAACGGGAAGCGTTTCTGTGGCAACTGGATCTGGGGCGGCGGCGCGACCTGCCGGTCATCGTGCATACCCGCGACGCGCCGGGCGGTGAGCGGGCCAGCCAGGGCTGCGCCGAGATCATCAAGGAGGCGAACTGGACACGGGGCATCCTGCACTGCTGCAACGGCCACGCCGGGCTGCTGCGGGCGGCGCTGGACCTGGGCTGGTCCGTCTCGTTCGCGGGCAACCTGACCTACAAGAATGCCCACGCCATTCAGGAAGCCGCCCGCTTCGTGCCGATGGATCGGCTGCTCGTCGAGACCGACGCGCCGTTTCTGGCGCCGGTGCCCAGGCGCGGCAAACCCAACCGGCCCGGTTACGTGCGCTACACGCTGCAATTCCTGGCGGCCCTGCGCGGCCTCAGCGAGCAGGAAGCCGAGGCCATCACCGACGCCAATGCCCGCGCCGTCTACCGGCTGCCACTTACGTGAGTTGTTTCTGAAGACGGGCACCGGTTGATTCGACATTGAGGTATTCAGAGCGCTGTGAGGGCTGGCCTGCCAGTCTGAGGCGTGGTTCAGCCGACGCCCTCCTCATCCTCATCCTCCTCATTGCCGCGTGCACCTTCGCTCGACGGGCACAAACGCCTGACGTATCTGGCCATCGCGCTGTGTTTGCTGCTGGTGGGCGCCCTGCGGATCGTGCTGCTGGGCCAGTCGCCTCAGCCTGACCTCAGCAATCTGGTGCTCAACGGCGTGGTCGTGGCGCTGAGTGTGGGCGTGCTGGGCGCATTGCTCAGCGGACTGGTCCGGCTGGAACTGATCGAGCAGGTCGGGCTGGGCGTCTTCGTGCTGCTGGCCCTGGGCTTCAGTTTGCGCCTGCTGTTGCCGGGCGTGGCGCTGGATATGAGCAACTACGGTGAGCTGCTGCTCTTGGCCGTGGGCGCCGCCGCCTACCTGCTGATCGCGCCGCGCCCGGCCACCGTCACCGTGGTGAGCCTGACCGGCCTGTACCTGGGCGTGGTGTGGTGGCGGCTGCTGAGCGCCCCGGACTGGGCCACGGTCTCCGAGCAACTGATCTGCGACCTGCTGATGCTGGTGGGGCTGGCCTTCGTCGCCCTGCTGGGGGCTCACCGCGCCGCCTGGACCCAGGCCCGCGACAGCGCGCGCGCCATGCACGATATAGCCCTGAGCGACGACCTGACCCGGCTGCCCAACCGCCGCAGCGCCTACCGGGCTTTCGAGGACGCCATGCGCAGCGAGGGCACGCCCGTTTGCGTGCTGCTGATCGACATCGACAACTTCAAGCGCGTCAACGACACCCACGGCCACGAGGCGGGCGATGAGGTCATCGGCGAGGTTGCCCGGACCCTGCACTCGGCGCTGGGCAAATCCGGCAGCCTGTCGCGCTGGGGCGGCGAGGAATACCTGGCGCTGCTCTCCGGCGTGACCCTGACCCAGGCGGGCCGCCAGGCCGAGGCGCTGCGCTCAGCCGTGCAGCATCTCAAATCGCCCTACGGCCCGCTGACCGTCAGCGTGGGCGTCTCCAGCCGCCTTCCGGGCGACAGTGTAAAGACCCTGGTCCACCGCGCCGATCAGGGCCTGTACCGCGCCAAGGCAGGCGGCAAAAACCGGGTGTCGCAGCAGGACTGATCCGCAGCACGGGCACACAGCGGGCGCTCACGGCGCCGGGCAGCGGCAGGGCTCCGGAGTAGACAGGCTGGCCGCCCTGAGCGGCGGCGAAGTCGCTTCGGTACCCGGCCTGGCGGCGTCGCCGCGCTTTTCTGTGCCCGGTACAGGTAAAGAAGTGCTCACAGTGCCCTCGGTCTTTCCGGACGCTTTGCGCCGTGAGCGGCGGTAAGATCAGTGACAGAAACCGCTGACGGCGCCCTGGTATGGGGTCGCCAGCCGGAAGGAGACGACATGACGCAAAACCAGACGACGCAGCACCAGACCACCCAAGACCAGCCCACGCCAGGCCAGTCCGGAAGCAAGCTCGATCAGCTCAAGGCCCTGTCCATCGTGGTGGCCGATACCGGCGACATCGACGCCATCAAGAAGTACCAGCCGCGCGACTGCACCACCAACCCCTCGCTGATTCTCAAGGCGGCCCAGCTCCCCGGCTACCAGGCGCTGCTGACCGAGGCCAAAGGCTGGGTCAAAGGCGGTCAGAGTCTGGACAGCGTGATCGACCAGCTCACCGTGCGGATCGGCACCGAGCTGACCAAAATCGTGCCCGGCGACGTGTCCACCGAAGTCGATGCCCGGCTGGCCTTCAACAAGGACGCCTCGCTGGCGCGCGCCCGCCACCTGATCGCGCTCTACGAGGGCGCTGGCGTGAACCGCAGCCGCATCCTGATCAAGCTGGCCGCCACCTGGGAGGGCATTCAGGCCGCCGCCGTGCTGGAGCAGGAGGGTATTCGCTGCAATCTGACGCTGGTGTTCGGGCTGGAGCAGGCCATCGCCTGCGCCCAGTCCGGGGCGTTTCTGATCTCGCCGTTCGTGGGCCGCATCACCGACTGGTACAAGAAGTCCACCGGCACCGCCGACTACCCCATCGACCAGGACCCCGGCGTGCAGTCGGTCAAAACGATATACGCCCACTTCAAGGCGCACGGCTACGCCACGGTGGTCATGGGCGCCTCGTTTCGCAGCGCGGCGCAGGTCGAAGCGCTGGCTGGCTGTGATCGCCTGACCGTCAGCCCGCAACTGCTGGGCGAACTGGGCGCCGATCAGGGCAACCTGCCGCGTCAGCTCACCCCCGAAATGGGCCACCAGACCGAGCCCAAGCTCAGCGAGGCCGACTACCGCTGGAGCCTGACCGAGAACGCCATGGCCGGTGAGAAATTGCAGGAGGGCATCCGCATGTTCCACCTCGACACCCAGAAGCTGGGGGAGTTGTTGACCGGAGGCGTGCCGGTGGCCGAGGCGCCCAAGCCGGTGGCGCAGACGGGCGCCTGATTCTCACCGACCGGCACGCCGCTGCCATCCTGGAGGCGCTGGAAGCCGAGCACCTGCGGCGTCAGGCCCGGACCTACCAAGCGCTCCACCCCGCTGAGGCCGTGCGCGTGCTCGACTTCGCCGGGGGCGTGGCGGCGCTGATGAACCCGGCCTTCGGGCGCAAGCTCAACCATGTCACCGGGGCCTTCCTCAGCAGCGGGGTGCAGGCGAGCGAGCTGGACGAACTGGAGGCCACGTTCAACGGGCGCGGCCTGCGGCTGGAGTTTGACCTGTGCCCGCATGTCACGCCCGGAGCGCTGAGCTTGCTGACGGGGCGCGGCTATCAGCTTTCCGGCTTCAAAAATACCTACGCCCGCGACCTGCGCGAGCTGGACGACGGGGATACTTTTCCCGGTATCGAGATCGTGCAGACCGGGGACGCGGCCCAGTTCACAGATGCTTCGGCGCGGGGTTTTGGCGGCCACACAGCACTGATGGACACAGCGCTCTTGGAAACCCTGGCCCGCCTCGCCCTGGCCCGGCCCGACAGCGTGCAATTTCTGGCGTGTGTGGACGGCGAGCTGGCCGGAAGCGGCGGCGTGTGCTTTGTGGAGACGGCCTGGGGCCTCGCGGCGCATCTGTATATCGCCAGCACCCTGTCCGAATTCCGGGGACGCGGCGTGCAGGGCGCACTTGTACAGGAACGCCTGCGCTTCGCCCGGCAGCGCGGCGCCGTCCTCGCCAGCCTGACCGCCCGGCCCCTCAACGTCAGCGCCCGCAACGCCGAGCGAGCGGGGTTGAGGTTGGCGCATACGAAGGTGAGTCTGACGCAGGGGGGATAGGGGTGTGGGTCGTGGGTTGTAGGAATAGCAAGCGGGGCTTGGGCCAAACTTCTTCATTCCAGCCCCAGCAAAGCGTCAACTCCCTGGAATGACCTGTCTCACTCCTTCCTCTCCTGCACCCCATACCCCACACCCCGCTTTTTCCCCAAGCCTCCCATAAGCCATGCGGCGCACACTCCCCCACCCGGCCTTCTCTATACTGAGGGGCGTGCCGTTCGATGCCCACGCTTTAGACACCCTGGATTACCCCCGCGTCCGCCGCGCCCTGATGGACCGCGCCTCGACCCCGATGGGCAGCGAGCTGGCCCACAAGCTCTGCCCGGTGGCCGACGCGGGCCGCATAGGCCGCGAACTCGACGAACTCGAAGACGCCCTGTTCGGAGTGTCGCTCTCACTCGGCGGCATCGGCGACGTGCGCGAGCTGCGCGAACGGGCGGGTGGGGGGCGGGTGCTGCTGGGCAGCGAACTGCTGGAAGTCGCCTACGCCCTCGACGGCGCCATGACCGTGCGGCGCAGCATCACTTCCAACTCGCGGGGGCCGCTGCTGCGGCTGGCGGCCAAGCTGGGCGAACACAGCCTGCTGGTGCGCCGGATACTCGAAAGCCTGGACCGCGACGGGCAGGTCCGCGACGACGCCTCGCATCAACTGCGCGAGATCCGGCGCAAGGTCGAGCCGCTACGCCAGCGCATTCGGGATCGCCTGACCAGCAGCCTGGAAAAGTGGGCCGACGTGCTGCAAGACAACCTGATTACCATTCGCCGCGACCGCTACGTGCTGCCGGTCCAGGCCAGCCGGGTGTCGCAGGTGCAGGGCATCATCGTGGACGCCTCCAGCACCGGGCAGACGTACTTCGTGGAGCCCGCCACCGTCACGCCGCTCAACAACGAGCTGACCCGCCTGATTCTGGACGAGGAAGCCGAGGTCCGGCGCATCCTGACTGAACTCAGCAGCCTGGTGGCCTCGGACAGCGAGATCGGCCTGACCATCGAGACCATCGGCGAGCTGGACCTGATCGCGGCCAAGGCGGCGCTGACCCGCGACTGGAAACTCAACCGGCCCGAAACCGACCCCGGCGCGACCTATCTGCTGAGCGGCGCCCGGCATCCGCTCATCGAGAATCCGGTGCCCAACGATATTTCATTGGGCGGGGGCGGCACCAACCTGCTGCTGATTACCGGCCCCAACATGGGCGGCAAGACCGCGACCCTCAAGACCCTGGGCCTGGCCGCGCTGATGCACCAGTCGGGCCTGTACGTGGCGGCGGACCGCGCCCGGCTGCCGATCATCGAGGACGTGCTGGTAGATGTGGGCGACGAGCAGAGCCTGGAAGCCAGCTTATCCACCTTCGCGGCGCACCTGCAACACCTGCGCTACGTGCTCAGGTACGCCTCGCCGCGCACCCTCATTCTCATTGACGAGTTGGGCTCCGGCACCGACCCCGCTGAGGGCGCCGCGCTGGCCCAGGCGATGCTGGAGCAGCTCCTGACCCAGGACACGCGCGGCATCATCACCTCGCACCTCTCGCCACTCAAGCTGTTCGCGCTGGAGACGCCGGGCCTGAAAAACGCCAGCATGGGCTTTGACCTGGAGGCGCTGGCCCCGACCTTCCAGCTTCAGGTGGGGCAGCCGGGGCGCAGCTACGCGCTGGCCATCGCCCGGCGCATGGGCATTCCGGAGGGCGTGATGACCCGCGCCGAGACCATCCTGGGGCCGGAGGGCAGCCTGCTCGAACGCCTGCTGGAGAACCTGGAAGCCGAAAGGCGCCAGCTTACCCAGGAGCTGGAGAACGCCAAGACCGCCCGCCGCGAGGCCGTCATCGAGCGTGACCGGGTGCAGTCTCAACGCCAGGAGTTCGAGGAGCGCAAGGGTGAGCTGCTGGCCGAATCGTCGCAGAAGGCCGAGGCCGCCTATGCCCAGGCGCTCGAACAGGTGCGCGGCCTGCGTGCCCGCGCCCGCGAGGAGAGCGCCCGGCCCCGCGTGCTTCAGGAGTTGCGCGACCTGCGCCGCTCAGCCCAGCAGGAGCGGCCCCAGCCTGCCGCCCTGCCGGAGCTGCGCGGCGACCTGCTCAAAGTCGGCAGCACCGTCAACGTTCCGGCCTACGGCGCCGCCGGACAGGTCATGGAGCTGCGCGGCGACGACCTGGTGGTGCAGCTCGGCGTCATGAAGGTCAGCGTGCGCCGCCGCGACGTGCGGCTCAAAGCCGAGGAAAGCGTCAAGGCCGCCGTCCGGCGCAGCTTCAACGGCGTGGCCCCCAGCGGCTTTCAGACCGAGCTGCAACTGCGCGGCCAGCACGTCGAGGAAGCGCTTGAGGAGCTCCGCAGCACCATCGGCGAGGCGGCGGCGCTGCGCGAATCTCCGCTTCGGGTCGTGCACGGCAAGGGCCAGGGCGTGCTCAGGCGCCTGATTCGCGATTTTCTCAAGGCCGACAAACGGGTGGACTCCTTCCACGACGCCGAGCCGAACCAGGGCGGGCACGGCGTCACGATTGTCAATCTGAAGGTGTGAGCGAAGAGCTGATTCTCTGCTCTACCGGCTCCGCCCGATTGTCACCCGCGCCGGGTCCACGTCCTCACCTCCCAACCTAGCCTGACCCGCCTTGCACTGCTCCAGCACGGCACATTTCCCGCAGGCCGGGTTGTTGTAAAAGCAGCACTGCTGGCCGTGCATCATGTAGACCTCGTGGTGGTCGTAGACCTGCTGGGCGTCCCAATCTGGCGGCAGCAGCCGTCCGAGCAGCGCGTGTGACGGCCCCACGTCGGTTCCGGCGGGAATGAGTTCGAGCCTCAGCGCGACGCGGTGGTGGTGCGAATCCACCGGCATGGCGGGCATCCGCAACGTCGAGAACAGCAGCGTGGCGGCGCTCGTCTTCGGCCCCACACCGGGAATACTCTCCAGCCAGGCGCGGGCTTCAGGCACGCTCAGCTCGCCCAGGAAGTCCACGTTCAGCTCACCCCGCCGCTTACTCACCTCGCGCAGCACCGCCTGAATGCGCGGCGCCTTCTGCTCCGGCCAGGTGCAGGCGCGGATGGCCTGCTGCACGTCGCTTACAGCCGCGTCCCGCACCCCCTCCCAGGTCAAAAAGGTGGCCCGCAAGGTGCCAAAGGCCCGCGCTGAATCGGCATTCTTGGTGCGGTGCGACAGCAGGTTGCCCACCAGACTGCTCAGCGGGTCGTCGTCCGACCAGAACGGGACCGGGCAGCCGTAGACGCTGCACAGAACGTGATGCACGGCCAGCGCTTTGGCCCTGAGCGCCGCGAGGTCTTCGGCTGGCTCGCTGTGTTGATCAAACAGCAAGGGGGCGTCGCGGCGGCTGGGCATGATGCCGCAGTCTAGAAAGCTGGACCCGTCTGCTTGGTGCCCTGGAACTGCTTCTCAGGAAACGGGAAAGACGAGGTGGGCTTTCCTCCTTCCCACTCGCTACTTCCCCCGCTTAGCCAGCCAGTACAGCCCGATCGGCAGCAGCAAGAGGCCCAGACAGCCGTAACGCGGCGACATGGACATCGGATGTGGCGAGCGACTGAGTGCCGACGGTTGCGGCGCAGCAGGTCGGGGCTGAGTGGGCCTGGGCTCAGGCGTCATAACCACAGTATGGGCGAGCGTCAATCCACAGCTCCAGCCGTTTTCCCAATTCGCCCACCCCAGGCGCCGTACACTGAGAAAATGTTGCCGCTCCTCCTCGATCTGCACCCGGACGCCTACCCATTAGAAGGCTACCGGCGCCGCCAACTCCTTGAGTGGGTCTTCGAGCACGGGGCGCCCTCTTTTGCGGCCATGTCTAACCTGCCCGCCAGCCTGCGCACCGAGCTGGAAGGCCAGTACGCCCTCAACCCGTTCATTAAAACCGAGACCTTCGAGAGCAGCGACGGCAGCGTCAAATACCTGTTCACGCTGGCCGACCACCGCCAGATGGAAGCGGTCTACATGCCCTACCTGGACCGCAAGACCATCTGCGTTTCAACGATGGTCGGCTGCCCGGCCAAATGTTCGTTCTGCGCCACGGGCGCGATGGGCTTCGGGCGCAACCTGAGCCCCGGCGAGGTGGTGGGGCAGATTCTGGCGGTGAGCTGGCATCAGAACTTCTCGCCGCGTGAACTGCGCAATCTGGTGTTCATGGGCATGGGCGAGCCGCTGCTCAACTACGATCACACCATCATGGCCGCCCGGTTGCTGCTGCACCCCCAGGCGCTGGGCATGAGCAAGCGCCGCGTGACGCTGAGCACGGTGGGCCTGGCCAAAGGCATCCGCCGCCTGGCCGCCGAGGACGATTTGGGCCTCAAGCTGGCCATCAGCCTGCACGCACCCGACGAGGAGACCCGTCAGCAGATCATCCCCACCGGGCAAGCCAACTCGATCACCGAGATCATGGACGCCGCCCGCGAGTACCAGGGCGTCACCGGGCGGCGTGTGACCTTCGAGTACGCCATGCTCAGCGGCGTCAACGACCATCTGTGGCAGGCCGACTTGCTGGCCGAGCTGCTGCGCGGGCTGGTCAGCCACGTCAATTTGATTCCGATGAATCCCTGGGAAGGTAGCAACTTCACCGAAACACCGGAGTCGCAGATTCAGGCCTTCTACGACCGGCTGGAGCTACGCGGCGTGCCGGTCAGCGTGCGGCGCTCACGCGGGCGCGACGCGGGGGCGGCCTGCGGGCAACTCGCCCTCAAGCAGCCGGGCGCCGTGAGCGGCGTGGTCGGCGTGGTCGCCGGAGCGCTGGGCGTCTGAGCTGGGCATCTGAGCTGGACGTCTGGGCTGGGCATCTGGATCTGCCGGGGCTGGATGCGTCTGGGCTGAATATGCTCGATCTGGACGGAAGCTGAGCCGAGCGCTTTGACCTGACGCCGTTTCAGAGCTTGGTGTCGTTTGCGGGCACGTTCGACCACCCGTCCCAGGAACGGCGAGATTCTCGGCTTCACTCCGAATGACCACTGCGCCGGTGGCCCCTGAGCAGGCTGCCCAGTGCCCGATTTGCCCGTCTCAGCCGACCCCCTGCCGGGCGTAAGAGTTGGGGAAGAGCAGCTTGGTAGCATGAGTGTAACGATGAAGACTATGGTGTCCCTGCTGCTGGCCCCCGCCCACCCCGCTTCCGGAAGCTTCCGCTGGCGCTGGGCGGCACTGTCTCTCGCCCTCGCTACCGCTCCTCTGGCCCAGGCCCAGACCCTGATCGAGACGATCACGACCACCAGTGTCAGCAACACGCTCGATCAGACCCAGACCACCAACGCCCTCCCCGGCCTGGACCGGGCCAAAGCCGCGCAGCAGACCCAGAACGCCCAGACCCAGAAAACCAACGCGGCCATCGGCGCCACCGACCCCGTGACGGGCAAGGCCGCCGCGCCGCTCATCCCCTTCAACACCGCCCAGGCCGCCCGGCTGAGTACCGCCCGCACGCTGCTCTCACAGGGCGATGCACGCGGCGCCCGGCCCATCTTCGAGGGCCTGATCGCCGCCAACTATGCTCAGCCGGAGCCGCACTTCGGCCTGGCGCTGAGCCTGCTGTCGCTGGGTGACCTGACCGGCGCCCGCTTCGAGCTGACCCAGTTCGTGGCGCTGTCGCCCGCCAGCTTTGAAGGCCCCTACAACCTCGGCGTCATCGCCGCCCGCACCAAGGACTACGACGAGGCCCTCAAGCAGTTCACGGCGGCGGTGGCCCTGTCTGGCAGCGCGTCCAGCACCGCCGCGCCCGCCGCCCGCCGCCAACTGCTCGAAGCGCTGGCCGGTGAGCAACTGCGCCGGGGCGACTACGCCGGTCTGAGCACCACGCTGACCCAGGCGCTGGCCAGCGACCCCCAGGACCTGAGCCTCAAGTACCGCCTCGGCCAGGCCACCGCCTACGCGGGCAAGGGCGCCGAAGCCCTGCCGCTGCTCTACGCCGCCGCCCAGTCGGATGTCAACCGCACCGGCGCCACCTTACTCATCGCCGATATCTACGCCGCCCAGAAGTTGCCGGACCGGGGCGTGCGCGAACTCGATACCGCCGCCGCGCTGGTCAGCAGCGCCGAGCGTGCCCGCTTGCTGGTCCGCAAATCGCAACTGCTGCAAGCCCAGGATCAGACGCCCGCCGCCGTGCAGGCCGCCCGCGAGGCCGTGCAGGCCGACAGCAAGAGTGCGGCGGCCTACTCGGCGCTGGGCACCGCGCTGGCCGTCAGTGACCTGAAGGGCAGCCTGGCCGCCTGGCAGACCGCCGCCGGACTCGACGCCCAGAACGGCGGCACGCTGCTGAACCTGGCCGCCGTGCAGCTCTCGCTGGGCGCCAACGCCGAGGCCCAGAGCAGCGCCGTCAGGGCCATGAAGCTGACCGCCGCCACCGACAATGCCAGCCTGGCCCGCGCCGAGTTCGTGCAGGGCGTGGCCGCCTACCGCCTCAAGGACTACGCCGCCGCCGTCAAGGCGCTAGGCAGCAGCGCCGCCAGATCACCCGGCGCCCAGACCTCGCTGTGGCTGGGCCTGAGCAGCTACGCCCGCAAAGACTACGCCGGAGCCATCGCGGCGCTGGGCGAGAGCGTCAAACTGGGCGACAGCTCAGCGGCCCGCCTGAACCTGGGCGCCGCGCTGCTGGCCGCCGGGCGCTTCTCGGAAGCCGAGCCCAACCTGCGCAGCGTGGTCGTGGGTGACCCCAGCAACGCCGCCGCCTGGTATCAGCTCGGCCTGGCCCGCAAAGCCCAGGGCAAGGACAGCGAGGCCAAAACCGCCTTTTCGTCGGCGGCCAAACTCGGCTACGCCCCGGCCAAGGCCGAGCTGAAGTAGCGCAGGCTGGCAGCCGCACCACTCGCCTCATTCCAGACGGCAGTGTTCATATCAGCACCGCTCACATCCGCTCCACAGACAACCCCTGTGGAGCGGCGTGTGGGAAATGCCGTACTCTAGTGAGTATGAGACTGCCCGTATGAAACTGATTGGACAACGTTTACCCGACCTGATGATCGGCATCCTGATCGTGGTGCTGGCGCTGGGCCTGGGCAGTCTGCTGCTGACCCAGCGCAACCGCGCAGCGGCGGTGCCCACGCTACCGCCCGCTGCCAGCGAACCGGCCACGAATATTCCTGCCGCCCCCGGCACGGCCAACACCGGCACACCCAATACCCGCACAGTCACCACGGCGCCGAGCACCTCCGCGCCGCCTTCTACCGCGCCACCCAGCCGCGTGCCTGACCCCACCGGCCCGACCCCCACCGGAAGCGTGGCAGCCCCCACGACGCCCCAGCCGGACACCAGTGCGCCCCCGGTGGCGACCACGCCGCAGCCTTCCGCCGCTGCGCCGGGAACCACGCCTGCCCCTGCCACACCTCCCCGCAGCGGCGGCGCCGTGGCGACCAGCGCGAACCGCACGCCCCTGCGCCGCGACTACCGCATCAGCCTGGGGACGTTTGGCAACGTGGCCGAGGCCAATGCCGCCACCGTCGCCGTGCGGGCGCTGGGCTACGCGGTCTACCCCATCGACCTGGGTTCGCGGGTGGTGGCGCAGGTCGGTCCCTTCGCCGATTCGGCCACCGCCAACGCGGCCCTGAGCGACATCAGGCGGGCGTATGGCAGCGCGGTGGTGTACGCCCCGCGTCAGTCGGCGTCGGGTCAGTCGGCGGTGGGCGCAGCCACCACTCCAGCGCCAGCCGCCACCACTCCGGCCACAACTCCAGTCAACCCGGCCACATCTCCAGTCAACACAGCGCCTGGTGCAGCAGCTCCGGTCCTGACGCCTCCGGCCAGCTCGGCTCCAGTCAACTCGGCTCCAGCCAACTCAGCTCCAGCCAACTCAGCCACGCCCGGTTTCAGTGCCCCGGATTCGAATTCGGCGGGCACCAGTACCGCTCCGGCCACCAGCGAGCCTGTGACGCCCCCGGAGGCGCCGAGCACACCGGCCACCCCACCGGCCACACCCGCGCCTGAACCCGTCACGGCGGCGCCTGCTCCGGCGACGGTCAGCCCGCCCACCGGTAAGGTCTCGGCGCCCGCGCCTTCCGGCCCGGTGTACCTGCAAGTCGGCGCCTTTGACCGCCAGGAAAGCGCTCAGAAGATGGTGGGGCTGCTCAGCGACCTGGGCTACAACCCCAGCGTGCAGGCGCCCGAAGGCAAGAAGGTCACGGTGCTGATCGGCCCGTTTTCCGGCGACGCGGTGCTGCGGGCCGAAACCAAACTCAACGACAACGGCTTTGATCATTTCCGGGTGCGCTGAGGCGAACACCCCTCCGAACCGGGCACCGGGCGCATGACGACAGCGCCCGGTATTCCCACGGCGGCTGTGTCCCGGCTGGTCACCTACCTGCGCATTCTGGAGGAACTGGAGCGCGAGCAGATTCTGAACACCAGCAGCGGCGTCCTGGCCGCCCGCGCTCAGGTCAGCGCCTTTCAGGTGCGCAAAGACCTGGCCTACTTCGGGCGCTTCGGCACTCGTGGCCTGGGCTACACCGTCAGGCTGCTCAAGCGCGAACTGACCCGCGTGCTGGGGCTCAATCGCTCGTGGAACGTGGTGATTGTCGGCATGGGACGGCTCGGACAGGCGATCGCCAATTATCCGGGCGCCAGCGAGTACCAGTTCAGCTACGTCGGGTTGTTCGACGTCGACCCGGACCTGATCGGCCAGCTTCTAGAGGTGCCGACCCGCCGTGAGCAACATGTGAGTATAGTAAAGAGGGCGCTCAATGAACCGCGCCGGTTGCCGATTGAGCACATCCGCGACCTGGCGGCCTTCACCGCCCAGCAGCCGGTAGACCTGGGCTTTCTGGCCGTGCCGCCCGAACACGCCCAGACTGCTGCCCAGTCGCTGGTCGAGGCCGGTGTGAAGGGTATTTTGAACTTTGCCCCGACCCTGATTCAGCCGGGTATGACCGAGGGCGAGGGTCTGCAAGAAATCAGTGACGAGTGGCGTGATGTGATGGTCGAGAACGTGGATTTTCTGGTGGGCATGAAGCGGCTGGCGTTTTACATGCTCAACCCCCAACTCAAGGATCAAGACCCGGAGGGCAGTACATGAAGAAACTTTGGCCAAACAAGAAGTCCCGTCAGCTCTGGTTGCTCGGCGCCCTGATGATGCCGCTGACGGCGTGCAATGTCGGCACCACAGGCTCCATTGTTGTGCCCACAGACTTTAACGTCGGCGTGAACGTCAATGACGCCACTTCTACTGTCACCGTCACCAAAAAAGTCACTCCAGCTACAGCCGAAAAGCCAGCGGTGCCTGCCACGGGCACGACGCCCGCCGTCCCTGCGGTGCCAGGCACTCCGGCATCAGTGACCTATACCCCAAGCGGAAGTGGTTCAGCCAGCTTCACCTTTGGCAGCCGACCTGGTTCCGACGCTGGAAACGTCACCGGTTACCGTATCGTGAAGGACGTCATAAACGGAGTAGACGTAACGGCGAAGGCAGACAGCACCGTGCAAAAGCTCAACATCTATGTGCAGTCTGGATACACCTGCGATCTCATCAATCCCGTCGATCCGAGCAAACCGAAAAACCCGAACGCTTCCTGTAATCCCTTTGAGTCGCAGCCTTACCCTGCCGGGCCATATCTTGGGCCGGGAACGATCACCACGCCTCTCGATATCAACTTCACCAGTGGTCTGGTCGACCTCGTTATTGCCAGCGACGCGTCCGTTGGTCGGACCACCATCATCGAATTTACAGGCTTCACGGCTCGTGGTAAAACGTTTGCTATTCAGGCCAGCGTCAATTCCAGCGCGATCAGGGCTGGCGACAGGTAAACTCACCGTCAACCCCTGACCCGCCCCTCACACCCCATCTGCTAGACTGCCCAGCATGAAACTGGTGCTCGCCATCGTGCAGGACGCCGACACCCCCGGCCTGATGCGCTCGCTGTCCGACCAGGGGTACGAGGTCACCAAGCTGGCCTCCACAGGCGGTTTTCTGCGCGAGGGCAACACCACGCTGATGATCGGGGTAGCTGATGAACGCTTGCCCCACCTCAAGACGCTGATCGGCCAGAATTGCCGCAGCCGCAGCCGCCTGGTGACGCCCAGTGTCCCGATGGGCGAGCAGGGCGAGGGCCTGGTGTCCGACCCGGTGGAAGTGCCGGTGGGCGGCGCGGTGATGTTCGTAATGGACGTGGCCGAGTTTGTGCGCGTCTGAGTTCGTCCGAGTCTGAGTTTGTCCGCGTCTAAATTCATACATAAGCCGTTACGCCCTGGTTCTGCCCGCATCATCCCGCCTAGAATGGCGGGATGATTCGTTTTGCCACGCTCGCTCTTTCATGCCTGCTGAGCGCCGTGCTCGGCGCGGCCCAGGCCCAGGTCGGCGAACCCAGCCGGACGCTGCCAACACTGGAAGGCTATACCCGCACCGGCAACCTGCTCACCGGGCCGGGTGATCGCCGGATCGTGCTGACCAACCGGGGGCCGTATCTGGCGAGCGCCACCGTCACGCTGCCCAAACTCGATGCCCAGTTAGACGCTACCGCCGCCGGGCAACTGCTGGGCGTGCTCAGCGGCTACGGCGAGCGTATCGGGCCGGTGTACAGCCAGTACCTCAGCGACAGCCGCAATGCCGCCGACCTCAAGGCGGGCACCACCATCCAGGCCGGGCGCTATGACCTGAGCACCAAGCTGGTGGGTGCGGGGCTCAGCTTCAGCGTCAGGCTGCACGAGGTGCCTGCCAGCGCGTTCGTCGCCGCCCAGAACGCGCTCGGCCCGGCGAAGGCGGCGGTGGTCCTGCGGCTGTTCAGCGACTTCCAGTGCCCGTACTGCGAGCAGTTCGAGACGCAGACCTGGCCGACGCTCAGGCCGCTGCTGCCCGCCGGGTCGCGCTTCGAGTTTCACCAGTTGCCGCTCGAAGGCCTGCACCCCAATGCCCGCGCCGCCGCCGAGGCCAGCGAGTGCGCCGCCGCGCAGGGGCAGTTCTGGGCCTTCAAGGACGCGCTGTTCGTGCCCGCGAGCTGGGCGCTGTGGACCAAATCGGGCAATCCGGCCCCTGAGTTTCTGAAGATCGCCCAGACCCTGGGGCTCGGCGGCGGCGCCTTCAACGCCTGCCTGGCCAGCCGTGGGGGCAAGGCCGCCGTGGACGCCGGGCTGCGCGAGGCCGAGGCCGTGGGCGCCAACGCCACGCCGAGCCTGTACGTGGGTGGCTACTTGGTCGACAACATCTACGATCCGGCGTCTACCCTCAAGCTGGTGCAGTACGTGCTGGGCAGATGAGTCGCGCCCCTGAGAAACAATTCCGGCGCGGGGAGCAACTTCGATGGAAGGTCTAGCCCTGGCCCAGAGCATTCGGGACCTGCGCAGCGCGCTGCCCGCCCGCACGCTGGGCTGGGTCTTCCCCGACGAGACCAGCGCCGCGCTGCTGCTCGAAGGCGCCGGGGGCGTCAGCAACCTGGTGCTGTCATACCGCCCGCCGCAGCCGCTGATGTACCTCAGCCGGGAAAAACTGCGCGGTGAGCCGCACAACGCCTTTCAGCGGTATCTGGCCGGGCGGGTGCGGGGCGAGCTGACGGGCGCCGAGCAGCTCAAACTCGACCGGGTGGCGCAGCTCCACTTTTCGGGCGAGCGCGGTTTTGTCGATGTCGCCCCGGTGCGGCTGCTGTTCGAGCTGACCGGGCGCAACACCAACGTGATGATTCTGGAGGAGGCTTTGGAAGACGCCACGCCCGAAGACGCCGCGCCTGAAAACAGGTGGCAGGGCCGCATCCTGACCGCCGCCCGCGAGATCACCTCCAGCCGCAACCGCTTCCGGACCGTGCGAACCGGTGGCCTGTACGTGGCGCCGCCGCCCTACGACAAACTCGATCCGCGTGGCCTGGACGCCGGGGAACTCAGCGCCGAGCAGATCCAAACGTTGTCGGCGCTGCCGCTCGCCAAGTGGCGCGAGGTCATCGACGGGCTGGGGCCGACCCTCAGCGCCGAACTGGTCGGGCGGGCCGGATTGGGCGCCGCAGCGCCCGGCCAGCAGTGGACCGTCGCCTGGGCCGCTTTGCAGAGCGTCGCCGCCGACCCGGCCCTGCGGATCAGCGCGGCCAGTCTCAGCGAGGCGTCGCGTGAAGCCACCCGCGCCGAGAAGGCCGCCGGGCTGCGCAAAGCCCTGCGCGAGCCGCTCAGCAAGCGCCTGAGCCTGCTGGGCCACCAGCTCGGTGATGTGGAGCGGGCCGTCAGCGGGTTAGATGAAGCCGCGCAGGACCGCCAGGGCGCCGATCTGCTGATGGCCTACTCGCACGTGGTCGAGCCGGGCGTGAGCAGCGCCCTGCTGCCCGACTTCTCCGGCGAGGGTGAGGTGGCCCTGAGCCTGGACCCCTCGCTGAGCGCGGTGCAAAACGCCGAAAAGCGCTACGCCCGCGCCCGGCGCCGTGAGGAGGTCTACGAGAGATTGGTCGAGCGCGAGCCGCTGCTCCGCGCCGATCTGGCCGAGGTGCAGGCCCGGCTGGCCGAGCTGGACGGCGCCAGCCTGGACCAGTTGGGGGCGCTGGAGCGCTCGCTGATCGCCGAGCAGCCGCAGCGCAGCCCCTACGGCTCGCGGCACACCACGCCGGGCGGCCTGGAAGTCCTGGTGGGCCGCAACAACAAGGAAAACGCCACCCTGACGCACCGCATCGGGCGCAGCAGCGACTACTGGTTTCACGTCCAGGGCTACCCCGGCTCGCACGTGCTGGTCCGCTCCGGCGGCAAGGAACTCGACCTACCGGACATCCTCTATGCCGCCGCGCTGGCCGCGCACCACAGCAAGGCCCGCCAGAGCGGCAACGTGCCGGTGGACTACACCCGCATCAAGCACGTCTGGAGGCCCAAGGGCGCGAGTGCCGGGCAGGTCCAGTACACCCAGCAGAAGACGGTCTATGTGAACCCTGATGGGGGCTGACTGTCATGGCTAAACGTGGTCTCTAACTGTGGTTTCTGAAGGTGCGCCGGGCCAGCCGGACCGTAGACTGGGGTCGATGGTGGCCTCGTTAAGCTGGGGGCGGGTGACGCTCAAACCGCTTCTCGACATGAACAATGCCGAGTGGCGCACGCTCTACAGCTACTTCCGTGACCGCGAACTGGCCGACTGGAACGGCGCCCAGCCGATCCGGCTGCCCGAATGGCTGTTCCGGCGCGTGATGCAGGACGAGGAGCGCAGCGGCGAGCGCCACGGCTTCGGCATTCTCAGCGAGGAATCGCACCTGATCGGCAGCATCGAGCTGTATGATTTGCGGCCCTCGCCGCCGTCGCAGCCGACCACCGCCACGCTGGGCGTGATGATCGGTGAGCGCAGGTTGTGGGGCCAGGGCTACGGGCGCGAAGCGGTGCTGGCGACGCTCCAGTGGGCCTTCAGTGGCCGGACTCCCCCTCTGCGCCGCGTCCGGCTGACCACCTTCGGGCACAACCGCCGCGCCCAGCGGGCCTTCGCCGCCTCAGGATTTACCGAGGTGGGCCGCAGCGAGAAACCGGGCCACACCGACGTTCACATGGAAATGACCCGCGAGGAGTGGTTGAGTGCGCATCCTGATGCCGGACCAAGCTGAATTTCGTGCTTTGAAACTGCCGGGCGCCGAACTGGCTCACTACCCGATTGGAGCTGTCGGTAGCGGCAGCAACAGCGCCGACCGGGCCGGAAGCCGCCTGCCGGAAGGCTCTTTTGAAGGCGTGGTGGGCTGGGGTATGCCGCGTGCCCTGCGCCGCGAAGCGCTCAGCCGCCCCGGCCTGGACTGGGCGCTGACGCTGACCGCCGGAATCGACGGCTGGGCGGATGAGCTGCCGCCCGGTGTGAAGCTGTACAACGCCAGCCCGCTGCACGGCGGCGCGGTGGCCCAGCACGCCGCCGCCGCGCTGCTGGCCGCCGGACGCGGGCTGATCCGCTTTGCCACCCGAAGCGAGTGGGACCGCTCCGGCACGCTCTGGACGCTGCATGGGCGGCGGGTGGTGATCTGGGGACAGGGCCACATCGGGCGCGAGCTGGAGCGGTTGATCGCGCCGTTCGGGGCGCAGGTGACGGGCCTGCGATCAACCAGCACGCCGGAACAGGTGCGGCACGCACTGGGCGAGGCCGACGACCTGGTGTTGCTGCTACCGCTGACCGGGGCCACCCAGCAGATCGTGAACGCCGAGGTGCTGGGCCACCTGAAACCCGGCGCCTGGCTGCACAACTTCGGGCGCGGGCCACTGGTCGACAGCCTGGCGCTGCTCGCCGCCCTGGACAGCGGCCAGCTCAGCGGCGCGGTGCTGGACGTGACCGATCCGGAGCCGCTGCCGCCGGGGCACGCGCTGTGGGGACGGCCCAACGTGCTGATTACGCCGCACATCGCCAGCACCACCGAGGACCTGAGCCTGCGGGCTGCCGAGTACGCCGCGCAGTTCGTTCAGGCGCTGCTGCGCGGCGAGGAAGGCGCCGGACGGGTCGAACGGGGCAAAGGCTACTGAAGCTGAACGCAGTCTAAGATTTGCGTGAGAAAGTCTGCTTTCACGTTTCTGTTTATGAGGACAGGTCTGTGTATGAGGGTGAGCGGTCAGGTCGTCAGTGAGCGTATGGCCAGCCCCACGAGCACCAGACCGCCCACGCCCTCCGTCCAGAATAACAGTCGGGGCAGGGCTGTCCGGCGCTGCACCCGTCCCAGAAAGGCACACCAGCACGTCAGCCAGGTCGCCATCAGCGCCACATGGAGCGTGGCGAGCA
>NZ_JANYGJ010000092.1 GCF_025362455.1 Deinococcus sp. | reverse complement strand
GCCTTCCATCTCCAGCTCGATCAGCCGGTTCAGCTCCACGGCGTACTCCAGCGGCAGCTCTTTGGCAATCGGCTCGATGAAGCCGCGCACGATCAACCCGGCGGCCTGGTCTTTGCTCAGGCCCCGGCTTTGCAGGTACAGAATCTGCTCGTCGTTGATCTTGCTTACTGTGGCTTCGTGCCCCACACGGGCGCTCTTTTCCTCGACCTCGATGTAGGGGTAGGTGTCGGTGCGGGCTTCCTCGTCGAGCAGCAGGGCGTCGCATTCCACGTTGGTCTTGGAGCCGTAGGCACCCTCGTAGATCTTGACCAGGCCCCGGTAGCTGCTGCGGCCCGAATCCTTGCTGATGCTCTTGCTCACGATGCTGCCGGACGTGTGCGGCGCAAAGTGGACGATCTTGCCGCCAGCGTCCTGGTGCTGGCCGCGCCCCGCCATCGCAATAGACAGAATCTCGCCGCGTGCGCCCTCCTCCAGCAGATAGCAGGCCGGGTACTTCATGGTGACCTTGCTGCCCAGGTTGCCGTCGACCCATTCCATGACGCCGTGCGCGTAGACGGCGGCGCGCTGCGTGACCAGGTTGTAGACGTTGTGGCTCCAGTTCTGGATGGTGCTGTAGCGAAACCGCGCCCCTTCCTTGACCACAATTTCAATCACGCCGGAGTGGAAGCTGTCGGAGTTGTAGGCAGGCGCCGTGCAGCCCTCGATGTAGTGGGCCTGGGCGCCTTCATCGATGATGATGAGGGTGCGCTCGAACTGGCCGCTGCTCTCGGCGTTGATGCGGAAGTAGGTCTGGAGTGGGATGTCCACCTTGACGCCCTTGGGCACGTACACGAAAGACCCGCCCGACCACACCGCGCTGTTGATGGCGGCGAACTTGTTGTCCTCCGGCGGAATGATGGTGGCGAAATGCTCGCGGAACAGCTCCGGGTAGGTCTTCAGGCCGTCCTCGATGCTCAGGAACACCACGCCCAGCTTCTCCCACTCCTCCTTGAGGTTGTGGTAGACCATCTCGGACTCGTACTGGGCGCCCACGCCCGCCAGCATGGCCCGCTCGGCTTCAGGGATGCCCAGCCGCTCGAAGGTCTTCTTCACGTCGTCGGGCACGTCGTCCCAACTCCGGGCGTTGACGCCTTCGGGCTTGATGTAGTAGTAGATCTCGTCGAGGTTCAGGCCAGTCAGGTCGGCGCCCCAGGTGGGCAGCGGCTTGCTGTAAAAAATATCTAGGGCCTTGAGCCGGAAATCGAGCATCCACTGCGGCTCGTCCTTGGCCTTGGAGATCATCTCGACGACCTCGCGGCTCAGCCCTTTGGGCGCCTTGACGGCGTAGCGCTCCGGGTTGCTCCAGCCGTACTCGTAGCCGTTGTTGATCTCGCTGACTTCAGGATTGATGGTCATGGCGTGCTCCTTGGGAAGAAGGTTAGTGAAAAGGGTCGAACGTCCGGGTAAGGCGATAGGCCATATATTATCAGAAAATGTTGCCTGAATTGAAGCTTCGTATACGTTATTAGCGCCTGACCCAGTGAAATTCGTGCAACTCTGGTGCGAATTTGGGACATCTGTACCGACGGTGATACTCGGATGGCTTCTTACGATACATTCCAGATACTTGCGCAGTAACTCTGCCCGTTCTCTACAATTAACCGGCCTGCCAGTTTGTTCCAAGTCGTTTCAAGTCGGACCCGGCTGCTGGCCTTGAGGGTGGCGGCGCATTTGCTACTCGCCGCGTAGGCTCTGGCTGCTTTCGCCGTTGCTGACTTGAGTCCTGGCCCCGGCTTGGGCAGTTTCAGCGGGGCGCTCAGGGTGAACCGGAAGGTGAGGTTTAGTTCCTGCCAGTCGTTGCCGCTGACCTGCAAGCCTCTAACCTCGCCCGGCGCGTTCAGGAAGGAGCGCCTGAACTGCTGCGTCGGTGAGTCGCCGGAGGAAAGCGGGTCGCTCGCCTGAGCCGGGGTGCCGAGCAGCAGGAGGGCAGATGCAGCGGTGAGGATGGGGTTGGGGTGCATCTGATCTCCGACGGTCATCTGGTGTGGTGAAAGCGGCAACCTGCGATCACAAGCGCGTCATCGACGATGGCGTACACCAGACGGTGCTTTTCGGTAATCCGCCGTGACCACAACCCGGCAAGATCATGACGCAATGGCTCTGGCTTGCCTGTACCCTCAAACGGTGTGCGGCGGCATTCCTCGATCAGTCGGTTGAGTTTCCGCAGCCCTTTGAGGTCATTCTCCTGCCACCACAAATAATCCTCCCAACCGTCGTCCTGAAAACTGACCTTCACGGCTCGATCAATTCACGTTCCTGAAATTGCCCGGAGCGGATGTCAGCAGCAGCCTTACGTAACCGCTCGGCATTCGCAGGAGATGAGAGCAGATAGTGAGTTTCCTTCCAAGATTCATATTCTTCGAGTGGAATCATGACCACCGCTTTACCAGAGTCGAGTGTAACTATTGCTTGGTCGCAATTCTCAATCGTCTCTTCGGCGATGCGCTCCAGATTCTCTTTGGCGTATTTGAGTGAGTAAGCGGTCATGTTTCCCTCCTGATTCCAGCTCGTTTAGACCCGGACCAGTTCCTTCACCCAGTCGTAGCCTTCCACGTCGAGCTTCTGCGCCAGCTCCGGGCCGCCCGACTGCACGACCACGCCGTCCACGATGATATGCACCTTGTCGGGCACGATGTAGTCGAGGAGCCGCTGGTAGTGGGTGATGATCAGCCCGCCCAGGCCAGGGCCGCGCATGCTGTTGACGCCGCGTGCCACGATCTTGAGCGCGTCCACGTCTAGGCCGGAATCGGTCTCGTCCATGATGATGTAGGTGGGGTCGAGCATCAGCATCTGGAGTATCTCGTTGCGCTTCTTCTCGCCGCCGGAAAAGCCCGCGTTGAGGTAGCGCTCGACGATGCTCTCGTCCCATTCCAGCGTTTTCAGGGCCGCCTTGAGCTTCTCGTAAAACTCGATGAAGCCGACTTCCTCACCCTCCGCCTTGCGGGCCTGCATGGCGAGGCGCAGAAAGTTGGCGATGGTCACGCCGGGAATCTCGACCGGGTACTGGAAGGCCAGGAACACGCCCAGGCGGGCACGCTCGTCGGGTTCCAGCTCCAATAAGTTCACGCCGTCGACGAGCACTTCGCCCTCGGTGACGGTGTATTCGGGGTCGCCCACGATGACTTTGGCCAGGGTGCTTTTGCCGTTGCCGTTCGGCCCCATCACGGCGTGCAGCTCACCGCGAGGCACGACCAGATTGATGCCGCGCAGAATCGGCAGCTCACCGACGCTGGCGTGAAGGTTACGGATTTCCAACTGGTGGGGCGCTTGGGTCATGGCTCTCCTTGACGTGGTGCTGGCCTTGACGTGGTGCGGGTTTTGAGCTGGATGTTCGGTGGGCTGTTCTTAGGAATGATTCCTACTTACCTGGCTATTCTAGCCGCCGGGCACCGTTAAAGTCGAGTGGTCTGGTGCGGATTCGGTGCTGGTCAGACGGGGACGCCTAGCCGGGCTTCCAGTTCATCCAGCCAGGCCGCTTCAATGCCGCGTGAGGCCAGCGGTGAGGTCAGGTCCAGCCGGGCACGGTTCAGTGCGGCCTGCGCCTCGTCACGGCGGCCCTCGGCCAGCAACACGGCAGCTTCTACTCGCAGGCGCATCACCTGAGACATGAGTGCGTTGCGGGGCAGGCGGTCAAAGTGCGCTCTGGCTTCGCTGGCCTGGCCCCGCAGCGCACTCAGATACACCTCTTCGGCGGTGAAGCTGGCCCGCAGCGCTGGCGCCAGCCCACCGATCAGTTCGCTGGCCTGACGCTGCAATTCGGCGGCGCGTTCCAGGTCGCCCGTGTCGATGGCCTGGGCAGCCGCCAGTGACCGGGCCGAGGCGTCGAAAGTGGGTGCGTCGTGTGGCTGCAAAGCTGCCGCCATCAGTTCGGCGGGCCAGTCACGGGGCCGCTGAGCCCGCGCTGCGGCGATAAGGGCGATCAGCGCCGCCTCGGCTCCGGCCTGGGGCGCACCGGGCCGCAGCCGCCGGTAACGGGCGCCGTCGTTGAGAAGGCCGCCGCCGACCATCGGCACCACCGACAGCAGATTGATCACAGCGCCGAGCAGGGCCGTGACCCACCAGAAGGTCCGAAACTCGTGGTCTGGTGAAGCGAGGGCCAGTCCGGCGCACAGGACACTGAAGGCAAATCCGGCTGCCGGGCCGCCCATCACCATCCGGCGAAAGCTGGCGGTGATCTGCGGCAGCGCCATGCCCGCTGGAGGCATCAGATAGGCGAAGCCCAGCAGCGGTGAGCGCCGCCAGCGCAGGCCCCGGCCCGACTCGTAGCGCAGCGGCCCCACCGCCATCGTCACCAACCGCAGCCCGGAGCCCAGGCCCGCCAGCACGTGCCCGGCTTCGTGAACCAGAATCTGGAGAAACAGGCCCAGCGAGGCGGCCACCACCACCGCGCCGGGCCTGATCTGAATGGCCCCGGTGTCTTCCAGCCGTGCAAGCAGGACACCGCTCAGGGCGCCGAGCAGCAGCAGAGGCAGCAGGATACTCAGCTTAAGTCTTGCTGGGCGGCGTTTCTGGACGGTTTCTGATCGGCTCATGGTGCCCAGCCTAGAGCCGGATGCTGAGCACTACGGCGAGCGAGTGTTCATTTCAGCGTTCGTTCCGGCTCGGCCCACGCCCTCAAAAGACGCCTTTTTCACGCTTGCCATACAACTGCGTGGTAGGACTCAGGGGAATGAATGTCCTCTCACTGATTCAGGCTGCCGGGCCGCTGCTGTGGGTGCTGCTGGCCCTCTCTGTCTACACCGTCTACCTCGTGGTGCTGCGCGTGCTGGAACTCTCGCGGCTGGGCCAGGACCCCGGCGCCATGATCGAGCGGGCGCGGGCCACCACCGCCGAATCCGGCGCGGCGGCGGCGCTCTCGGAAATCGACTACGCCGGGGTCCAGACGCCCACCGCCAACGTGTTGCGCGCCGGGCTGGCCCGCGCCGACCGGGGCATCGGCGCGGCGCAGGCGTCGATGAACGGCGCCATCTTGCAGGAAGACGCCCAGCTGTACGCGGGCATCAGTGCGCTGAGCACCATCGCCCAGATCGCGCCGCTGATCGGGCTGCTGGGCACGGTCTTCGGCATGGTCAGATCGTTCATCATCTTTTCGCAGACCAGTGCGCCCACGCCCTCGCAGCTCGCCACCGGCATCAGCGAGGCGCTGGTCAACACGGCGGGCGGGTTGATCGTCGCCATCGTCGCCTACGTGGCCCGCAACGCCCTGAGAGCGCGGGCCGACCGCATCGTCGCCGGGGCCGAACGGGTCCGCGAGGAACTGCCCGCCTGGCTCAGCGGCCCGCAGCCGAGCCCCCGCACCGCTGCCCCGGCCAGGGCTGCCCAGACCGCGCAGACCCAGACCGCGCAGACACAGACGGCTCCCGCTTCGGCCATCACCACCTCGCTGGCGCCGCTGGAATTCAACTTCGAGGCGACGCCGAAATCGTGAGGGGGATCAGTTGGAAGTCGGTGGGGCCACACGGTCTTGGGTTAGGGGTGGTGGGTCGTGGGCTCGACCATTGCGCTGTTCCCACATCCCCCATCCCGCTCCCCACTCCCCGCACCCGCCAGGGTGCCCCATGAGACGCCGGATGCGCGAGCCCCAGGACCTCACCTTCGACTTCGCGCCGATGGTGGACATCGTGCTGCTGCTGCTGATCTTCTTTTTTCTGACCAGCAACCTGAATGCCCGCCGCAACGCCCTGCCGCTCGATCTGCCCCGCGCCTCCCAGACGGTGCGCGAAACGCCGGAGCTGCCGATTGTCAGCCTGGACAAGTCCGGCAAGCTGTACCTCAACGGCAAGGCCACCACCCTGACCAAGCTGGGCACACAGCTCAGGCCCCTGCTGCGGACCTCCGGCGGCGTGGTGGGCCTGCGGGCCGATGCCAAGGGCAATTACGGCGGCGTGGTGCAGGTCATGGACGTCATCAAGAAGGCGGGCGGCGAACGGCTGGCGCTGGGCACCCGGAGCAGCGCTACGCCGATCAAGACCCCAGCCAAGACCCCAGCCAAGCCTGCCACTGGAGCCCAGTAGGCATGAACACGGTCGCTATCAACACGGTCGCTATCAACACGTCAAGTTTGTATAGGGCGCGGCCTTGACTATCTCGCTGCCGCCGCCTGAAAACGCCGACCGGGCGCGGGCGCTGGGTGTGACGGTGCTGCTGCACGCCGCCCTGCTGCTGGGGCTGCTGTCGCTGCGGCCCCAGCCGGTGTTGCAGCGGACGCCCAGCCGACCCGACGTCAGCCGCGCCCCGCTGGAAGTGGTGACGCTGGCGCCGCCCCTGGACGCGCCGACCCCGACCACGCCGGTCAGACCCGCGCTCATCAGGCCGCCCACACCGCCCAGGCCCGCGCCCAAACCCCAGCCCAGACCAGTGCCGCCCAAACCCGTTCCCCCCAAGCCGATTGCCCCCAAACCAGCCGTCAAGCCGCCCAGCACGCCGCCGAAAGTCGCCGTGACGCCGCCCAAAACGGCGCCCACCCGCTCGGCCAGGCCGCAGGTTGCTGCGCCCAAAGCTCCGGCCCCGGCGCCCCGCGTCGCCCAGCCGACCCAGCCCCGCGCCGCCCAGCCCAAGCCTGGCGAATCGGCCAGCGCCGCGCCCCGCGCCCCCCAGACGGCCCCTGTTCCGAATAAGCCCGCCCCCAGTGAACAGGCCAGACTGACGCCGCCCAGCCAGGTGCCGCCCAGCCAGGTGCCGACACCAACTCCGGCGCCCGCCCGCCTGACTCCGCCCGCTGAAGCGGCCACGCCCACGCCCCAGCCCGAAGCGGCCCTGCCTGAGCGGCCCTCGCGGGCTGCCGAGACCGAGCAGGCCAGCCCGGCGCCCGAACCCGAACCGGTCACGGCCCTGCCGAGGCGCGAGAACGCCGCGCCCACAGGTAGCACGCTGCCCTCACGCGGCGGGGCAGCGGAGGCCCGGCCTGCCACTTCGCAACCTGCCGCCCCACAGCCCGCCGCCAGCGCCCCGCTGACCGAGCCAGCCCAGGCCGCGCCCAGCCGGGGTACTCCGGCCACCGCCGCTGCGGCCCCCGAAGCCCCGACCGCGCCGCGCCCCCAGATCGCCGCCAGCGACGCGCCCACCGAGCCGCTGCGTCCGGCCCGCTCGACCCAGGCCGCTCCCCAGGCGGCGGCGCCCGAAACCCGCGCGGCGGCGCCTGCACGCGGCGCCAGTCAGGGTGCAGTGACTCCAGCGCCTGAAACAGCAGCTCCGGCCCGGCCCAGCCGCACGCCCGCCGCCAGTGCCCCGGCAGCGACCCGTCCGGTGGGCGGCGCGGGCAGTGGCTCAGGCAACGGCTCAAGCAGCGGCGCGGGGCAGTCGGCTCAGGGCGAGGCGGCCCGGCCTGCGGGCGGTACGGGCGCCGCGCCTGCCAACGCGCCCGGCGCGGATACCCCGGCGCCCTCGCGTGGCACGCCGGGCAGCAGCGGCGCCAGTGCCGAGGCCCCCGCCGCGCCCACCGAAACGGCGCGGGGCCGCACGGGCAACGGCGCCGGGGCCAGCGCCGAGCCCGGCGAGACCGCCCGTCCGGTGGGCCGGGGCGGCGCGGGCGCGGGGGAGAGCGGCGGCGGCGCACCGGCCCCCCAGGGCGACGCCCAGGGCCGTCAGACCGGCACCAGCCCCGACACCGCCGGACCCGAAGCGGTGGCCGGTGGCCGACCCGACGGCGACGGCGCGGTGGCGGCCAGCCCGGCAGGCGGCGTGGGCACCGGCTCCCGCGCTTCGGGCACGGGCGGCGCGGGCGCGGGCAGCGAGGACAAAGCCGCGCTGTGCAGCGTGGTCATCGACGTGCGCGGGCTGGACAAACGCTTCGAGCGGGCACAGACGGTCTTTGTAGTGGACAGTGCCAACAACCAGCTCTGGCCCGACGCCGCGCTCGTCAAGGGCGTCAGTTCACAGCTCGTCAACGAGGGCAACTTGCAAACCTACGTCACGGCGGAAAGCCAGCTCGGCCAGTTTCAAAACGTCGTGCGGATTCGGGCGCTCAAGGTCCAGCCCAACCGCCAGGCCCCCAACAGCAACCTCATCACCGACGCCGTGCTCGATGCGGCGGGGGCGGCAGCGTTCCGCTCGGCGGGTGTGGGCTGCCGGTTGGTGTATCTCAAGGACTGAGTGTCCAGACTAAGTATCCAGACGTCAGGCCGCCTGCCGTACATCAGCTTCCCATCATCCAGAACGTTTAAAACGCAGAGTACAAGGCCCAGGTTGTCCAGATACAGCATCCGCTCTTCTTGCCGCCCAGCCGGGCGAGTCCTTCCCGCGAGGTTCCCGATGTCCAAGTTGCCCTTCACCGCCCTGCGTCCATCCGTTCTGCGTCAATCCGTGATGGGCCTGCTGCTTCTGGGCACGCTGAACGCCGGTTCGGCTTCGGCCTGGGTGCCCAAGCTCGAAGACCAGAGCGCCAAGACCATCATCGACAGCGCCTATGGCCGCCGCGCCGCTGCGCCGACCTACCTGACCCTCGACCTGAGCGTGGCTGCCGGTAAGTTCAAGGGTGCGCCTGACGGCAGTGTCAAGGTCATCGACGGCGGCGACGCCTGCCTGACCGGCTGGCTCACGGCGCCCGGCGACTACGCCCAGGGCAGCAAGATTTCCAACCTGACGCTCAGCGGCCAGGCCGACCAGTTGCTGTTTCAGGCCCAGGACGCCCGCGACAATTTCAAGAACCTGACCGTCAAGGAAGCCCTGCTCCCGGCGCCGGGTCGCCTGCCCGACGGCCAGCTCCGCATCGATATGGTGGTGCGCGGCCTGAGCGACTTGCAGCAGCGCAGCGCCTACCTGGTGCGCCTCAAGGGCGCCGACGGCAAGCTGCTGGCCCCCACCCGTTTCAGCTTCGTCAACGACTTCAAGCCCGGCGACGGCGGCAAGCAGACCGGCACGCTGGTGTATTATTTCGAGCCGCTCAAGGCGGGCCTGAACGCCAACTCCAAGCTCGATCTGCTGGTCCGCAACGAGGAAGGCAGTTGCGCCTACAACTTCAATCTGGACCTGGGGAAGTTTAATTAAAGAGGCTTGTGGCGCGTGGCTTGTGGGGACCGGTGAAGAGCCTGGTCGTACATTCGCGCCGACGAGTTGATAAGCGCCTGATACGGAGGCTCATTGAGTAAGCGCTTACCGAAGTTGCTGATCTGGAGCCTGGTGACGCTGTTGCCTATCGCTCACGCCCAGGCCGACGCGGACCGGCGGGTTTACTACGGGCACCACTGCCGCAGTGGCCGTGAAGTCAAATTCACCGATATGGACGCCCAGACGCTGTATCTCAAGTACCGGCAATCCACGCTGGCCTTCAAGCTGGTCGGCCAGACGCCGCAGCTTTCGCGCCTGCGCAGCGGGCCGTGGACCTGGCAGCTCCGGACGAGCGACTGCTCCGGCAAGCTGTTTTTCGGCGGCAAGCTGCTCGAATACTGCGGGCTGTGCCGCTGAAGCGCCAGACACCGAAAGACCACTGGCTTCCGAAAAACCATTGGCGCGTCCGGGTTTCGCCTGGCACGCTAAAAATCTGAAACTTACCTCCCGCCCCCGGCCATACCAGTCGGGGGCAAGTTTGGTTTGCCTCTCCGTCCCACACCCTTCCCACAGGCCACAAGCCACAGGCCACAGGTCTCCTTCCCTTCATCCACCCCGCCGCCCCGCACCCCACACTGTCTCCATGAAGGCCAACACATGAAAGTCCATATCGGCACGGGCGGCTTTGCCAACGAGGACTGGATCGGCGAGGAGCTGCTGTACCCGCCGGGCACCAAGTCGGCGCAGTTTCTGGAGATTTACGCGCAGCACTTCGGCGCCGTCGAACTCAACTCCAGTTTCTACGGCATTCCCGGCCTGAAAGCCTTCGAGGGCATGGCCCGCAAGTCGGGTGGGCGGACCCGCTTTGCCGTCAAGCTCAACAAGGTCTTCACGCATGACCGCACGCCGCAGGACAGCGACTTTGACCGGATGCTCCAGAGCCCACAGCCGCTGCGTGAGGCCGGGCTGATGGGGCCGTATCTGGCCCAGTTTCCCTACAGTTTTGGGCGCACGGCAGCGAACCGCAGCTACCTGGGAGGATTGGCCGAGCGCTTCGCCGGGCACGAGCTGGCCATCGAATTTCGCCATCAGAGCTGGGACAACCCGCAGGTGCGTGACGCCATGCGCGAGCTCGGCCTGATCTGGGTCAGCCCGGATTACCCGCCGGTATCCGGCTTGCCCGACCCGACCCTGCATGTGACCGCCGAGGTCGCTTACCTGCGGCTGCACGGGCGCAACAGCGGCAACTGGTGGAGTGGTGAGAGCGCCGCCGCCCGCCACGACTACCGCTACAGCAGCGCCGAGATGGCCGAGTGGGCCGAAAAGATCGCTTTTATCGAGGGCGAGACCGAGGAATGCTACGTGTTTTTCGAGAACACCACCCTGGGCCACGCGCTGCACAACATCCCCATGCTGCGCGAGGCGCTGAACGCACGCGGCGTACCGGTCACGGTGCCTGAACCCGCCCCGCCGGAGCAGGAGAGCTTGCTGTGAAACCTGGGGCCGCACCTGGCTAGAATGCTGCCATGCGACGAAACGTCAGCGGACTTTCGCCCTGGGAAGCCGTGGTCGGCTACTCGCGGGCCGTGCGGGTGGGCAACCATATCAGCGTAGCCGGAACCACCGCGACGGTGAACGGCGAAGCGGTGCATCCCAGCGACCCGGCGGGGCAGACGCGAGTCATCCTCGGCATCATCGAGGGGGCGCTGCGGGAAGCCGGGGCCAGCCTCTCAGATGTGGTGCGGACACGTATCTACGTCACCGATATCAGCCAGTGGCAGGCCATCGGTCAGGTTCATGGCGAGGTCTTGAACAGAACGGCACCTACCGGGCCTGTCCGCGTTTTCGGCGCCATTCGCCCGGCGTGCAGCATGGTGCAGGTCGCCGCTTTGATCGACCCGGCGCACCTGCTGGAAATCGAGGCCGACGCTATTCTCGAAGTATGAGCGCTCAACTCGGACTGGGCCTGGCGGCGCTGGGCCGCCCCGGCTACCTCAACCTCGGTCACGCCGCCGACTTCGCACAGGGCCGCAGCGTGGACGACCTCCGACTTCGCACCCACAGCCTGCTGGACGCCGCCTGGAAGGCTGGAATCCGCACCTTCGACGCCGCCCGTTCGTATGGCCTGGCCGAAACGTTTCTGGGTGAGTGGCTGGCCCGGCACCCGCAGCGCCGCTTGAAGCTGAGTATCGGGTCCAAATGGGGCTACACCTACGTCGCCAACTGGCAGACTGACGCCGAGCAGCACGAGGTCAAGGACCATTCGCTGGCTACCTTCGGGCGCCAGTGGCCCGAAACGCTGGCCGCGCTGGGCGGGCCACCCGATCTGTACCTGATTCACAGCGTCACGTCTGAGAGTCCGGCGCTGGCTGACGCAGCACTTCTCTCCCGCCTGAGCGACCTGGCCGCGCAGGGCGTCACGGTGGGCCTGTCGGTCAGCGGGCCGGAACAGGCGGCGACCATCCGCGCCGCACTGGCGCTGAACGGACCGTTCCGGGCGGTGCAGGCCACCTGGAACGTGCTGGAACCCTCGGCGGGCGAAGCGCTGGCAGAGGCCCACGCCGCAGGCTGGCGCGTGACGACCAAGGAGGCGCTGGCCAACGGGCGGCTGAGCAGGCGGGGCCAGGTCACCGGTCTGGACGCCCTCGCCCGTGACCTCGGCGCCGCACCCGACGCCCTGGCGCTGGCGGCGGCGCTCGCCCGTCCCTGGGCCGACGTGGTGCTCAGCGGGGCGAGCACGCTCTCTCAGCTCGGCAGCAACCTGGGTGCCCGGCAGTGGGTCGGCACCGACCTGAGCGCCCTGAACGCGCTGCGAGAAGCGCCTGGCGCCTACTGGCATGCTCGTGGCGCCCTGAGCTGGAGCTAAAACGGCTTGCATTCCGCCTCGGCGTCACCTATGCTGTGTCGCGCAGGAAAACGCCCGACCTGCCGCCGTGAATGAGGTTGCCAGTGTAGCTCAGGGGTAGAGCAACTGATTCGTAATCAGTAGGTCGTCAGTTCGAATCTGACCTCTGGCTCCAGAAAATAAGCCCGCCCAGTGCGGGTTTTTTCGTTTTGGTTATTTGCAAGCACAGCGAAACAGGCCTGGTGTGTCTATAAATTGTCTAAAAGCCAATCCGGCCCTGAGGGGGTCCGGATGATTCATTCGGCGTCGTTTGTTGGTGGCAACTTAAGAAAGATCGACTGGAGTTCGTCGGGATACAGGTGCCTGTACTGACGCAGCGTGAAGGCGGGGTCGGCGTGTCCCATGAGCTTGGAGATGTATTCGATCCGCTCGCCCTGGGCGGCCATCAGTGAGCCGAAGGTGTGCCGCAGGGCGTGGATGTTCAGGCGCCGCACCCCGGCCCGCTCGCAGACTGAAGTATGTACCCGGTC
>NZ_JANYGJ010000056.1 GCF_025362455.1 Deinococcus sp. | reverse complement strand
GCCACGTTTCCCGATCAGGCCACGTTTCCCGATCAGGCCACGGGGCCAAACTCCTTCAAGCCGGGCAAAGCTGGTAACGGCCCTATCGTGGTGGCGGTGCCAGCCCGTGACGAGGCGGCGGGCATCGCCCAGACGGTGCGTGCCCTGTGCGCCCAGGTCGACGAGCAGGGGCAGCCGCTGACCAAGCTTCAGGTGCTGATCGTCACCAACAACTGCGGCGACGATACCGCCCGCCGAGCGAGGGCGGCTGCACGCTTCAGCGACCAGTTCAGCAAGCAGTCCGGCAAACGAGTGGACGTCATCGAGGCCGAGCTGAGCGCAGACCGGGCGCATGTGGGCGGCGCCCGGCGGCTGGCCCTCGATCTGGCCGCCGAGCGGGCCGGACCCGGCGGCATCGTGGTCAGCACCGACGCCGATACCGTGCCGGAGCCGGGCTGGCTGTGGCAGCTCTGCGCCCCGATTCAGGCCGGGGCCGACGCGGCTGCCGGGCGCATCATGCTCAGCGCCGGGAGCCGCGCCGCACTGCCCGGCGCGGTGCGGCGCACTTACCTGCTCGACACGGCCTACCGCCTGGCCGCCGAGGCCCTCAAGGACCGGCCCAGGCCCAGGCGGGCGGCGTCGGGGGCGGGCTGGCGCAGGTACATCCGCAGGTCGCGCAGCAGCCGCTCGGTGGGTTCGGGGGCGATCAGACCACGGGCGCCCACCGCGCGTTCGGACCCCTCGCAGGTCAGCAGGCAGGCGTCCTGGGTGACGCTGCGGGCCAGCGAGAGGTACGTCAGAAAGGCAAATTCGTCCCCGGCACCCGCCTGCTGCTGCTCAAGCAACACCTGAGCGCGGCAGGTCACCTGCCAGGCCGCTTCGAGCTGGGCGGCCATGTCGGCGAAGCGCAGGCGCTGCACATCGTCACCGCTGCGTCCGCTGCCGCGCAGCAGCTCGCGTCCGGCCTCTAGCAGCGCGTCGGCGCCGCCGAGCTGGACGGCCAGGAAGCGCAGGGCGCCGCCGCTGAAGTCCGGCTGGCGGTAATAGTCGCCCGGCTGCCCGATCAGGTCTCCCGGCATGACCGGCTGGCCCCCGAAGTCGATGCGGTGGCTGGCGCTGGGCCGCATGCCCAGCGGCTGCCAGAAGCTCCGGTCAATCTCACCTGGGCCGCGCTCACGGGGTAGCAGCACCAGCAGGCGCCCGGCCTGGGCCTCCGGGGCCGAACCCGCCTCCCACTCGGCGCCCATCAGCGGGCGGGTCACGTGCCCGGCTCCGGAAGCGAAGGTCTTGCCGCCGCGCAGCACCAGGGCGCCGTCCGCCAGGCGCTCGACGCGCAGGCCGGGTGATTGCTCGGTGTTCCAGACGCCGAACAGTTCACCCCGCCGGGCGTCCTGCCGGGCCTGGGCGATTTGCGCCGGGGTGCCGAGGCGCCCGATCAGGTGCAGGGCATTGACATGGCCCTCATAGACCCGCCCGATAGGCAGGCTGGAGCGGCCCACCCGCCGCAGGAACGCCAGCAGCGGGGCGCCTTCCAGCCCCAGCCCGCCCTCACCGAGCGGCAACGTGGCGCTCAGCACCCCGGCCTGCCTGAGCGCCTGGAACGACTGGGCCGGAAATTCGGCGTCGGCGTCGCGGGCGGCGGCCTCGGCGGCGATAACCGGCGCCGCCTGGGAGAAGCGGCCCAGCACCAGGCGGAGTGGCGACGGGGGCGGCAGGGGCTCTGATAGCGCCGAATCTAGTAACGGGGAATCTGGTAGCGGGGAACCGGGCAACACCGAATCTGGCAACACTGAACCGGGTCGCCAGGACATCAGAACAGAAGAATCCAGACCAGGCGGTGTCACGGCGGCGCCCCAGGCAGCCCGCTGCCGCGTTCCGGAAGCCGCCTGAGCCACCGCGCCGACCAGCTCGGACCGCCGCGCCAGGTGCGCCTGAAGCCGGGACAGCTCGGCGGCCAGCGGCGCGTAGACCGGGCGCTCACCCGCCTGGTCCGGGTAATCCCACAGACCGTTGTGGCAATGGCGGTCGTCGTCCCAGCCGGGGTGGTTGAGCACCGGATACAGACAGACGCCCTCCAGCGGCACCCCGGCGGCCTGGGCGGCTTGCAGCTCGGCGCCCACGCGGCGCAGCCAGTCGGGCCGGGCCTGGTCCTCGGTGCCGGTCTCGGCGATCAGCAGCGGCAGATTGTACCGGGCGTGGGCCGATGCCAGCAGGCTGCGCAGCGGGCGGTAACCCAGGTCTGCGGGTTCGAGGGTCTCGCGGCGCCTCTGCGGCCCGGTCAGGCGCCACTGGTTGTAGGGGTAGTAATTCAGGCCGATCACGTCTACCAGATCGAAGGCGCCGCCGAGTTCGGGGGCCAGGCGGCCCAGCAGCATGTCCAGGGACTGAAACTGCGCCTCGTGCTCGGCCTGCGCCGCGTGCGCGGTGTGGTCGTCGCCGGTCACGTGAATCAGCGGATCGACGTGCAGAAAGCAGGCCTGCGGGTCGGCCTCGCGCACAGCCCGTGTGGCCAGCACGGCGGCGCGGACCAGTTGCCGTTTGAGGTCGTCGCCGCGCCCCAGGGCGTGCGGATTGAAATACCCCACCTCGCCGCCGCCCCAGGCCAGAAACGAGATCTCGTTGATGGGGCACAGCCACAGCGGGCCGGACGTGCCCGTGCGCAGAAACCGGGCGGCGGCGCAGGCGTAGCGGGCGAAGGTTTCGGGAAAGTTGGCGGCGAACACGTCCACGTGGTCGGGCCAGCCGTAATGCAGCAGGTCCCAGATGACTTGCACGCCAGCCTCAGCCGCTGCCGCAAGCTGCGGGTGGGCCGAGTGAAAACCGTACTGTCCAGGCACCCGTTCGATCAGGTGCCACCGCAGACCGTCGCGGGCGGTGCCCAGCCGGGCGGCGGCCATCCGGCGGTAGTCCTGGGCGGCAAAGCGGTCGTGGCCGGTGGCGTCGATCAGGTCCAGGCGCCGCCCGGAACTGCGGCGATGCGTGCTGCACTCGAAGCCGCCCATCGTGAACGACGAAAACAGCGGAGGTCGGGGCGTCATGGGACCGATCCTGACAGGCCGCGCCGCGCCGTACGGAGCGCTGCCCCACAAGCAGGCCGACCGGGCGCCGGGGCCGTCCAGGTGAAAGTATAGGTAGAAATATGGCCGTTTCGACGTGCCAGACGAATCGGAAGGCGGGTTGCCGCCGCACTGAACCTACAGGGAAACTGAAGCTTGGGTCAGGAGTTGCTCAAGACGGGCCGGGGCACCTGAGCGAGCAGCAGGGCCAGCGCAGGGTCAGCCCGCCGGATCGGTCCGCCGAGGCGGAAGCCCGAAACGTGAGCAGGGACATACGTAATGTGGCGAAGCTGCTGGCCGACCCTAACCCGCCCCAGCCGCTTCGGGCGGTGCTCAGGGCAGGCGGCATCGACGCGCAGGTCAGGGCGGCCTTCGGCAAAACGCTGGCCGAAGTCACCGCCGCCGTCCGCAACGCTCAGCCAGGTGCCCTGGCGGCCAATCCGCGACGGCCCACAGCACTCCGTCGCCAGCTCGCAGAGATTCCGGCGCAGGCGATCACCACGCCGCAGGGTCAGAATGCCGTGCTGGCACAACCCGGCGCCGGGCTGAGCGGCGCCATGAACCAGGTGTTTCGCCACGGGCTGATCGCGGTGGTGCTGGGCTTCATCATGACCGACTCCTTGCCGCAGCCCGGCGCCTGTCGCCGAGTAACCGAGTAACCGAGTGACCGAGTAGCCGACGCAGTACCGCAGCAACGTGAGACAGCCATGCGCCGCCTGGAGACCATCCCAGGCGGCGCATGGCCGTGTTGCTCACTCCAGGCTCAGCCGACCGGCTGCTCCCAACGCCCGCTCAGATGGATCACGGCCCGGACCGGCAGCTCGGCGCTGCTCTGGCCGATCAGCAGGTGGTACTCGCCCGCGTCGGCCACCCAGGCATTCAGGTGGTCGTCGAAGTAGGCCAGCGAACGCATGTCCAGCTCCAGGCTCGCCTCGCCGGTCTCTCCCGCCTCCAGGTGAAGCTTGGCGAAGGCCTTGAGTTCCTTTTCGGGGCGCTCCAGCCTGGAGGCCGGGCTGTGGACGTAGAGCTGCACGACGGTCTGACCGCTGCGGCTGCCGGTGTTGGTCACGGGCACCGCCACGCTCAGGCGCTCATCCGGGCCGAGTCGCGGCGTGGACAGCCGGGCGCTGCCCAGCGCAAAGCTGGTGTAGCTTAGGCCGTGGCCGAAGGCGAACAGCGGTGTCAGGCGGTGCCGGTCGGTGTGCCGGTAGCCGGTAAACAGCCCCTCGGTGTAGTCCACGTGGCCGTCATGGCCGGGGTACTGGGCGTCTGGGGTTTCGGGGTGCACCGGATCGTCGCTCAGATGGGCCGGGAAGGTCTGCGGCAGGCGGCCTCCCGGTTCGGCCTGGCCCGTCAGCACGTCGGCGAGGCTGTCACCGGCCTCCTGACCGGGAAACCAGCCCTGCACCACGGCGCGGGCCTGGGCCAGCCAGGGCATCAGCACCGGGCCACCGGTCTGGAGCAGCACCACCGTGTTGGGATTGGCCGCCAGCACCGCCGCGATCAGGGCGTCCTGGTCGCCGGGCAGGCTCAGACCCACCCGGTCCACGCCCTCGGTTTCCCAGTCGCCGTTGGTGCCCACGCACAGCACGGCGTAGTCGGCCTCGGCGGCGGCCCGCACCGCCTCAGCCATCAGATCGGCAGAGGGCACCCGGCGGCCCCCCAACCGCACCGCGCTGAAGGAGGCGACGCCGTTGTCGAAGGGCTGGGCGGCGAAGTCGAGCACGAGCTGGTGGTCTCCGGCCTCCAGAGACAGCCTGACGCGCTGCTCGTCGCTGCCGAAGCCGAAGTAGGTGCTGCCCGGCGCCCAGCTCTGCCAGTTCTCGATCAACTGCTGTCCGTCCAGAGACAGGCTGCTCAGGCCCGCGCTCAGCAGGCTCAGTTCGTAGTCGCCGCTCTCCAGCACCTTCAATGTCAGCTTGAGGCGGGCTTGCAGGGCACTCGGCGCCATCCCGGCGGGCACCGAGAACCACATCACCTCGCTGCCCTGGCGCACCTCACGGTGCAGGGCCGGGACATGGATGTCGGCCTGGCCGGGCTGGTAGGTGCCGGGCGCGTAATACTCGGTCTCCACGGGCAGGTCCAGCACCGGCAGGTAGCGCTCGTTGCCGCAGCCCTGGGCGTAGCTCACGTTCTGCTCGCCCAGCGCCCGGCTCAGGCCCGCCAGCGGCGAGGTCCGGCGGTGGGCGTTGATCTGGGCGCTGCCCCCGCCCATGATCGCCGCACTGGCCGCGTTGGGACCGATGACGGCCACGCGGGCGCGGGCGGGCAGCGGCAACAACTGGCCCTCGTTTTTCAGCAGCACCGTGCCCGCCGCCCCGGCCCGGCGGATCAGGGCGCGGACTTCCGGCGACTCGTCGGGCTGCTCGGCGGCCTCGCGCACGTCGAGCGGCGCGTCCAGAATGCCGCAGCGCTGCATCAGGTGCAGCAGGTTTCCGGCGGCGTGGCGCACGGCCTGCCGGGTTTCCGGATCGGCCTCGGCCTCGGCGAGCAGCCCGGCGCGGGCCTTGGCGGGGCCGGGCATCTCCAGATCGAGCCCGGCCCGCACGCTTGCTGCGCCGGAGTGGGTGCCGCCCCAGTCGCTCATGACAACCCCGTCAAAGCCCCATTCCTGTCGCAAAATGGTCTGGAGTAGCCGGGGATGCTCGCCGCAGTAAGTGCCTTCCAGGCGGTTGTAGCCGGTCATGACCGCCCAGGCTCCGGCCTTGACGCCCAGCTCGAAGGGCCGCAGGTACAGTTCGCGCAGCGCCCGTTCGGGAATGCGGCTGTCGATGCTGGAGCGCTGATACTCGGATTCGTTGCCCGCAAAATGCTTGATGCAGGCGGCCACGCCGCTGGCCTGTAGCCCCTGGACGTAGGCCACGCCGAGCTGGCCGGTCAGTTCGGGGTCCTCGCTGTAGCTCTCGAAGTTGCGGCCATTCAGCGAGCTGCGAAACAGGTTCAGCGTCGGGGCCAGCAGCACGCCCGCGTTCTTGAGCCGGGCCTCATTCGCCAGGGCGGCGCCGACCTCGCGCAGCAGCGGCGCGTCCCAGGTGCTGCCCAGCGCGATGCCGCAGGGAAAGGCCGCCGTGGCGACGCCTGAGACGAACGATCCGGCGCCGCGCGCACCCGCCGGGCCGTCGGTGACTTTCACAGGAGGGATGTTCAGGCGCGGCACCGGCACGGTGGTCCAGTGATCGGCCCCAGCCAGCAGCGAGACCTGTTCGGCGAGGGTCAGTTGGGTCAGCAACTCGTCGATACGGCGCGTCGACGCAGCGGAGACCGGCGGGTGGGCGGGCGTGGGAATGATCGAAGTCATAGTGAATCCTCAGCGGAGCGACGGTTGAAAGCAGCCCAGAGCGGCACAGACAGCAGCAGCTCGAAGGGAGGGGGGGTCACTGCCAGGGGAGGTGACGGATGGATGGAGTAGTAGGCGGGTGGAGTAGTAGGCGGATGGGGTGAAAGGCGGACGAACCGGTGGGAGGGGAAGTCAGCGGGCGCCGGGCCGGGCCGGGTCGAACAGCACACAGCGCACCAGGTGGCCGGGGCTGAGTTCGTAGAGTGGGGGCAAAGCCACCTTGCAGGCCGCCGTGGCGTGGGGGCAGCGCGGCTCGAAGGCGCAGCCGGTGGGCAGCTTGCTCAGGTCGGGCACCTCGCCGCGCAGGGGCAGCTCGCCCGCATCCTGAGCACCTGCGCCTTGAGTCTCGGTGCCCTCACCGAACTTGGGCGCGGCGCGGCGCAGAAGCTGGGTATACGGCATCTGTGGGTTGCCGATCACCTCCTGGGCTGGCCCGATCTCGACCACCGACCCGGCGTACATCACCGCCACCCGGTCGGCCATGTAGCGTGCCCCGGCCAGATCGTGGGTGATGAACAGCATGCTCAGGCCCTCCTGGTCCTTGAGGTCGAGCAGCAGATTCATGATGTCGAGCCGGATCGACACGTCCAGCGCCGAGGTCGGTTCGTCGGCCAGGATCAGCTCCGGGCGGGCCGCCAGGGCGCGGGCGATCACCACCCGTTGCCGCTGCCCGCCCGACAGTTCGTTGGGACGCCGGGCCGCCCAGAGGGCGCCGGGCGAGAGTCCCACCCGGTCGAGCAGGGCGCTGACCTGAGCGCCGACCTCGCGCCCAGGCGCCAGCTTGTGAATCCGGATGGGCCGCGAGAGCGTGTAGCCCACCGTGTTCAGGGCGTTGAGACTGGCGTAGGGGTCTTGAAAGATCATCTGGACGCGGCGGCGCAGCGCCCGCAACCCGGCGCTGCCCAGACGGCGCGGCACCGCCTGGCCGCCCACGCTGACGCTGCCGCTGGTGGGCGTCTCCAGCCGGGCGACCAGGCGGGCCACCGTGCTCTTGCCGCTGCCGGATTCGCCGACCAGGGCCAGCACCTCACCGCGCTCGATTCGCAGCGAGACGTTGTTGACCGCCGTGACGACGCGCCCGCCCCGCCCGCACTTGAAGGCTTTGGTGAGCCCGTGCAGCTCCAGGGCGGCGTTGGCGCTCACGGCGGCGGTCAGCGGGGTGCCGGGCCGGACTCCAGTTGTCAACTCAGTCGCTGTTGTCAACTCAGTCGCTGTTGTCAATTCAGTCGCTGGCGAGGACATGGTTCACCTCCGGCTTGGCTAAGGTGAGCTGCTCCGGCGAGGCGTGCAGAAAGCAGGCGACGCGGTGGCCCGGTGAGAGGTCGCTCAGCACAGGTTTCTGGAGCGAGCAGATCGGCATCACCGAATCGCAGCGCTCGGCGAAGGGGCAGCCGGTCAGGTCCAGCGCCAGTGACGGCGGGCGACCCGGAATGCCCTCACGGCGCGTGCGCTCGCCGCCCAGCGGCGGGAAGGCCGTCATCAGGCGGCGGGTGTAGGGGTGCAGCGGAGCGCTTTGCAGCACGCTCGACGGCGCTTCCTCGACGATTTCCCCGGCGTACATGATGGCGATGCGGTCGCTCATCTCGGTGAGCAAGGAGAGGTCGTGGGTAATCATCACGATGCCGATGCCCAGGCGACGGCGGACGGCCTGGATCTCTTCGAGGATCTGGCGCTGCACCACCACGTCCAGCGCGGTGGTAGGCTCGTCGAGCACCACCAGCTTGGGCTCCAGCGCCAGCGCGATGGCGATGACCACCCGCTGCTTCATGCCGCCGGAAAGCTGGTGCGGGTAAACATCGAGGTACGACTCGCGGATCCCGACCAGCCCGAACAGTTCGCGGGCACGGGCGTCCAGTTTGGCCTTGTCGGTGACGCCGTGGGCCTGCATGGCGTCGTAGAGCTGCTCGCGCACCCGCAGCACCGGGTTGAGCACGTTCATGGACGCCTGGAAGACCATGCTGTAGTCCTTCCAGCGCCTGCGCCGCAGCTCGCTCTCGCTCAGCGTCAGCAGGTCCACGCCTTCGAGCACCGACTGACCGGAAAAAACCTCGCCCGGCTCGGCCAGCAACCTGGTGGCGGCGAAGGCCAGGGTAGATTTGCCGCACCCCGACTCGCCCGCCAGCCCCAGGAACTCGCCGGGCATCACGTCCAGCGAGACGTTGCGCACCGCCCGCACCGGCCCCTGCGGCGTCTGGTATCCGGCGGTGAGGTGGCGCACCGAGAGCAGGGCCGCCGGGTTGGGCGGCTGGATCTTCATATTGGGCCGGGTCAGCGTCTGAGCCGCGCTCTGACTGGCCAGCACCCGCCCCTTCCCGCGCCGCGCCGCCCGCAGCCGTCCGGCGTTGGCGGCCTTGGGGTTGGCAATCTCGTCGATGGCGAAGTTCAGCAGCGCGAACGAGGTGCCCAGCAGCGCGATGCACAGCCCCGGTGCCATCACCCACCACCAGGCCCCCTTGAGCAGCGCGGTGTGTCCGGCAGCCCAGTAGAGCATGCTGCCCCAGGACGGCTGGGTCACGTCGCCGACGCCGATGAATTTCAGCCCGGACTCCGAGAGCACGCCGTAGAGCGCGGTGCCAAAAAAATTGGCGGCGATGATGCCCGACAGGTTCGGCAGCATCTCGCGGAAGATGATCCGGCCCGGCCCTTCGCCGGTACTGACCGCCGCGTCGATGAAATCGCGCCGCCGCAGCGTCATGGCCTGGGCGCGCAGCACCCGCGCCCCCCAGGCCCAGCCGGTCAGCGAGATCACGATGATGATGGCCCAGTCACCGGCGTTTTCCAGCAGCGCCGCCGCCACGATCAGCAGCGGGAAGCCCGGCAGCACCAGCACCACGTTGATGATCCCGTTGACGATCTCGTCGAAGCGGCCCCCGAAATAGGCCGCGCTGATGCCGACGGCGGTGCCGATCAGGGTGGCGATCAGTCCGGTCAGCAGCCCGATCAGCATGGTGAAGCGGGCGCCGTACAGAAGCTGGGACAGGATGTCCTGACCCACGAAGGTGGTGCCCAGCGGGTGCAGGCGCGAGGGCGTCAGCATGCTCTTGAAGGCCAGCGAGGTCGGGTCGTAGCTGGTCCACAGCGGCGCACTGATCGCCATCAAACTCAGCACCAGCAAGATGACGATGCCCGCCGCCGCCTTGGGCGAGCGCCGCATCAGGCTGCCCAGCGCGTCCAGCGGACGGCGACCCAGCGCGGCCAGGCGCGGGCGCGGCGCCGAAGCTGCGGCGCTCACGCGCCCAGCCCGGTGCGCACACGCGGATCGAGGAACGTGTAGAGGATGTCCACCAGGAAGTTGGCGATGAGCACCGCCGCCGAAATAATCAGAAAGATGGCCTGCATCAACGGAAAGTCCTTGGAGGTCACGGCGCTGAACAGGTAGTAGCCCAGGCCCGGATACGAATAGACCTGCTCGACCAGAATCGAGCCGCCGACGACGAAGCCCAGCGCGATGCCAAAGCCGGTCAGGCTGGGCAGCATGGCGTTGCGCAGCACGTAGCGGCTCAGAATCCGGCGCTCGCTCAGGCCCTTGGCGCGGGCGAAGGCCAGGTAATCCTCGCCCATCACGCTCACGGCGTTGTTGCGCATGGTCACCAGCCAGCCGCCGACCGCCGTGATGATGATCGAGCAGGCGGGCAGGACGGCGTGGCGCAGCATCGACGACCACCATTTGGGCGTAAACGAGTCGCCGATGAAGGGATCGAGGTTGCCGCCCAGCGGAAAGACGTTGTGCCACAGCGAGAAGACGTAGACCAGCAACGAGCCGACCCAGAAGTACGGCAGCGCCCCCAGAAACAGCCCGATGGCGGGCAGGGCGCTGGCGAAGCGCTGGTTGCCCTTCCAGGCGCTGTACAGGCCCAGGGCGCTGCCGATCAAGAAGGAGATCAGGGTGCAGACCCCGATCAGCCCGATGGTCCAGGGCGCGGCGGCGGCGATGACGTCGGCGGCGGGCGTGGGAAACTGGGTGATCGAGCGCCCGAAATCACCGTGCAGCAGCTTGACCAGGTACTTGAGGTATTCCTGAAAGGCCGAGCCCTCGTTGCCCAGGCCGTAGGCGAGGCGCAGGGCGTCGGCGGCCTGCGGTGAGAGATTGCCCTGGTACTTGGCCATCATCGCCCCCACGGCGTCGCCGGGGATCAGACGTGGCAGGAAGAAATTGATGGTGGCCGCCACGAACAACGTGAGCAGCAGCAGCGCGAATTTGCGAAGAAGGTACAGCATGGGGGCTCCTGATGAGCGGGGGCGAAATGCCGACACCGGGGGCAGTTTGGCGACTGCCCCCGGTGTGCTACCGACTCCGATTGAATCGTTTTGCAAAAACGGATCAGGTCCGACCAACGGGAGTAGGAGAAGTACGGGCTCTGCGGTATAAATCAGCATCCGGTGCTTCTTGGCCAGAACGGACGCCCGTGAAGACGCCTGGCCGCTTTTTCGGATGTCGAGAAATTTAGCGGAGCCCGTACAAGAGGGGAACTTTATTTGGGCTTGACGTTAATGAGCATCAGGCGACCGCCCACCAGGTCACTGTTGCTCCCATCGTTGTAGGGGTTCTCGGCGGTGGGAAAGCCGGTGAGCTTGGCGGTGTTGTAGACGTTGAACGAGGTGCGGGCGGTCAGCGGAACCCAGGGCTGGTTTTTGAGCACCTGAACGACCATGGTGCTCATGGCCGCCTTCTGGGCCTTGGCGTCGCTCGTGGCGCTGAAGGCGTCGATGGCCGCCGAGAGGGTGGGGTCCGAGAAGCGCGAGAGGTTGCTCGCCGCCGTCTTGCCCACCGCCGCGCTGAACTCCGGCGCGAAGGACTGCCAGTACAGGTTGTAGGGCGTCGGGCCGCTGCCCCAGCCCCAGCTCACGCCCATGTCGTACACGCCGGTCTGGAGGCCGCCCGAATAGCCCGACCACTGCTGCTGGTCGATGCTGGTCGCAATGCCGACCTTCTTGAGGTTCTCGCCCACGACCTGCGCGATGGTGATGTAATCGGTCCAGCCCGCGCCCACCAGAATCTTGAAGCTGGGCAGCGCCGCGCCGTCTTTGCCCAGGCGCATGCCGCCCGCGTCTTTCTTGTAGCCAGCGGCGGTCAGGGCCGCGTCGGCGGCGGCCACGTCGAACTTGGCACCGAGCGCGTTGGCGGCGGCAGGCTTCCAGACTTTAAGCTGCCCCGGAATAATGCCGGAGGGGTCGGCGGGCGGCACCACACCGGCATACGCCTTGTCGGCCACTTCCTTGGTGTCGATGGCCTGGGCGACGGCGCGGCGGAAGCCCACGTCATTGAAAGGTGCCTTGGTGGTGTTGAGGTACAGGGCGTTGACGCTGTTGACCGGCCACCAGTACGAGAAGTCCGCGCCCTTGGCGGTGTAGTCCTTGTTGGGATCAGGAATGGCGATGTAGCCGTAATCGGTCTCGCCTTTGAGCATCTTGAGCAGCGCGGGCTCGTTACCGGAGAGCGAAAACCAGGCCACCGCGTCCACGTAAGGGCGGCCTTTCATCCAGTAGTTGGGGTTTTTGAGCACCCGGATGGCCTGGGTCGAGTAGGTCTCGGCCAGGAAGGGGCCGGTGCCCACCGGGCTCTCGTTGGTAAAGGTCGCCGGGTCCTTGACGCTGGCCCACAGGTGCTCCGGCACGATCAATGTCTGGGCGATGGAGGTCAGCAGCGGCACATTCACCTTGCTGAAGGTGATGACCACCGTGCTCGCGTTCGTCGCCTTGACGCTCTCGATGCCGTTTTTCCACAGGGCACCGCCGTCGATGGCGGGGTTGGCCTTGAGGTAGTTCATGGTGAAGGCCACGTCGGCAGCCGAAAACGCCTTGCCGTCGCTCCACTTGACGCCGGGGCGCGTGTTGACGGTCAGGGTCTTGTTGCCGTTGCTCCAGGCGTACTTGGTGCCGAGCACGTTGGTGACCTTGCCGTTGAGGCCGTTGACGTAAAACAGCGACTCGTAGATGCCCGAATTGGTCGGGGCAACGTGGGCACCGTAGGGGTTGTAGTTCTTGGGGCCGAAGGTGTTTGGCACCGCGATGTTGAAGGTGGTCTGCGGCTCTGCGGCCAGCGCCGTACCGCTGACGGCAGCCGCCAGCAGCAAGCTCAGCGAGCGCAGACGGGACAGAGCGGGGCGGGCGGCGTTGTGGGTGCGTTGCATACAGGACCTCCAGGTCAACAGGGCTTGAACATCGGCTACCGATCATCGGACACGGATCACAGGCTGCGAATCACAGGCAGCAAGCCGCAGCAGGTGAACACACCACGGCCTGCTGGAACGCTGAAACCGCCGCCGATGCGGGCGCAATGACCTGAGCAGGCTCCAGATCGGCGGGTTGACTTTGCGTGTGTACCATCATAATGTAGCGGTACATTAAGTAAAAAGCAAGCCTCCCCCTTTGCCTCTCAGCCCAGCCCTTTGCCCGGCCCGCAGGCGCGGCAGTTTTCCGCGTTCTATGGTGTAAAGAGCCCCATGACGAACCGCCTGACTGCGCCTGCTCCGAGCCGTTCCACGGCCTGTCCGGGCCTGTGGTCACCTGGGCAGGCCGCAACCACCCGGTCCACCGATCTATGGTGAGCTGCTGATGGTGACGCTTCAGGATGTGGCCCGGCAGGCTGGGGTCTCGCCGATGACGGTCCCGAACGTCGTCAACGGTAAAGCCAGCGTGCGCCCGGCGGCCCGGCAGCGCGTACTGGACGCCATCGAGACCACCGGCAACCGGGTCAACCCGTTGGCGCGGGCGCTGGCTGGAGGCCGCAACCGCCTGATTAGAGCAGATTTCACAAAAAGGCCATAGGATAGGCAGCCCCGAACCAGCCGAGGACATCCTGAACTGTTACGGCATCAAGGGCCTTCCCAATAGCACTCCAGAGCGATGGCAGGTCGCGCCACCGCCCAGCCCTGACCAA
>NZ_JANYGJ010000052.1 GCF_025362455.1 Deinococcus sp. | reverse complement strand
TAGACGAGGGGCACCTGCTCCAGCGCGCCTCTGAGCACACCGGTGAGACGCCTAACCCGCGCTACACCGGAATCGCAGGCCAGCCCGACGCCGGACCCCTGCGCGGCACCGTGCCCGTACAAGTGCAGATCGACGGCGCGAAGTTCGGCGGCCTGTCGGGCGAGTTGCTCATCGACGCCATCAACAGAGCGCACATCGAACTCTCGCAGGTCTGCTATCACCCGCAGCTCGGCAGCATCCAGACCTGCGACACCTGCATCGTGGAAGTGGACGGCGTACTGTCACGGGCGTGTGGCACGCCGGTGCGGGCGGGCATGACGGTGCGGACCCAGACGGGCGCCGCCAGAGTCGCCCAGCGCGAGGGCATGGACCGGATACTGGCGAATCACGACCTGTACTGCACGGTCTGCGACAACAGCAACGGCAACTGCACGGTCCATAACACGGTGGAATTGCTGGGCATCCAGCATCAGGCGCGGCCCTGGGAGCCCAAGCCCTACGCCAAGGACGACTCCAATCCCTTCTACCGCTACGACCCCGACCAGTGCATTCTGTGCGGGCGCTGCGTGGAGGCGTGCCAGAACTTGCAAGTCAACGAGACCCTGAGCATCAACTGGGAAGACAACAACCCCCGCGTGCTGTGGGACGGCGGGCAGCCGATTGGCGACAGCAGTTGCGTGAGCTGCGGGCACTGCGTGACGGTCTGCCCCTGTAACGCCTTACAGGAAAAGTCGATGCTGGGGCACGCCGGACTGTTCACCGGCATTCCGCTACCGGTCTTCGATGCGGCGGTGGGCGTGGTCAAGGGCGCCGAACCCAGCAGCGGTTACGGCGCCATCTTCGCCGTCTCCGAGATCGAGGCCGCCGCCCGCGAGGAGTTCAACAAGCGCACCAAGACCGTCTGCACCTACTGTGGGGTGGGCTGCGCCTTCGAGGTGTGGACCCAGGACCGGCACATCCTGAAAGTCGAGCCGCTGGAAGGCCCGGCCAACGGCGTCAGCACCTGTATCAAGGGCAAGTTCGGCTGGGACTACGTGACCAGCCAAGACCGCCTGACCTCGCCGCTGATCCGCGAGGGCGAGCACTGGCGCGAAGCGAGCTGGGAGGAGGCCACCCGGTACATCGCCCGGCGGATGCACGAAATTAAACACGCGCACGGCGAGGACGCCCTGGGCTTCATCGCGTCCAGCAAATGCACCAACGAGGAAGCTTACCTGATGCAGAAGCTGGCCCGGCAGGTCATCGGGACCAACAACATCGACAACTGCTCGCGCTACTGCCAGTCGCCCGCGACGATGGGCCTGTGGCGCACGGTAGGCTACGGCGGCGATTCCGGCACCATCAAGGACATCGAGGCGGCGGGGCTGGTGATTATTGTGGGCTCCAACACCGCTGAGAGCCACCCGGTGCTGGCGACCCGCGTGAAGCGTGCCCACAAACTGCACGGCCAGAAACTGATCGTCGCCGACCTGCGCAAAAACGAGATGGCCGAGCGGGCCGACCTGCACCTGCATCCCAAACCCGGCAGCGATTTCATCTGGGTCTCGGCGGTGGCCAAGTACCTGCTCGATAACGATATGGCCGCCCAGGACTTTCTGGATACGCACGTCAACGGGTTGGAGGAATTCCGCTCAAGCGTCGCCGAGTTCACCCTGGAGTACGCCGAACGCGAGACCGGCCTGAGCGTCGCCACGCTCAAACAGGTCGCCGAGATGATTCACGCCTCCAGCGGCACCTGCATTCTATGGGCGATGGGCGTCACCCAGCAGATGACCGGCTCGGAAACCAGCACGGCGATCAGCAATCTGCTGCTGGTCAGCGGCAACTACATGCGAACCGGCACCGGGGCCTACCCGCTGCGCGGCCACAACAACGTGCAGGGCGCCTCCGACATGGGCGCCATGCCCGCCCACCTGCCCGGCTACCAGCATATCGAGGACGACGAGGCGCGGGGCAAGTTCGAGGCGGCCTGGGGCGTGAAGATCAAGACGGAAAACGGCCTGGACAACACCTTGATGATCCACGCCGCCCACGAGGGCAAACTCAAATCGCTGTATCTGGTCGGCGAGGATCTGGGACTGGTGGACGCCAACGCCAACTTTACCAGCGCGGCGCTGTCGAACCTGGAGTTTTTCGTCATTCAGGACCTGTTTTTCAGCGAGACGGCCAGATTCGCCGACGTGGTGCTGCCCGCCTCGCCCAGCCTGGAAAAAGAGGGCACGTTCACCAACACCGAGCGCCGCATCCAGCGGCTGTATGAGGTGATGCCGCCGCTCAAGGGGAGCAAGCCCGACTGGCAGGCGATTCAGATGGTCGCCCAGGCGCTGGGCGCCGACTGGAACTACACGCACCCGTCCGAGATCATGGCCGAGGCGGCCAGCCTGATGCCGATTCTGTCTGGCGTGACCTACGAGCGCCTGGAAGGCTTCAGGAGCCTGTGCTGGCCTGTTCACAGCGACGGCACCGACACGCCGCTGCTCTACACCGAGGGCTTTCACTTTCCGGACAAGAAGGCGCGGCTGTATCCGGCCAGGTTCATTCCCCGCACCGAGCCACAAGGTACCGAATTCGATCTGCACGTCAACAACGGGCGGATGCTGGAGCACTTCCACGAGGGCATGATGACCTTCAAATCTAAGGGCCTCACCTCGCAGGTGCCGGACGCCTTCGTGGAGATGAGCCCGGCTCTGGCGGCGCAGCGCGGCGTAGAAACCGGCCAGTTCGTGCGGCTGGTCTCGCGCTCCGGGGCCATCCGGCTGCGGGCACTGGTCAGTGACAGAGTAGAGGGCAGGGAACTCTACGTGCCGATGAACGCCCAGGATTCCTCGCAGATGATCAACTTCCTGACCGGTTCTCATACCGACCCGGCCACCCATACGCCCGCCTACAAGGACCTGTCGGTGCGGATGGAGGTGCTGCCCGCTTTCGGCGAGAACCCGCTGCCCAGGCATAATCACCGCTACCACAAGGGCACGCCGCAAAAAGGCGTCGAGGTTCAGCGCAAGTGGGCCAGGCCCGACTACGCCTTCCCCGGCAGCAGCCTGCCCCTGGAGGGCGCCAGTCTGAACAGCAGATCGGACGCGCTGGGGGCCGACGACTGAGGAGCCCTCACCCCCTTGCTCCGCGAGGCCCCTCTCCCCCAGGTAGAGGGGTCAGGAAACTCTCTTCCCCATCTGTTTCCACGAGCCACACGCCACACGCCCTCCGAAGGAGCATACATGGCCAAGCCACTCGACTACACCGCCCCGCCTAAATCCCCCAGGCAGCAGATCGAAACGGCCCAGGAAGACAGCGCCGAGGCCCTCACCGAAGCGCTGAAACTGCTGCGTGAGTTGCACGAGGCAGGTGTGCTCAATACCGTCTACAAGCTGACCAAGGGCGGCAGCGGCCTCAGCAGCGCCCTGCTGGACACGCTCAGCGAGGACAGTTCCCTGACGGCGATTCGCAACTTCATCGAGCTGACCAAAACCTTCGGTACGCTGGAGCCGCAGGCACTGGGGCAGCTCGGCAACGCCGTCGAGGCGGGCATCCGCGAGGGCGCCCGCAGCGTGGCCCAGGGCAAAGGCGTGGGCCTGGGCGAGCTGCTCAAGCTGCTGGCAGACCGGGACGTGCAGGTGGCGCTGGGCGCCGTCTTCGGGCTGCTCAAGGGCGCCGGGCGGGCACTGCGCGAGGCGGGCGGCGAGACGCAGGACACCGCCAACCAGGCCGAGTTCGGGCGCCACGACCAGATTCAGCCGACGCCGCAGACGCCCAAGACCAGCCAGAAGCCGTCGGGGAAAAGGTCAGGCCGGGGGCTGTTCAAGGCCCGCGCCTAGGCCGTGACTGTCCCTGAGTCGGTGGGTGAGGGGGCGACGGTGGCCCTGCCGGTTCAGGTGTACCGGGACGGACAGTTCAGCCGCCGTGACGACCTGCTGGCCGCCGAGGAGCCGCTGGAACTGCGCCTGGCTGACAGTCGCACGGCGGATGGCACCACCCTCAGCCTGACCATGCGCACACCGGGGCACGACGCCGAACTGGTGCGCGGCTGGCTGCATGCCGAGGGGCTGTCGGACGCCGTGAACGACATCCAGCCGCTGCCGGGCAACCCGAACGTGATGCTGATCTTCGGGGACGCCGTGCGCCTGCGAAGCGCCGTGCGGGCCACCTTGACCTCGGCGGCGTGTGGGGTGTGCGGGTCGGGCAGCATCGAGCGGCTGAGCCTGGACGTGGCGGCCCCGATCTGGACGGCGGCGCCGCTCTCGCCCGCGCTGATTCTGGCGCTGCCGGAGAGATTGCGCCGCGCCCAGCCGGGCTTCGACTCCACCGGAGGGCTGCACGCGGCGGGTCTGTTCACGCCGGACGGACAGCTCCTGTGCGCTTTCGAGGACGTGGGGCGGCACAACGCGGTGGACAAGGTGGTCGGCTGGGCGGCGCAGCGGGGCCAACTGCCGCTGAGTAACCGCATGCTGGTGACCAGCAGCCGCTCAGGCTTCGAGATCGTGCAGAAGGCGGCGCTGGCGGGCGCGGCGGTGGTCGTCACGGTGGGCGCGGCGAGCAGCCTGGCCGCCGAAACGGCGCTGACGCTGGGGCTGACGCTGATCGGTTTTGTGAGAGGTGGGCGCTTCAACGTATACGCCGCGCCGCAGCGCCTCCAGCCGGTTTGAGGGGCGCCCAACTGACCGAGAGTGTAGCTAGCCTCACACAACAGGCTGAGGTTCCTCATTCGCCGACCTTAAGGTAAGGCAAGTCACTCTCAGGAGTTCGGGGTCGCCAGGAGGCGCGCCTCGCTTTACCGGTCTGCATGGTCTGGCGGTGTCAGGCTTTCATTCAGGCGGTGGTGGACGAAGACGCCGAACACCAGCGGCGCGGCGCCATTCACCCAGGCTTTCCCCTATTCAGGAGGCTCAGCATGACTCACCCAACGATTCACCGTTCATTGACACTCCCTGCCCTGCTGCTCATCTCCGCGCTGCTGCTGGGCGCCTGCTCGACTTCGGCGCCCGTCAGCCAATCCCAGTCGGAGCAAAGCGGAGCTTCAGACCCCGACCTGATCGAGACCCAGGCGGTTAAAGCCCTGCCCGCAGGCGGCGCCGACGTATTGGGCGAGGACACCTTCGCGGCCTTCCAGAACTCCCCCAGCAGCGCGGTAAAGCTGGAGAACATCGCGGTCAGCGGGCTCAGCTTCACCCAGGCCTGGCGCGTGACCGGCCTGGCACCGCTGGAGCAGCCGTACTTCTCGCAGCTCTCGGCCAGAAGCGTCGCCGCCATCAAGAAGGGCGACGTGATGGTGGTGCAGTTCTGGGCGCGGAGCGTGGGCGGCCCGGCCCAGACCGAGTTCGTGCTCGAATCGGGCGATACCTACGAACCGTCCGCCGTGGTCAGCGTGCAGCTCTCCCCACGGTGGCGGCTCTACAGCGCACCGTTCAAGGCGCTGCTGGACTTCGCGGCGGGCAACGGCGCCGCCCGCTTCCGACTCGGCTACGACGCTCAGAGCTTCGAGCTGGGCGGGGTGGTGCTGAAAAATTACGGCCCCGGCGTGCCTCTGAGCAGTCTGCCCTCCGCCGGATTCACCTACGCCGGACGCAGCGCCAGTGCCCCCTGGCGGGCGGCGGCGGCGGCGCGCATCGAGCAGCTCCGCAAGGGCGACGTGACGGTTAAGGTGCAAGACGCGGCGGGCAATCCGGTGTCCGGCGCGGCCATCAAACTGGACATGCAGCGCCACGCCTTTCCGTTCGGCACCTCAGTCACGGCGACAACGCTGTTTGAGCCAAGCCCCGACGGCCAGAAATACCAGGACATCATTCCCACGCTGTTCAACCGGGTGGCGCTGGAAAGCGACCTCAAATGGCCGGACTACGAGGACAACAAGCCTCTGGCGCTCCGGGCACTCGATTTTTTTGCCAGCAAGGGCATTCCAGTGCGCGGCCACAACCTGGTCTGGCCCTGTGAGCAGGACTATTGCCTGCCGGGCGACGTGCCGGGCCTCTTCGGCAACCCTGCCGCCCTGAAAAAGCGGATCGATGACCATTTCGCCGACATCCTGGGCGCGACCAGAGGCAAAATCGTCGAGTGGGACGTCATCAACGAGCCCAGCGCCCTCAAGCGCATCTCGAAGGTGCTGGGCGAGGACGAGATGGCCGCCCAGCTCACGCTCGCCAAGAAGCTCGACCCCGCTGCCCGGATGGTCATCAACGACGCCAACAACCTCGGCGAAGGCAACTCGGACGTGGAGTTCAAGCGCATCCTGCGGCGGATGCAGGCGCTGAACGCGCCGCTGGAAGGCATCGGGCTCCAGAGCCACTTCGGCTACAAGCTGACCCCGCCCGCCGAGCTGAACACCCGCCTGGACGGCTTCGGCGAGCTGGGTGTGCCGCTGTCGATCACCGAGTTCGATGTCAACGTGACCGACGAGTCGCTTCAGGCCGACTACCTGCGCGACTTCATGACCGTCATGTTCTCGAATAAGAATGTCAGCAGTTTCACCATGTGGGGTTTCTGGGAAGGCAACCACTGGCTGCCCAACGCCGCGCTGTACCGCCAGGACTGGAGCATCAAACCCAACGGCCAGGCGTTCAAAGACCTGATTTTCTGGAAATGGTGGACCAGGGCCAGCGGCCAGACGAGCGCGGCAGGAACGTACAGCACGCGGGGCTTTTACGGCGACTACAAGCTGAGCGTCACCGTGGGCGGCACCACCACCACCCAGGACATCAAGCTGACGCCAGGCATGGGCGAGGTGGTCGTCAGGCGGTGAGGAGCGCTGTAGCCTGGCCTTCTTGGGCACAACGGACTGTCGTCGTGAACGGACTGTCCTCGTGAACGGACGCCCATGAGGACGCCACTCGTCCCCATGAGGATGCCACTCCTCTCCTGCGGAGCTTTGCAAGTCCGCCTGGGCACGCCTGCCCGCGTCTT
>NZ_JANYGJ010000048.1 GCF_025362455.1 Deinococcus sp. | reverse complement strand
GCTTGACATAGAAGATGGCGTCTACGATGTCTCGCCGAGGATGGAAGGCTGGTCGCCCACCTGACTTCGGGGCCGGAATGAGCGGCTTGAGAATCCCCCACTCTTCATCTGTCGTATCGGTTGGATACAATTGCATCCTTTAATTCTACTCATATCGATGAGACAGTATTGCCCGACTTCTTACTTTCCAGACAGTCTCTTAGAGCAGATGTCATAAAAAGACCCTTTTTATGACCGAGCGGAGCGAGTAGTTTTGACTGAGCAGGACGCAGAATGGAGGCACGGGGAGGCTGTTTTCCCCGTGGCGTAATTCGGAGTACTGCTCTAGACGGCCTGCAATCAGATAGCCTGCGGTGAGCCGAAGGTCGGGCGCGAACGACCACTCATGGCGGCCTCGCCCGCGTGCCCTACCCTGAGCCGTGCCCGCGCCCACGCCACCTCCCGAACGCGACCTCCTGCCCGACGTGCTGCGCGGCGGCGCCCTGCTGGCCATCCTGTGCGTCAACATGCAGAATTTCGCGGGCTACAGCGAGTGGACCCAGCGCGGCGCCGACCGGGCCGCCCAGGTTTTCATCGACGTGCTGCTCAACGGCAAGGGCATCAGCGTCTTCGCCATGCTGTTCGGGGCCGGGGCTTTTACGCTGCTCTCCCGTGGCGGGCGCGGGCTGCTGCTCAGGAGGTTGCTGGTGCTGCTGCTTCTGGGCGGCCTGCATGGCGTGCTGGTCTGGCGCGGCGATATCATCGCCAACTACGCGGCGGTGGCGGTGGTGCTGGTGCTGCTGGAGTGGGCACGGCCCAGGGCGCTGGTGCTGACCGGCGTGGCCTGCGCGGCCTTCTGGGCGCTGCCGCTGGCGCACGAAGCGTTCACCGCGCCGCTGGGGCTACGCGGCAGCCCCGACCTGGAGGTGAGCGGGCCGTATCTGAGCCTGGTTCGCGGGCGAGCCGAGGCGTGGTTGCCCGAACTGGGCGCAGTGGTCGAATTTGACGGCTTCTGGATACTGGCGCTGATGTGCTTCGGCGGCGCCCTGCACCGCTGCGGCCTGCTGCGGTGGCCGGAGCAGCACCGCCGCACCCTCAGGTGGCTGCTGTGGGCGGGCCTGGGCCTGGGCCTGCCGCTGAGCGCCGCGCTGGCCTACACCAACACCCTGGGCAGCTACAGCGCCGAACTGTGGGGCATTCTGGCCCGGCTGCTGGGTGGCCTGGCCGGGGGGCTGGCCTACGTCGGGGGCGCCGGGCTGCTGGCGGCGTCGGGCAGGTTGGGGGCACTCAGGATGCTGGCCGCGCCGGGTCGCCTAACGCTGAGCGGTTACCTGGCGCAGTCGCTGGTGATGACCAGTCTGTTTTACGGCTACGGCCTGAACCTAGGGCACGGTCCCGGTCAACACTGGGGCGCGGCGGCCTGTCTGCTGCTGGCGCTGGCGTTCGGGGCGGCGCAGGTGGGGCTCAGCAGCCTGTCCCTGAAGCGCTTCCGGACAGGGCCAGCCGAGGTGCTGGTGCGGGCGCTGGTGTACGGGCGGCAGGCGAAGTGATATGGACCCCAGCACGGCCCACGAACGTACTCGACACGTTGATTTGCGCGTGCTGGACGACTAGACTCCTGTTAAACCCAGACTCCTGTTAAACCAGACTCCGCTCAAACCAATCTATGTCCAGCCTGCCCGGCTTACGCGCTGCGCCGCCTCTTCCCTGCTTACTGGAGACTGCCATGACCTCACCCACCGCGCCCTACTGGCCCCGGCACCTGCCCCGCAGCCTGACGCTGCCCCGCACCTCGCTGATGCAGAACCTGGAATTCAGTGCCCTGCGCTACCCGGACAAGGTGGCCCTGTCGTTTTACGGCCAGGACACGACCTACGCCGAGCTGTTTGACGCTTCAAAACGGCTGGCGACCCACCTGAAAGCCCAGGGCGTGCAGCGCGGGGACCGGGTGCTGGTCTGGATGCAGAACTGCCCCCAGTGGGCCGTCGCCGCCCACGCCGCCTGGGTGCTGGGCGCGGTGGTGGTGCCGCTGGCGCCGATGCTCCAGGCGCGTGAGCTGGCCTTCTTTGTGCAGGACGCCGGAATCAGGGTGGGCGTGCTGGGCGCCGAACTCTACGAGCGGGCCGTGCAGGCCGGGCTGGGCCACGCTGTCGTCGCCAATCTGGGGGTCGCCAATCTGGGGGCAGGCATGGAAGGCAGCGCCCTGCCCGCCGAGCTGAACGTCACCCCTGAGTTGCGCCCCGGCGACGTGACGCTGGAGCAGGCCCTCCAGCACGAACCCGCCGAGCTGGTAAGCCTCTCCCCCGAAGACCTGGCGGTGCTGCCCTACACCAGCGGCACCACCGGGCTGCCCAAAGGCTGCATGCACACCCACCGCAGCGTCCAGGCCAACGTGCAGGGAGCAGGGGTCTGGATCAGCCTGAACAGCGAGGACGTCAGCCTGGCGACGCTGCCGTTTTTCCACGTCACCGGCTTTGTCAACAGCTTGATCGGGCCGCTGGCGGCAGGCAGCCGGGTGGTCGTCATGACCCGCTGGGACCGCGACCTGGCCCAGCACCTGATGCGCCAGCACGCCGTCACCGTCTGGACCAACACCGCCACCATGGTGATCGACCTGATGGCCAACCCGGCCTTCGACCCGGCCAACCTGGCGACCATTCGCAGCATCACGGGCGGCGGCGCCTCGCTGCCTGCGGCGGTGGGCCAGCGCCTGCACGAGCAGACCGGCACCCAGTTTATGGAAGGCTACGGCCTGACCGAGACGATGGCCCAGAGCCATACCAACCCGGTGGGCCGCTCCAAGTTGCAGTGCCTGGGCATTCCGCTGTTCAACGTCGACGCCCGCGTCATCGACCTGGAAGGCGGCGAGGAGGCGCTGCCCGGCGTCGTCGGCGAGATCGTCATGAGCGGCCCGCAGGTCATGACCGGCTACTGGAACCGCCCCGACGAGAACGCCCAGGCGTTTTTCGAGCGCTCTGGCGTGCGCTACTTCCGCAGCGGCGATCTGGGCTACGTCGATACGGAAGGCTATTTTTTCTTCACAGACCGCCTCAAGCGCATGATTAACGTGTCGGGTCTGAAAGTCTGGCCCGCCGAGGTCGAGAGCGTGCTGCACGGCCACAGTGCCATTCAGGAAGCCTGCGTCATCAGCGTGCTCGACGAACGCAGCGGCGAACGCGCCCGCGCCCTGGTGGTGCTGCGCCCCGGCGCCCAGGCCAGCGCCCAGGACATCGAAAGCTGGGCACGCACCCAGATGGCCGCCTACAAGGTGCCCCGCGACTACCAGTTCGTCGAGTCGCTGCCGCGTGGGCCGACGGGCAAAGTCGCCTGGCGCCCCTTGCAGGAAGCGGCGCGGGCGGAGTAGGCGCTTTCGCGCGGCTTGTGGCACGTGGGGAAAGCGGGGAGTGGGATGTGGGGAGTGGGATGTGGGAACAGGGGGAGGGCGTGAGCTGGCGCTCACTCACCCTCCGCAAGCACTCGTCGTGAACGGAGCGGGCAGGCGTCCCCAGGGGAGGAGTGGCGTCCTCATGGGGAGGAATGGCACCCTCATGGGTGTCCGCTCATGACGACAGTCCGTTCACGACGACAGTCCGTTCTGCCCAAGAACGCGCCTGGGCACGCCACTCCTCCTCTTGAGGACGCCTGGCCGCTGCCCGCTGGGGGTGCAGACGCATTGGCACAGCGCCGAAGCTCAAAAAAGCCAACGCCCCTGCCCCAAGCACGTCTGGCCCGACCTCAGCCCACGGCTTCGGTGAACGTCTCGCCCAGGGCTTTCATGCCGCGCTCGATGGCGTCGGGCTGCGCGTTGGAGTAGCTCAGGCGCAGGGTATTCTCGCCGCCGCCCAGCGCGAAGAAGGGACTGCCCGGCACGTAGGCGACCTTGCGGGCCACCGCCTTGGCCAGCAGCGGCACGGTGTCGGTGCCCGCAGGCAGGGTGACCCACAGGAACATGCCGCCCTCTGGCCGGGTGTACTGCGCGCCTCTGGGAAAGTGCAGCTCGATCTGCGTGAGCATGTGCCGGGCGCGCTCGCCATACGCCTTCTTGACGATCTCGACCTGGCGCGGCAACGTGTCGTCCAGCAGTTCGGCCACGATCATCTGGTTGAGGGTCGGCGTGTGCAGGTCCGCGCCCTGCTTGGCCTGAATCAGCTTCTGGATGATGGGCGAGGCGGCCTGCACCCAGGCGTCGCGCAGGCCCGGCACCAGGGTCTTGGAAAAGCTGGAGGAGTAAATGACGTTCACCTGTTCCGGGTCGCCGCCCGCCCGTTCCAGGGCCAGGCTGTAGAGGCTGGGCAGGTGCTCGCCCGTGAAACGGAGCTGGCCGTAGGGATCGTCCTCGATCACCATGACGCCGTGCCGGGCCGTCAGGTCGAGCAGGCGCTCTCGGCGTTCCAGGCTCAGGGTGCGGCCCGTCGGATTCTGGAAGTTGGGCACGGCGTAGAGCAACTTGGCCGGGGTGCTCGCCAGTAGCGTCTCCAGCGCGTCCACGTCGATGCCCTGCTCGTCGGTGGGCATCTCCACGTAGCGCGGCAGGTACGGCTGAAAGGATTGCAGGGCGCCCAGGTAGGTCGGGCTCTCGACCAGCACCACATCGCCTTCCGAGATCAGGATCTTGCCGAGCAGATCGAGCCCCTGCTGGCTGCCGGTCATGATCTGCACGTTGCTGGCCGGAATACCGCTCTGGGCGGCGATCCATTCGCGCAGGGGCGGGTGGCCCTCGGTGGTCGAGTATTGCAGCGCCGCCGAGCCGTAGCGGGTCATGACGGCCTCGAAGGCCGATTTCACGGCGTCCATCGGGAACAGTTCGGGGGCGGGCAGGCCACCGGCAAAGGAGATCACGTCGGGAGATTGGGTGATCTTGAGAATCTCGCGGATGGCGCTGGCCGTCATGGTCCGGGCGCGGGTGCTCAGGCGCGAGGTCCAGAAGGCGTCGTTCCAGATGGTCGCCTGCGGGTGCTCAAGAGTCGTCATGCGCCAGTTTACTCCGGAGGCCGTTTGAGGCGCAGGAAGGCCGCTTACTGGACGCCTCCCCAAGCCGCCTGTATCCGGTTATTTCGGACAGTGAAGGCCGCTTCGGTGAAGTGATCTGCACCTGGCGCCCCCCTGCTGCGCCCGGACGCCAGGAGACACTTCGGCTGCGCTCAGCCTGACAAAACGCTCAGCATGACAATCAGCATGACAAAAGGTGCCACCCTGAGCGAAGTCGAAGGGGTCTGACGTGGCCGGTCAGCTTGCCGGTACGTTCACACTGGCTCTTCCATCGCTCACTGGCCCTTCCATCGCTGAGGTCGCCGCCACCTATGTCACCTCCAGTCGCCGTAATGCCGACTTGCTATGGTGTCAGGCGCCAGCAGTTGCGCCCCCCATCTCGCTTAGCACTAAAGTACGCTCCCCCGCTTCACCCAAGGAGAACACCATGCTCGTGACCGGCTCAGACATCCTCGTTCCCGCCCGCGCAGGCCAGTACGGCGTGGCGTCGTTCAATTCCAACAACATGGAAATCACCCAGGCGATCATCCACACCGCCGAGAAGCTGCGCTCGCCCGTGATGGTGCAGATGAGCGAGGGCGCCATCAAGTACGGCGGTCAGGACCTGGCGAACATCATCAAGGACATGGCGAACAGGGCTTCTGTGCCCGTCGCGCTGCACCTGGACCACGGCAGCAGCTACGCCAGTGCGCTGAACGCCATCCGGATGGGCTTTACCTCGGTGATGATCGACGCCTCGCACCACTCGTTTGAAGACAACGCCGCCGAGACCAAACGGGTCGTGGAGGCCGCGCACGCCATGGGTATCACGGTGGAGTCCGAGCTGGGGAGATTGGGCGGCATTGAGGAGCACATCGTCGTGGACGAGAAGGACGCCTTCCTGACCGACCCCGACGAGGCGGTGCGCTTCATTGAACTCACCGGCACCGACTACCTGGCGATAGCGATTGGCACCTCACACGGCGCCTTCAAAGGCAAGGGCCGTCCGTACATCGACCAGGCCCGCATCGCCAAGATCGGTGAGATGACCAGCATTCCACTGGTGGCGCACGGCAGCAGCGGCGTGCCCGCCGAGATCGTGCAGCGCTTCCGGGGCGCGGGCGGCGAGATCGGCGAGGCGGCGGGCATCGACGACGACGACCTGCGCGAAGCCTGCCAGCACGGCATCGCCAAGGTCAACGTCGATACCGATTTACGCCTGGCGAGCACGGTGGGCATCCGCGAAGTGCTGTTCGCCAACCCCAAGGAGTTCGATCCCCGCAAGATCCTGGGCGCCGCCCGCGACGTGATGGCCCAGGTGATCGAGCACAAGCTGCGCGTGCTGGGCAGCGTGGGCAAGGCGTAAACGGGAAGGTTTTGAGGGGCGGTCACCTTAGAATAGGGTGGCCGCTTTTTAAGGATTGAGTGAGATTCGTCACCATAGACTTCATCCAGCGCCAAGCCGCGCCTGGAGGGTCATGAACGAATTTCTGTACGTCGTCAAACACTACGCGCAATTTTCTGGACGGGCTCGGCGCCGGGAATACTGGATGTTCACCCTGTTTTACATCCTGTTCGCCCTGATCCCGGTTATTCTCGATGTGGCGTTGGACCTAATCGACAAAAATACCGGGAGAGGTGTACTGTCTACCATATACGGGCTGGCTCTTCTGATTCCCGGTATCGCCGTCACCGTTCGCCGCTTGCAGGACACGGGCCGCAACGGCAGGTGGGTTCTGATCGGCTTGGTACCGCTGGCCGGGCCGATTGCGCTCTTCGTCTTCTCCGTCCTTGACAGCGACGCGGGCAGCAACAAGTGGGGCGACAATCCCAAGCAGCCGTCCAAGACGCACTCGAACTACCCGAACAGGTCCTGAACCCCTCGCCCCAGCACCCGCCTCGGCGCGGGTGTTTTCTGGCTTATACTGCGGAATGGAAACTGCCTCTGGATGGAGGATCACGGTGAAAAGTTGGCTGACCCTGCTCGGCCTCGCGCTCCTGCTGACCGCCTGCGGCACGACACTGCCGGAGGCCGACGCCGGGGCGGAAAATCTGTCGGTCTACGACCAGTGGATACCGGATGACATTCAGGGTGACGACCGGTTTAATTTCATACGAGTTTTGTCTCAGCTTCCGCTGAACAACAGAGACAACTTGGTAATGGTAACAGCAGATGGGCGTGTGCTTACGAACAAGAAGGGAATGGCTACAAATGCCCTGCAAAGCACTCTACTGACGATGGAACATATCGGTGTCAACTGTTACCGATACATTCAGACGGGTGAAGAGTTTCAGGTTATGAACGAGGGCTTGCTCGATTTCGAATGGGCCAGTTTCGGTCTACTCGACCCGGCCTCGGTCTTCGTGCGGCCTTCACTTTTCAGGGCGCCCCCAGTTCCAGCACCGTGCCGCCCGCCCACACCGTGTTAGCCTGAGCTTCCTATGAGGCCCGCTTGAGCACCCTCCCCATTCAAAGAACGGCCTACAACGGTGTGGTCATCGCCACGGCGGTCACACTCGGCCACCTCATCAACGACGCCTACGGCGCCATGCTCACCCCGCTCGGCCCGGCGCTGCAAAGCAAGTTCGGCGTCAGCATCGCGGCCATCACTCTGCTGGCCAGCATTTTCTCACTGACCAGCAGTGTCCTCCAGCCGCTGCTGGGCGTCCTGGGCGAGCGTGTCGGCAGCCGGGCGATGGCGGCCTTCGGCCCGGTCTTTACCGGCGTGGGCCTGACGCTGCTCGGCTCCGTGCCGTGGTTCGGGGCGCTCTCTGTGATGGTGGCGGTGGCGGGCTTCGGCAGCGGGTTTTTTCACCCTGCCGGGGCAGCCTATGTGGCGCGGTCCAGTCCGCCCTCTCGGCGCGGGCTGTGGGCCAGCCTCTTCAGCGCGGGCGGCACGGCGGGCATGGCGCTGGGGCCAGTGTTTGCCAGCGGAGGATTAACGCATCTGCCGGTCTACGGCCTGATCGGGGTGGTCATCGGGCTCATCAGCTACGCCGTCACGCCCGACCACCGACCGACCGCCAGGCGGCTGAGCGTGCGCGACTACGCCAGCATCTTTCGCGGCCCGATGGTCACGCTGTGGGGCATGGCGGTGCTGCGCAGCCTGGCCAGCAGCGGTTACGGCGCCATGTTGCCGTTTATTCTGATCGCACGCGGCTACGGCGTGCGTGAGCTGACGGTCACGCTGGTCGTTTTTGCGGTGGCCTCGGCGGTGGGCGGCATCGTCGGGGGTATCTTATCCGACCGGCTGGGGCGGGTGCGGGTGCTGCGGTCGGCCATCCTGACCGTGCTACCCCTGTTCGCCCTGCTGATCTATTCCAACCCCGGTCAGTGGTGGTTTTACCCGCTGACCTTCCTGGTGGGATCGCTGGTCAACGCGTCTATTCCGGTGGGCGTGGTCACGGCCCAGGAATACGCGCCCGGCCACGTCGCGGTGGCCAGCAGCATCATGATGGGCTTCTCCTGGGGCGTGTCGGGCATGCTGGTCTTCTTCGTGGGCCTGCTGGCCGACGTGACGAACCCCGCCACCGCCGCGCTGTGCGCCGTACTGCTGCTGCTGCCGAGCGTCTATTTGGCTTACCGACTGCCGGAGCCGGTGAAGAGTGAGCGGCTGGTGAGCTGAGCACATCCGGCTTCAGACCTTCAGAGCAGATATCATAAAAAAGGTCTTTTTATGACCGAGCGGAGCGAGTAGTTTTAACTGAGCAAGGCGCAGAATGGAGGCGCGGGGAGGCTGTTTTCCCCGTGGCGTAATTTGGAGTACTGCTCTAGGCTTCAAAGTTTCATGCTGCTGCTTTACGATGAGCCATGACAGAACCTGCCTCCACCGAACTCCGTCAGCGCCTGGTGCGGGTGGCCCTACGACAAGAGAGGGCCGATCTGGTCATTCGCGGCGCCAGGGTCGTCAGCGTCACCACCCGCGAGCTGCTGGACGTGGACGTGGCGATTGCGGGCGGGTTTGTCGCCGCGCTGGGCCACGGCTACCAGGCCGAGCAGGTCTACGAGGCGCACGGTCAGTACCTGGCGCCGGGGTTTATCGACGCCCACATTCACATCGAATCGAGCCTGCTGACCCCGGCCAGTTTTGCCCGCGCCGTGCGGCCACGCGGCACGACGGGCGTGGTGGCCGAGCCGCACGAGACCGTCAACATCGTGGGCCTGAGCGGCCTGCGCTGGATGCTGGAGGCGGGCCAGGGCAGCGGCCTGCGGGTGTGGGCCTCGGTGCCGTCGTGCGTGCCTGCCAGCACCTTCGAGCAGGGCGGCGCACGGCTCACGGCGGCTGAGGTGAAGCTCGGCCTGAGCTGGCCCGGCGTGCTGGGCCTGGCCGAGATGATGAATTATCCCGGCGTGCTGGGCGCCGATCCGCAGGTCTGGGAGGTGTTAGGGGCGGCACGCGGCGGGCACGGGCACGGGCGCATCGACGGCCACGCGGCGGGCCTGTCGGGCGAGGCGCTGCAAGCCTACGCGGCGGCGGGTATTCACTCCGACCACGAGGCCACCACGCCGGAGCAGGGCCGCGAACGCCTGCGGGCCGGGCTGTGGCTGATGATCCGCGAAGGCTCCGCCGCCCGCAACCTGGAGGCGCTGCTGCCGCTGCTGCGTGAGGAGCCGCGCCGGGCCATGCTGGTCAGCGACGACATCGACGTGGGTGACCTGATGGCGCACGGGCACCTCGACGCGCAGCTCCGCGCCCTGGTGGCCGGAGGCGTGGACCCGCTCTACGCGCTGGGCCTGGTGACCTGCAACCCCGCCGAATACTGGGGCCTGCACGACGTGGGCGTCATCGGGCCGGGATTCAGGGCCGACCTGGTGCTGCTGCGCGACCTGGAGGGCTTCCGGGTGAGCGAGTGCTGGCTGGGTGCTGTGCCGCTCGCGGCGCTGGAGCAGCGGCCCGCCACCCCGCCCCTGAGCGGCGCCGGAATCGAGGTGGCCGTCCTGGCCACGGCGGACCTAAGCGTGCCGCCCGACTGGCCGGTGATCGGCGTCCAGGCGGCTCAGATCCAGACGCAGCGCCTGGCCCCCGGCAGCGGCGACACCAAGCTGGTGGTGGTGGACCGCTACGGACGCGGCGAGGCGTGCGCCGCCTGGACCTGCGGCATCGGCCTGGATCGCGGCGCGGTGGCCCTGAGCGTGCTGCACGACGCGCATCATCTGGTGATCGCCGGAAAGAGCGACGCCGATATCCGGGCGGCGGGTCTGGAGGTTGAGCGGCTCGGCGGCGGTATCGTGCTGGCCGAGGACGGCGAGGTGGTGCTGAGCTTGCCGCTGCCCTTCGCGGGCCTGATGAGCGACGCCCCGCCTGAACACCTGGCCGCCGTGCTGGCCGAGTTTCAGCGCCAACTGGAGGCCAGGGGTTGCCGACTGCCCGGCGCCCTGATGACGCTGAGTTTTCTGGGTCTGAGCGTCATCCCCGACCTCAAGCTGACCCCGCGCGGCCTGGTCGATGTCCGCGCCTGGACGCTGCTGGAGCGCGGGACAGCGGGGCGGTGAAGCCTGGCGGCGTGGGGTCGGGTTTTGGGGTGAAGGCAGTTTCCGGTGGCGAGCCCGTCAAAACACCATCCCAAAAGCGAACACCATCCCAGAAACGTTGTCGTCCGGAACGCAGTGAAGGCTCTCGTCGTCAGGCGACGAGAGCCTTCATTTCACTCAGCATGACGACTTCGGGGCGAGGGCGCACAGGTCAGCCCCCGGTCCCTCAGCGGCTCAGGGCGGCCTGATCCTGCGTGATCTGATCGACCTCGGTCAGCTCAGCGGCGCCGAGTTGCCAGCCGACGGCGCCGATGTTTTGCGCGACCTGCTCCGGGGTGGTGGCCCCGGCGATGATGCTGCTGACACTCGGTTGGGCGGCCAGCCAACTGAACGCCAGTTCCAGCAGGCTGCGGCCCTGGCGGGCGGCGAAGTCTTGGAGCAACCTCACTTTGCGCCAGTTCTCCGGCGTCATGTACCGCCTCTGGATGCCGGGCGAGGCGGCAAAGCGGGTGCCCGGCGGAATCCGGCCCGGCTGGTATTTGCCGCTCAGCAACCCACTGGCCAGCGGAAAATACGGCAGCAGACCCATCTCCAGGTCTTCGAGGGTGGGCAGGAGCTGCGCCTCGGCCTCCCGGCACAGCAGGCTGTACTCGTCCTGGGCACTGACGAAGCCGCTCCAGCCCTGCGCCTGCGCGATGTCAGCGGCCTGGCGCACACCCGCCGCACCCAGGTTCGAGCAGCCCACCGCCCGCACCAGCCCCTCGCCGACCAGTTCGTGCAGAGTGCCCAGCGTCTCGGCAATCGGGGTCGCAGGGTCAGGCAGATGAAGCTGATACACGTCGAGGTAATCGGTGCCCAGTCGCCTCAAACTGGCTTCCAGGGCGGCGCGGATGTAGGCCGGGGCAGCGCCCTTACCGGCCTCGCCCATGTCGTGCCCGAATTTGCTGGCGAGCACCACCCGGCCCCGCTCGGCGCCCAGCGCCCGGCCCAGCATGACCTCCGAGCCGCCCCGGTTGCCGTAATTGTTGCCGTAGACATCGGCGGTGTCGAAAAAAGTGACGCCCTGATCCAGCGCGGCAGTGACCACTGCGTCGGTGAGCGCCTGATCCAATCGCCCACCAAAATTGTTGCCGCCCAGGCCCACCACCGAGACCCGCAGGCCACTGCTGCCCAGCACACGTTGTTCCATGCTTTATCCTGCGCCCACCGGGTGCGCAGGGCGTGAGCAGGGGCTAAATCGCCGGGGGTCGGCGGGGGGGGTACAGGCTCAGCGGGCGGTCATCCAGCCTGGGCAGCTCAGCTCAGGCCCCTTCAGTCAGGTGTCGTCGCCGCGCAGGGTCATCTCGCCGCTGAGCAGCAGTTCGGCCTCGCCGCCGCCGAAGTCGCTGTGACCTTGCGCCCAGGTCACGGCCCCGGCCATGTCGTAGGCTTCGGCCCGGAACTCGGCGCTCCAGTGTCCGGCGCGGCGAGAGAGCAGCGTCCAGCGGGCGCGGGGATCACCGTCCACCTGATCGGAAACGGCCCCGGCGTTGAGCACCAGGGTGTCATTCACGCGGGTGGCGCCGGGGCGGTGGGTGTGGCCGCACAGCACCACACCCGCCGAGAGCGGCTCGACCAGCGCCCGGAGCTGCCGGGGATCGCGGCTGCGGTAGAACCCGCCTGCACCGTCTCGCTGCCAGACCCACAGCAAGCTCTCCCAGGCCGAGGTCGGCGTGCCGTGGCACAGATACAGGTCGCCCTGGCGCAGCGTCAGCGGCAGGGCGGCCAGCCGGGCCAGCGCCTGCGGGGGCACCTGGGCGCCGAGCCAGTCGCCGTAGCGCCGACTGAGCGCTGAGCGGCGCCCGCCCGGCCAGAGTTTCTCCTCGTTGTTGCCGCGCACTTCCGAGGCGCCCAGCTCGGCCTGCATGGCGTAGGCGCGGGCCGGGTCGGCGGCGCCTTCCACCTGGTCGCCCAGGTTGACGATCAGGTCGGGCGAGGCGGCGCGGATGGCGGCCAGCACGGCGTCCAGGGCGTAGGCGTTGCCGTGGGCGTCGCTGAGCACGGCCACGCGCAGGGGGGAGGAGGTCTGGACCACGGCTCAGGCTAGAGCATTCGTCCAAGTTACACGATGAGAGAAACGCACTCTCATCGCTCCATTTCCCCAAATACTCACCGTATTTCACTCGCCGTCTTGGGCACAACGGACTGTCGTCGTGAACGGACTGTCCTCGTGAACGGACGCCCATGAGGACGCCACTCGTCCCCATGAGGATGCCACTCCTCTCCTGCGGAGCTTTGCAAGTCCGCCTGGGCACGCCTGCCCGCGTCTT
>NZ_JANYGJ010000041.1 GCF_025362455.1 Deinococcus sp. | reverse complement strand
CCGCTCGCCGCCGCCAAAAGGCAGGTAGGCCCAGGCCGGGGGCTTGAAGCCCGGCTGCCAGCGCTGCGGCCAGAACTCGCCGGAGCGCTCCCACAGCAGCGGGTCGCGCCCGCTCAGGTAGGGGCTGTAGAGCGCCAGCGCCCCGCGTGGAAGCTGCACGCCCCCAAACTCGGTGGCGTGGGCGATCCGGCGGCTGCCCATCCAGCCGGGTGGATACAGGCGCAGCGTCTCCTTGATGACGGCGCGGTGGCCCTCCAGGCTGCGCCAGTGCGGCCCCTGCAACTCAGGCCCGGCCAGGTGCCAGGCGGCCCAGGCCAGCGCGTGGGTGGTGGTGTCGTGCCCGGCAGCCAGCGAGATGCGCGTTTCCAGCACGCCGCCGGGCAGTCGGGCCAGCAGACTCAGCAGATCGTCGCCGCCCTTTGTCAGTCGGAGTTGAGCCAGCCGCCCCAGCTCGGCCCCGAAGCGGGCAAACAGCAGCGGGCGCGGCCAGGCCGGAGTCGGAAACGGCGACCGGAGCGGCGCCAGAAAGGCGTGCAGCAGCTCTGGCGGAAACTCGGAGCTGAAGTAGGCGGCGTTGAGCATGCCGAGCACCGCGCCGTCGGCCCAGGCCAGGGCGTCGAAGCTCGGCCCGGTCAGGAACGTTTTGTTGTGCGCCACCAGCGCGGCGCGGATGCGCTCCTGCAACGTCGCCAGGTGCGCTTTGCCGAAGCCCGGATTCATGGTCTGCCGTCTGGGGCCGTGTCCCGGTGCGTCGGTCAGGATGATCCCGCCAGCCAGGTAGGGCACCACCGCCGAGAAGCTGCCCGCGCTGCGAAACGTCTCCAGGTCGGTCAGCAGACGGCGGTTCCAGGCGGGCGAGTAGCCCACCACCGCCGCCAACCCCAGCCGCAACCCGAACAGCGGTCCCAGCGCGGCGCCCTCCTCGATCAGCGCGATGGGCGAGCCGCCCCAGCGTTGCAGGTGGCCGGAGACGGGCAGCGGCCTGGGCTGCGGCAGATCGCTGAGCTTCATGACTGACCCGACTTCATGGCTGAGCCGACTTCATGACTGAGCCGACTTCATGATTGGCCAGACTTCACAGAGAATCCGGCTTCACGAACGGTCCAGCCTCAAGCCGGAACCTCTGAGAATCCGGCGCTGCGGGGGTCGGCCTCGCCGGGCCGGTACTCCGTGGCGCCGCCCAGGTCGTCGTAGGGGAGGCCCAGCACGCTTCCGGCGCCGTTCCAGCCGCTGAGCATGCTCAGCGGCACGCCGCCGCCGGGAAAGACCGTGCCGCCGACCTGCACCAGATTGCGGGCACCGGGATGGCTCCAGCCGGGGCGCAGGCTACCCGTCAGGCCGTGCGGCGCCTGACCGTACAGGGCGCCCAGGTGGCCGGTCTGGGCGTAGACGCCGGGGTCGAGCGGCAGCCAGCCCGTCACCGGCAGCGGCTGGCCGCACTGGGCCTGATAGCGCCGCTGAACGTTTGCCAGCAGCTCGGCGCCGTAGGTGTACGGATCGGCCAGTGCCCGCGCCGTGGCCGGGGCGTTGACCAGCAAAAAGGCCCGAACGCCGTCGAGGTGCAGGTACAGCGCCGGGTCGCTGGGCAGCCTGCCAGCGGCGATGTCGCGCCACTCCTGCCGGTAGTGCTCCGGAAAAAACAGGTGATGGGCGCGGCCCAAATCGCCTTCCAGCCGAAGTTGCAGCGCAAAGCCGCTGACCCCACGCGCCGATTTGTCGGGTGCACAGCCCAGCCACTGGGCACTCAGGCTGCGGTCCACGGCGCTGACCCAGCTCTGGGCACTGAAGGCGCCCTGGTCGGTGTGGGCGCCCATGATCCGGTTGCCCGAACGAATCAACTGCTTGACGCTCACGCCGTACTCGAAGCGCACGCCCAGGCTGCGGGCGTGGTCGGCCAGGCGGGTCGCCAGGGCGCCCAGTCCGGCGTCTTCACCCTCACCCAGATGCCACACGCCCTGCCCCAGCTCGACCCAGGCGACGTTGAGCAGCACCGCCGGGGCCTGGTACGGATTGGCGCCCAGGTAGGTGGCGAAGCGCAGCCAGAAGGGGGTGAGCAGCGGCCCACTGCGCACGAACTGCGGCAATTTGGCCCAGGGCGCCGCGCCCAGTCCGTGCGCCAGGGCGTAGCGGGCCAGCTTGAGTTTGCCCGGCGGTGGCCCGAACAAAAAGGTGGGCGCCGCCGCCTGATACATCCGCTTCGAGGCGCCCAGCAGCCGGGTGTAGGACTGGCCCTCGCGGCGGCTGAGCTGAGCGAGGGTCGGGTCCAGGTTTCCGGCCACGTTCAGCGCCTCCGGGGCGAAGGTGCGGCCAGCGAGTTTGCCCGCGTAGTGGTAGGTGGTGGTGGGCCGCGCCGGGGTCAGCAGCGGCTGCGGCAGTCCCAGGCGGGCGTGAATGCCCTCAAAGATCTGCGGCATGGTCACCACCGTGGGGCCGCTGGAAAAGTCGGCCCAGCCGAGCGCCGCCTTACCACCGGGCCGGGAGAGTCGGTCGAGCACGGTGACCTGCGCCCCGGCCTGCGCCAGCCGCAGCGCCGCCGCCAGTCCGGCGAAGCCCGCGCCGATGACGATGACGGATCTGGGCCGGGCACGGTTCATATGGGCAGGATACAGGCCGCTGCCTGCTGAGACTGGGCGAAAAGAAGAGGTTAAGGCTTGCTGTGCGCGGTCGCTTCCGCCGAAAGTCAGCGAAAAAGCCTCATCCCTTTGAGTGATGTGGGGGGTGTGGTGCGCAGCTTACCTTGTGACCAGAGGAGGAGCAGGAGCCGCGCTCAGAGCGCCGCAAGACAGCACCGGAACCCGACAGGCGCCGCTGAGGCGTCTGCACCGAACTGCTGCCTTTTCCCGGTCACCGCCGCCACTCGCCAATCCCACTTGCAGACGGGCGCCGCCACCGAGTTGCGCACCGGCCTGACTGCTGCCCAGAGCAGTACTCCGAATTACGCCACGGGGAAAACAGCCTCCCCGCGCCTCCATTCTGCGTCCTGCTCAGTCAAAACTACTCGCTCCGCTCGGTCATAAAAAGACCCTTTTTATGACATCTGCTCTAGAGGAGATCACCATGAGCAAGTTCAGTACTGCCAAGTTCAACACTGTTAAAGCCAACACCGTTAAAGCCGACACCACCTTCGATGTCTCCAGCCTGATGCCCGCCGCCCTGATGCCCGCCGCCCTGCTGTGCGCCGCGCCGCTGTGCGCCGCCGTGTGGCCCGCGCAGGCAGCGGCTCGCAGCGTTGCGCCGCCTATCGTCAGTATCAGCAAGTCCCAGACCGTCAGCTACGACACGCTGTACACCGAGGCCGACTGGCAGCGCGTCCAGCTTCCCGACGAGGCTGTGGCCATGCTGGGCGATCTGGGCGCCGTCAAGCTCAGCAGCGACCTGCCCGCCAACGTCAGGGTGGCGCTCAGCACCAGGAGCGGCCCCGGTGGCACGGTAGGTCTGAGCATCAGCCGCAGCGATAAGAAGAAGGCCGTGCGTCAGATGGGCGAATTCACCCTGACCAACCCGGCCACGGGCGAGAGTTACACCTTCGCCGCGATGGTGACGGGCGGCGTCCAATAAGGGGGCAATACCGTCTAGAGCAGGACTCCGAATTACGCCACGGGGAAAACAGCCTCCCCGCGCCTCCATTCTGCGTCCTGCTCAGTCAAAACTACTCGCTCTGCTCGGTCATAAAAAGGGTCTTTTTATGACATCTGCTCTAGAACGTCAAATACAACAGGTGTCATCCTGAGCAGCGCCAAGGGTCTCGTCGTCAACAGCGAGGTCTTTTGCGCCGCTCAGCGTCTGATATGAGGCTGAGAAAAATCCCATACCTGGGGCGGGAACGCTGCTCGGTGGCCCCTCTGCAAGCCTGGGTGATGCACGCAAGTCTCTCATCTTCGTTTCTACGCCGACTTTCGCCAGATGTCTTTTTCCTTGAACCGCGCTGGGAGAGCGTTTGCGCTACCCCTCTCCCAGCCTCTCCCGCAGGGGGAGAGGAGCCAAAAACGCTGTGTTCATCGGTGTCGCTCAGTTTGTGAGAGAGATGCGTGCATCACTGAGCTCTGCAAGCAGGTCTGCGACTCACCCCGCTCCGCAGGAGAGGGGTCAACAGCGTCCAGAACGTCAAATAGAACGGGTGTTATCCTCTACGCCGCTCAGCGTCTGATCTGCAACGGTGCGGCGCCGAACAGTTGCGCCCTGATGCGCTCGCGGGCGGCGTTGAGCGCCTGATCCAGCTCCGGGCCACGTGCCGATGCGCCGCGCAGCCACACCGCTCCAGCGGCTGAGCGCCCGGTGGCCAGAGTGCCGGGCACGGCGGGCCACTCACTGAGCTCGCCGCCGCCGACCCAGACGCCGAACGCCGCGTAATCCAGCTCGCCCCACAGGCCGGGGGCGCGGGTGTGCTCGCCGGGTAAGAGCCTGAGTTGATCCAGGTACAGGCGCCGCGAATCCTGCCAGATTTCGGTGCGGCTGCGGTATTCGGCGAAGGCCAGCCGCTCGCCGCGTGCCACCCGCCCGGAGGCCAGCGTTTCGCTCAGGCCCAGCTCGGCGCCGCCCTCCAGCTCGGCGTGAATGCTCTGCACCAGCGTGCTGCCCGCGAACATCAAAGTGCGTTCCGGATAAAACTCCAGCCGCCCGCCGCCCTCGACCTGAAAGCGGATGTCCTGGGTGGCCGCCGCGCCGCCCGCCGCCCAGTCCGGCGAGGGCTGCACCCGCGTGGCCGACTGGGTGAGGACCAGCGCCCGCGCGCCGCGCCCCACCCGCACGCGAATCTCGCTGTGGTCGCCGCCGAGCAGGCCACCGCTGGGGCTGATTATAAACACCATCAGAGTGCCGCAGGGCAGCGTGAACGGGCGGATGATGAGCAGCGGCGCCTTCTGCACGTCGCGGGTCAGGACGGTCTGGCCGTGGCGGTAGTCAAACTCCAGATGCAGGACGCCGGTACGGGTCTGCCGGGTCAGGTCTGTGGTGGTTGACCCAGCGCCAGTCAACTCAGCGCCGGTCAATTCAGGCCCACTCGCGCAGCCCGCTGACCGGCGGCGCCACGTCCAGAAACAGCAGATCGTGTTCGATCCAGGCGATGATCTCGCCCACGCCCACCCCGCGCTTGAGGTCGGTGAAGACGTGGGGGCGCACCGCGCCGCCATCTGTGCGCTGCGCCCTGGCGTCCCGGTCCATCACCGCCAGGTCGGCGCCCACATACGGCGCCAGGTCGATCTTGTTGATGACCAGCAGGTCCGAGTGCCGTACGCCCGGCCCGCCCTTGCGCGGCACCTTCTCGCCGCCGGAAACGTCGAGCACGAACAGCCAGGCGTCCACCAGTTCGGGAGAAAAGCTGCTGGCCAGGTTGTCGCCGCCCGACTCGATGAACAGGAGCTGCACGCCGGGAAAATCAGCCTCCAGCGACTCCACCGCTTCCTGATTGAGTGAGGTGTCCTCGCGGATGGCGGTGTGCGGGCAGCCGCCGGTCTGCACGCCCCGGATGCGCTCCGGACTCAGCGCGGCGGCGGCGGTCAGCAGGCGCTGGTCCTCGAAGGTATAGATGTCGTTGGTGATGACGGCCAGCGAGTAGCGCACTCTGAGGCGGCGGCACAGCACTTCCAGCAGCGCCGTTTTGCCGGACCCCACCGGCCCGCCGACCCCGATCTTGAGCGGCCTGGTGGACGGGGCGGGTGCAGGGAGGCTCATGGGCCACAGTCTGGCGCATCCGGGGGCGGAGTGCGGCGTTTAGCAGTACTCCGAATTACGCCACGGGGAAAACAGCCTCCCCGCACCTCCATTCTGCGCCTTGCTGAGTCAAAACTACTCGCTCTGCTCGGTCATAAAAAGACCCTTTTTATGACATCTGCTCTGAGGCAACGAACCCCGCCTCCTCAGCGCGCCAGACTCTCCTCCAGCCCCTCTACAAAAGCGTCCTCGTCGTCGAGCCAGGGGTAGTGTCCGGCGTTGAGCAGGGTCACCTCGGCGCCCGCCAGGTCTTCGAGCCAGTGGACCTGTTCGGGATAACTGGTGCGGTCGTCCAGGCCCGCGAGCACGTAGACCTGCTTGCGAATCTCGCTCAGAAACGGCGGGTACTCGAACTCCCACAGGCCCTGATTGACCAGCGCCTGCTGGACCTCGGCGCCGCCCATCAGTTGGCCCTCCACGTCGGCGAATTCCAGGCGCATCCGGCTGGGCGCGTCGCGGAAATGCAGGGCGTTGAGCAGGTCGCGGGCGTTGATGAGCGCAAAGGCCGCCTCGATGCGGGCCGCGCCCACCGCCGGGTGCTGGCCTGCCGGGGTGCGGGCCTCCACCAGCGCTCTGGGATCGTCGAGTTTCACATTCTGGCGCTGGCTGGCCTCCCGCAGCAGCGTCAGGGCCAGGTCGGGAAACTGGACCCAGGGATTGATGACCACCACCCGGTCGGTGTGGCCGGGAAAGCGCCGGGCGTAGTCCAGCGCCAGCAGCGCCCCGAAGCCGTGGCCCAGCGGCACGATGCGCCCGATGCCCAGAAATTCGCGCACGGCCTCTATGTCGGCGCAGAGCGTGTCGAGGTCGAGCGTGTCGCCGCCCTGGTCGGTGTCGTCAAGGGGGCCGCTGCGCCCGCCGCCGCGCTGGTCGAGGTAGACCACCCGGTACGCGCTCAGCCGCTCGCCCACCAGATCGCGGAAGGTCAGCGCGTTGTAGCCGGGGCCGCCGTGCAGATAAAACAGCGTCTGGGCGCTTTCGTCCCCGCTTTCGGGCGGCGCCACCTCGAAGTACAGATCGGCGCCGTTGAGGTGCTCGTAGTAGGTCTCGCTCAGTTGATCGCCCGTGTCGGAGGCAAGGTCGTCATCGGGTAGGTCGTCATCGAGTAGGTCGTCAGCGAGGAGGTCGTCATCAAGTTCAGCGTCATCGACGTTAGGCTCGCGGTGATCGGTCATGCGGGCATTCTACGGGTGGCGGGCCAGCAGACAGCGTGCCGCTGGACCGTTTAGGTTGCTCCTGAGCGCCGCGTGAGCCTCTGTTCATCTGCCCGGCTCCACCATGCCGACGACGCCCCAGCGCCGCCCCACTCCCCACTTCCCGCTGCCCATTCCCCAGTTGCCCCAAGCCGTCATCAGCGCTCCCTCTGGCCCCCCTCATGTGTGCCCGCTAGCGTGCGGGTATGATTCGCCTTCCCGTTCGTGTTGCTCTGCGCGCTGCCTTGCTCGGCGCACTGCTGCTCGGCCCGCCCAGTCTGGCGCAGGTGCTGGTGCCGCTCGACTCGCGCCCGGCCACCAGCACGCTGCCTGCGGCCATCGCGGCGCTGGGCGGCGGCGCGGTCAGCCTGCCGCCTGCCGAGCTGCTCGGCAACGCCCAGCGGGGCGCCGATCCGGAGAAATTGCAAGCCTGGCTGGCCGGGCAGCCCACCACCGGCCCGCTGATCGTCTCGCTCGACGCGCTGGCCTACGGCGGCCTGGTGCAGTCGCGCACCAGCGACCTGAGCGCCGATCAGGCGCTGGCCCGGCTGGCGTTCCTCCGGGTCCGCGCCCGGAGCCAGCCGACCTACGCCTTCATCACCCTGCCCCGTTCGCCCGACGCCACCAACCGCGCCCGTAATCTGGAGGTCGCACGGCAGATGATGGCCTGGGCGGCGCAGGGGGTGTTCAGGGAGCTGCACGTCACCTGGGACGATGCCCTGCCCGGCTCGCCCGCGCCCCAGGAGGCCGCCGCGCTGGCCGTGGGCGCCCCCGCCAACGCCTTGCTGTATCCCGGCGCCGACGAGGTGCTGGCCTCGCTGGTGGCCCGCGCCCTGTCGCCCCAGAGCGCCAAGCTGCGCGTGGAGTACAGCGACCCGTCCAAACAGGGCGCCGTCATCAAATACGAGGGCGTCCCCCTGTCCGGCAGCGTGGCCCTGCACGCCCAGGCCAGCGGATTCGAGTTGAGCACAGGTGAGTTGAGCACAGAGAAGGCGAGCACAGAGAAGGCGAGCACCGACAGCCTGAGCACCGACAGTACCGCGCCGCTGACGCTCTACGTCTACAACGGCGGCGACTCGCGGCGATCGGCGCTGCGAATCTCAGCGCTGCTGCGCGGCGGCGCCCAGGTGGCGGTGGCCGATGTGGCCGCCGTGAACCAGGGCAACCCCAGACTGTGGAGCGACCTGGCCACGCTGCGCCGCCCGGCCAATCTGGTGGCGCTGGCTGCCTGGGGCACGCCCGGCAACAATATCGGCACGGCACTCGCCCACGCTAAGCTGGTGTTGGGCAAGGCGCAGTCGGGCACCCTGGACCCGGTGCGCCAGGACGCCCTGCTGGCCCGCGAGTACGCCAACGACGTGATCTACAGCGGTGCGCTGCGCCCCCAGGTCCGCAAGGTGCTGCCTGAGGCAAAGCTGGCGGCGCCGGGCGCGGCAAAGACCCTGGAGACGCTGGCCGCGCCCGCCTTCCCGCTGCGGCTGGGCAACAGCTATGCCCTGGACGGGGCCTCGTTTCCCTGGGCACGTTCCTTCGAGTGGCAGTTCGATCTGAGGACGCTGCCCTGAGCAGGACGTTTCCCTGGGCACGTCACGTTCATTCCCTGACCGGGCCGTCCAACTCCGGCGTCGGCTGGGCGTCTTGCAGGGCCTCGCGGCGGATACGGCGGCGGCGCAGGATCAGGAAGACCGGCACGCCGACGACGACCAGCGCGGCAATACCGTAGGTCTGAAAACGGTGCCAGATTTCGATGAAGGCCAACCCGCCCAGCCACATCCCGACCTGCCAGACCGCCGTCCAGGTCAGGGCGCCGATAAATGAACAGGCGATGTAGGGCAGCACTGCCAGCCCCGATGTCCGGGCGTACAGAATAAACAGGGTGCGCAGCGGCCCGAACCAGCGGCTGATGACGGCCATCCAGGGGCCGTAGCGCTTCAGCAGGCTCTGAATCTGAAGCAGGCCCAGGCGTTTCTGGGTCTTTTGCGAGATCATCCGCAGGCCGCGCGGCCCGATGTAGTACCCGATCAGGTTGCCGATGGTGTTGCCGATGGTGCCGATCAGGATGGATTCCCAGAGGGTGGTCTGCCCGTTTTTAATCAGCAGGCCCAGCGCCAGCATGCTGCCCTCGTAAGGTACGAAGGGAATGCCGATGCCTTCCAGAATCAGCAGCAAGAAATTGACGAACTGGACGAGCTGCGGGTTCAGCGTCTCCAGCCAGTGCAGTACGGCGTCAACCATTATTCTGTCTGGGCATCAGTCCGGTTTTTATGGCTTGCCCAAGCGGGCAATCGGCGTCTGGGCGCCGTAGACCTGATCGCCCACGCCCACCAGGAAGTCGACCTCGCCGAAAATAAACAGGTCCACCTGCGAGCCGCGCTCGATGAAGCTGATCTTCTGGCCGGGGCGCAGCAGCTCGCCCACCGCCACGTAGGTGCTGATCTTGTTCACGAACTTGTCGGCGATTTCGACCATCGCCACCTTGACCCGGCCCGACTCGATGAACACCGTCTGGCGCTCGTTTTCCAGGGCGTAGCGCTTGGCGAAGAGGTCCACCGCCCGCCGCAGGTAGGTGAGCTGGATGTATTCCCACAAGTCCACCATCGGCAGATTGAGCTTGGCGCCGTTGTGGACGATGCCGCTGATGGTGCCCTTCATCGGCGCGTAGTTGAAATGCACGTCCAGCGGCGACATGTAAATGCCGATCAGCCAGCCGTGGCCGGGCGTCTCGCCTTCAGGCCACTCGGCATGGGTGATCTCGCTGACCTTGATCTTCTCGCCCAGCTTCTCGCTGACGACCAAACCGTTCTCGACGCGGCGCACATACACCACCTGGCCGTCGCAGGGGCTGGTGATCAGGTCGTCGTCCTGGGGCGTGATCCGCACCGGGTCGCGGTAAAACCAGACGCGCTGCAAAAACACCAGCACAGCGCCCCAGATGAGCACGAACGGCAACAGCCGCCGCAAAAAAGTCAGCAGAAACTTGAGCATCCTGTCAGTGTATCAAAGGGCTGTGAGGCGCAGGCGGGACCAGTGGACGGGCTCAGAACGTTGGACAGGCGCTCAGGTTGGTCTCCCCAGCGGCGCTTCAGGGGAAAAGTTGTGGCTGCTTCATCCAGAGGCCCAGGTCCATATCGCCCTGCACCTCTAGCAGCCGGTAGAGGAAGCGGTAGACCGTCCGAACCTCGGTGACGGGCGGCAGCGGGCGCACCTGTTCGTAACCGTGTCGGAAGTGGTCGGCGCCCGGTTCGTCCAGCAGATAGTCCAGCGCGATGAGATCGAATTCCGGTGGCGCCATCACGAACGCCTCGGTATCGACGAGCGCACCCAGGCGGCCACCCTCACTCAGAAACTGGCTGGGATCGAGGTCGATCATCAGCGGGCAGGCGCAGGCCGGGGCCGGAAGCTGCTGGAGCTGTGCCAGAACGCTGGGAAGCGCGACCTTGATCTCGGTGCCGACATAAAACCGCTCCACCAGCGCCTGCATGACGGTTGCCAGCCGGGGATGAAAGTCAGCCAGGTCGGCCCGTACCCGCCCGGAGGGATGGCCCCACCAATCCAGCTTACGCGCGTGCAGCCGCGCCAGGCCGGTGCCCAGTTCGGTCAGCAGCTCGGCGCCCTGCCCTACAAAGCTGTCCAGCATCTGCCCCGGCACTGTTTCGAGCACGGCGTAAGAGCGCTCCGGATTGCTGACCACCCGCTTGACCTGTGGCACCCGGAACGCGCCCAGACGGCCCAGCAGAGCATTGATGGTCTGCAAGTCCTCTAGCCGTTGTGGATCGGTGCCGAACAGCTCGCGCAGGCCCCACCAGAAGGGGTTACCCTGCGCCGCGCCGGGCCGGGGACTGCGCACGATGCAGATACCGCTCGCCGTCTGGACCTGCCACACGTCGCTGGCATGACCCGAATATCCAGGGCTGAGCACCGTCATGCTCAGAACCGGCTCGTCGAAGAGGTGCTGAAGCTCAGCCGTCATTTCTTCTTGTTCTCCACATATGCTTTCCGGGCGATGGCGGGCAGCCTGGGCAGGTAGTAGCGGGCAAAACCTGCCGGACCCTGCCACCAGGGCGGCGGCGTGGTGGGGGTGCCCAGATCCTGCCACTCTCCGCTGCGCCACAGCCCGTCGAGGTGGGCGCAGGTGCTGGCCCAGCCGAAGAGGTCAGTGTGTGAGCGTACCCGGTCCGCTTCGGTGTGCGCTGTCCAGGCCGGATCAAAGCCGACTCGCCATTCCAGCTCGGCGGCGCGTTCGCGCAGGGCCGGACCGGGGGCGTGCAGCAGCTCGCGGCGCAGGTCGTTGTAGTCCTCGCGGCTCCAGGGCAGCGTGCCCGGCAGCCGGGCAATGCCTTCCACCGCTCTGAGCACGGCCCACAACCGGTCCGGGTCGGGCACGGGGTCGAGCACCCGCAACTCGATGGTGCCCAGCCGCCGCGTGATAATCAAATCCTGAAAACGCTCATAGGGGTCCGGGCCGAGTTCGCCCAGCGCGAAGGAGCTGGCGACGCGGGAGAGCGGCCCGCCGGGTGACCCGCCTGCGAAATACGGGCTGCTGGCGCTCGCCCAGGCCAGCACCGGCAGGAAGTAGGCCAGGTTGCCGTAAACCCGGTCCCGCTCATGCGGGGCGACGCCGATGTGGATGTGCAGCCCCGCCGTGTGGTAGCGGTCGCTGCCCGGCAGGCTGCCCAGCGCCACCAGTTGCCCGCCGGTAAAGCTGCGCGACAGCTCTGCCCGGCGCGAGAGGGCGGCAGCAAACAGCGTGGCGGCGCCGTACTCGACGCGGGTGCTGACCTCCACGCTGCTCATGACCTCACGGCGGGCCGCCGCGCCGCGCCGGAAGTTGGTGGCGGTGCCGCCCCAGTTGCGCTTCGGGTCTTGCCACAGCAGCCCGCCCATCGGCCAGAGGCTGCCCAGATGGGTCCGGCGTGGTTGACCGCTGTGGCCGTAGAGCACGAAGACTTCTTCCTCCAGGCCGAAGGTGAGGGCGGGGTCGGGCGCGGCGCGGGACATGCCAGCGAGTATAGAGAGCCGGGGCACAGGTGGCGGCGCCTGGTTTGTTCCCACAACCCACAACCCACAGCCCACCTCCTTCATCTCACCTTCAGGGGCCGCTCTATAGTGGCGAGGCTGATGCGCCTTCGCCCCCCTCGCCGCTGGAAGCGCCTGACGGCTGTGTTCATCGTCATAGCGCTCATCGCCGCGTTCATCAACGGCTGGTACTGGCTGCCCACCGGACGCCTGACGGTCAATCAGGTCACGGCGGCGGCGGCCCGGCTGCCGGTCATGGCGCCGCTGTCTGGCCGCCTGCTGTTCGTCTCGCCCCACCCCGACGACGAGACGCTGGCGGCGGGCGGCATTTTGCAAGACGTCATGGCGCGTGGCGGCCAGGTCTATGTGGTCTTTTTGACCAGTGGCGACGGCTTCGATATGGACGCCCGCGCCACCAGCCGTAATCTCCGGCTCACTCACGCCGACTTGCTGCGCCTGGGCCTGCGCCGGATGAAGGAGGCCCGCGCCGCGACCCTGGCGCTGGGCATTCCGGCCAGCCACATCACCTTTCTGGGCTTCCCCGATCAGGGCTTGACCTCGGTGTACCTGCAAAACTACCTGGTGCCGTACACCAGCGTGCATACCGGCGTCAACCGGGTGCCCTACGCCGGAACACTGGCGCCGGGCAGGCCCTACACCGGCCAGGAACTCGAAAAACAACTGGCGAGCGTCTACGATCAGGTCAACCCCGACATCGTGCTGGCGCCCAGTGCCCAGGACGGCCACCCGGACCACCGCACGGCGGCGTATCTGGCCTCGCGCCTGGCCTCGGTGCGCCGCGAAACGCTGTACTACTACCTGGTCCACGGCGGGCTCGAATGGCCGCTGCCCAAGGGCCTGCACGCCGGGTTGCCGCTGGTGCCGCCGCGTCCCTTTTCGCAGGGCCTCCAGTGGCACCGTTACCCGCTGACCGACGCCCAGCGCGAGGGCAAGATTAGGGCCATCCGCGCTTACCAGACCCAACTGATGGTGGTGCCGCGCTTCATGTGGGCCTTCGTGCGCCAGAACGAGCTGCTGCTGCCCGCCCCGGCCCAGGGCGACCCGATTCCGCCCGCCGATCTGGGCAAATGAAGGTGGGCGTGAATGTTCGGGCCACGGTCCAAGCCACCGTTCAAGCTACGGTTCAAGCTACGGTTCAGCTCGATCCCCACAACCTGCTGAGTGTTCGCTTCAGCGAACGCTACGGCTCGCACTACGGCGCCGCGCAGCAGTCCCGGCGGGTCTTCGTGGAGGGCGGCGGCGTGCTGCGACACGACTCGCCCCGCGTGCTGGAAGTCGGCTTCGGCCTGGGCCTGAACTGGCGCACCACGCTGGAGGCGCTGGACGGGGATGCACTCGACTACCACGCCTACGAAGCCTATCCGCTGAGTGCCGCCGAGCTGGCAGGCGTGGCGCCGGGCGAGAGGCACCCGCTCTGGCTGGCCTTGCTGGACGGCTGGGACGCGGCTGTTATGGCCGGACATCTGGACCTCGCGCACGGCGCCCAGCGCCTCCGGATCGACTTTATCGACGCCACCACCGCGCCGCTGCCCCGCGTCTGGGCGCACGCCGTCTACCTCGACGGCTTCAGCCCGGCCCGCAATCCTGAGCTGTGGACACCGGACTTCCTGGCGCGGCTGGCGTCCAGCCTGGCTCCAGGTGGGCGGCTAGCGACCTACAGCGCGGCGGGGCATGTGCGGCGCGGTCTGATGGCGGCGGGCCTGACGGTGGAGCGCTGTCACGGTCTGGTCGGCAAGCGGGAGTTTTTAGTGGCGCACAAACAGTGAAGCTTCTGGTGATCGGCGGCGGTATGGCGGGCGCCTCGGTGGCCTACTGCGCTGCCCAGTGCGGTCTGACGGTCACGCTGCTGGATGCCGGATCGCCCCGCTCCAGCGACGTGCCCGCCGCACTTCTCAACCCGGTACGCGGCCAGAGCGGCAGCGCCCCGGCGCAGAGTCTGGACGGCCTGCGCTGCACCTGGGCCTTGATCGCTGAGCTGGAACAGGCCGGATTTTCCGTTCCACACGGCCAGACCGGCGTGCTGCGCCCCGTGCCCGACGCCAGAACCGAGCGCAAGTGGCGGGCCAACCTGCCGGGCGAGCTGACGCACACCTGGCGTGACCCCGAACAACCCGGCTGGCACCGCGTTCTGGAGATTCCGGAAGGCGGCTGGGTCAGCGGCGCGGCGTTGGTGAAGGCGCTCAAAATGGCGTCCGGTGCAGCGCTTGTGCGCGGCCAGGCCACCGCAGTCACGTCCAGCAGCGTTCGACTGGCGACCGGCGAAGTCCTGAGTGCCGATCTGGTCGTGTGTTGCGGCGGCTCGGCGGGTGCGGGAACGCTGTCACCGGCAGGCACCCACCGTGCTGGAAGCCTGCTGCTGCTCGACCAGGCGCCCATCCAGCCGCTGAGTTTCGGCGCCTACCTGTCGCCTGGGGTGGTCGGTGGCGTCCTCGGTGCCACGTATGAAGCTCCGGCCACGTCTCATGCTGAGGCGCTGGCACGCGGCTTACCCCTGCGCTCGCTGAGCTGGCTGCTGGACAAGGGCTCGGCCCTCACGCCGCTCTCCGGTACGCGCATCACAGGCCGCTGGACCGGCGTGCGGCTCTCGCCGCTGAACTTCGGGCCTGACGAACAGGGTGTCTGGCACCTCTCCGGGCTGGGCAGCAAGGGCTTTTTGCTGGGGCCGCTGCTGGCGCGGGCGCTGGTCGAATCGTTACTGACGGCCTGAACGGAATGGCTCATACTCAGCGACATGCACCGCATCCTCGTCAGCGCCTGCCTGCTCGGCTTTCATGTGCGCTACAACGGCACCGACGCCGCGTCAGCCTGGCCCGACCTGGAGGCCCTGAACCGCTGGCAGGCCGAGGGCCGCATCGTTTCGTTTTGCCCCGAACTGGCAGGTGGCTTTCCAGTGCCGCGCCCACCGGCTGAGATCGTCGGCGGTCAGGGCCGTGACGTGCTCTCAGGCACCGCCCAGGTGATCGAGGCGGGCGGCAACCCCGTCACCGACTACTTCGTGCGCGGCGCCCGGCTCGCTCTGGCGCAGGCTCAACGCTTGGGCATCCGGGTAGCGATTCTCAAGGAAGGCAGCCCCTCGTGCGGCGTGCATACGCTCTACAGCGGCGATTTTTCCGGCACGCTGAAAGCCGGGCGCGGCGTCACCACCGAACTGCTGGAGCAGCACGGCGTCCGTGTCTTCAGCGAAGCGCAGACCGCTCAGGCTCAAACCTACCTGGCATACCTCGAACGCTGAATCCCTGATCTGTTCCCACTTCCCACTTCCCACTTCCCTGATCTGTTCCCACAGGCCACACGCCACAAGCCTCCCTAACCCCTTACACTGTCCCCACTATGGCCAAACACCGCATTGCACTGATCGAAGGCGACGGCATCGGCCACGAAGTCATTCCCGCCGCCCGCCGCGTGCTGGACGCGCTGGGCTTCGACGCCGAGTACGTCGAGGCCCACGCTGGCTACGAGTACTTTCTGGATCACGGCACGTCTACCCCGGACGCCACCTACGAGGCGGTGGAAAACACCCACGCCACCTTATTTGGCGCGGCCACCAGCCCCACCGACAAGCCCAAGGGCTTCCAGGGCGCCATTCGCCACCTGCGCCAGAAGTACGGCCTCTACGCCAACGTCCGCCCCACCAAGACCCGCCCGGTGCCCGGCGCCTTTCAAAACGTCGATCTGGTGATCGTGCGCGAGAACACCCAGGGCCTCTACGTCGAGCAGGAGCGCCTCTACGGCGACACCGCCATCGCTGACACGGTGATTACGCGGGGTGCCAGCCAGGCTATCGGGCAGTTCGCCACCCGGCTGGCCATGACGCGCCGCCAGCAACTCACGGTGGTCCACAAGGCCAACGTGCTGCCGGTGACGCAGGGCCTGTTCCTGAACACCATCATGGACGAGGCCAGACTCATTGACGGTCTGAATCTGGGCACCATGATCGTGGACAACGCCGCCATGCAGCTCGTTCGTAACCCCCAGCAGTTCGACGTGCTGGTCATGACCAACATGTTCGGCGACATCCTGAGCGACCTGGCCGCCGGGCTGGTCGGCGGGCTGGGCATCGCGGCCAGCGGCAACATCGGCGACCAGTTCGGCATCTTCGAATCGGTCCACGGCTCGGCGCCCGACATCGCCGGAAAGGGCGTGGCCAACCCTACCGCCACCGTCCTGGCCGCCGTGCTGATGCTCCAGCACCTCGGCGAAGCGGAGCTGGCCGCCAAGCTCGACAACGCCGTGAACCGCATTCTGGAAGAAGGCCCCCGCACCCGCGACCTGGGCGGCACGGCGGGCACCGAGGAGTTCACGCGGGCGTTGATCGGGATGCTTTGATGGGAAGTGGGCAGTAGGAAGTGGGGAGTGGGAACGGCGAAGGGCTGGGTGAGCCTTTGCCGTTTTTCCGTGTCAGGGTCGAGAAGACGGTAGAGCACAGGGCCTCTACACGGATATTCATCTGTTCCTACTTCCCACTCCCCACTTCCTACTCCCCTTTTCTCTACACTGCCCACATGGCAGACCTCGACGGACGCATCGGCGGCCTCACCGCAGGCTACGACCTTCACGCCGACTGGGACGGCGAACGCCTCCACGGGCGCATCGGTGGCCGTCTCAACGGCAAGGACATCGACCTGAAGTTGCGCGGTGAACGGGTGGACGGGCGTGTCGGCGGCCACATCAAGGGCTTCGACGCCGACGGGGATGTGAGCGCTGGCCGCGTTCAGGTTCGGCTCGGCGGGCACATCGAGGGCGACGACGTGAGCCTGAACATCAACGGCGATAGGGTCCGGGGCCGCTTCTCCGGGCGCCTGGACGGTAAAGATTTGGATTTGCACCGTGACGGAGACCGCCTCAGAGGCCGCATCGGGGGTCTGATCGACGGCAAGGACGTGAACCTGAGCATCGGCAACGTGCCGCTGGCCCTCGCCGCCCTGGCCGCCGCCTGCGCCTACAAGGCCCTCGAAGACGAACAGGAGCAGCGGGAAGACGGGCGGGAGGGGTAGGGGTATGGCTTGCCTGGACCAGCGCCGACCCTGAAGCTGCTGGTCCGGTATCGTTGAGTGAATGACACGCTGGGCAGATATGCAACTCGGTTTGACCAGCTACCCCCTGAGCCATCTGGAGCCGTTTGAGTGTGAGTTTGTACAGTCAGGCACGGTAGATAAGGCGCCGGTTGTCTATCAGATGTGGGTTCACTTTAGTCACCACTGTTTCACAGAAAGTCCAGAACCGGACGATGACCCTGCATTTCAGTATTCGGCAGCCCCTGGCAGAGACATTCGCACATTTGACCCCACTCGATATGCCCTATCGTTTTGGCTGCCTGAGCTTGTGCGCTCACTGGTAGGTCGCAAGTGCTACCACACCTGACACGGCCACTACTTTACGATTGAGCTGATCGAGAGCGGTGCCCGTGTGGAATATGAGGTGTATTTCAAACCCTATAAGGTTGGCAAGCAACTCAGGTTGGTTGTTGAAAGCGCTCTCCCACGTGATCCATCACGCCTGGCAAATCGCTCTAAAACTAAGCCGGTAAGCTTTGAAATTCTGCTCCACAACACGCGAGCGGGAAAAACAACCAGGCCAGGCCGGTAAACAAGCAACAGGGCCACCCGTGGGCAGCCCTGCATGGGTGCAAAAAAAGCTGAATCCTCTTGGGTATGGCCACACTTGGGTGGAAGCCCTCGTGGGCGGGACTAGAGCACAACGGTTTCCCGGTTCAGCGCACACCCTGGTGACTGAAGTTTACTAGAAAAGAAGGTGTTTGTCAGCAAAGTGTTTGTCAGCATTGAAGGGATGGTGTGCAGCGTCTCCGTGTCCCCACGGCCAAAGCCGCACATCTGCCGTGCCCGCCACATCCCGCACGCTGACGGCGCCGTAGAAGCGCGAGTCCACGCTCTCGGCCAGGAGGCGGTTGTCGCCCAGCACGTAGACGCTCGAAGGTGGCACCCGCACTGGCGCCTCGTCCTGCGCCGCCGCGCCGCTGGCGTAGGGCTCGACCACCCGCTCACCGTTCACCCGCAGCAGCCCGTTTCTGATCTCCACCACGTCGCCCGGCAGCCCGACCACCCGTTTGATGTTGTAGGGCCGGTGGCGCAGGCTGTAGAGCCCGCCGAAACTCAGGGTTTCCCAGGCATATTCACTGTCTGGGGGCGCTTTGAAAATCACGATATCGCCGCGCCGGTAGGGGAGAGGCGTCAGCCGCCAGGCGTGCCCCCAGCGAGGGAATTTCAGCAACAGCATCACTGCCCCACTATGCAAGCTGGGATTCATGCTGTTGCCGTCCACGCGGGCGATGGTCAGGCCGAAGGTGGACACCAGCCACAGCAGCGCCAGCGGCAGCATGATCTCGCGCCAGACGCGCTGTAAGATGCGCGGCCCCAGGGGCGGCTTCAAGCGCTGACGGCCCCCGGTTTGCCCGTGCCGGGAATGCGCCGCAGCACCGTCCAGGCAATCAGCGTGCCCAGCGCCGAGGACAGGGCGCCCATCAGGAAGGCGGCGCCGGGAAACTGGATGGCCGCGCCGCCGCCGTTGAAGGAGGCGAAGACGTAGGTCGCTATCAACGGCCCCACCACGCCTACCACGCTACCCAGCGCCGTCAGGGCGCCCTGGACACGGCCCTGCTTGGACTCGGAGACCTGGCGGCTGATGAGCCCCTGGAGCGCCGGACCGGCCAGCCCGCCCAGGGCGCCTGCCACCAGCGAGACGTACATCAGCAGCGAGGTGCGCGAGAAGGCCAGGAGCAGCATTTCCAGCACGCCCATCACCAGCCCGAACATGATGGCCCGCCGCTCGCCCAGCACCCTCACCGCCCAGCCGATCAGGCCGCCCTGCACGATGGCGGTCAGCAAACCGAAGGTGGCCAGCGCCAGGCCGTTTTGCCCTGGCGTCCAGTTCAGCACGCCCTCGGTGTAGAGCACCCAGGTCGAGAAGATGACCTGCCCGGCCAGGTTCAGCAGCAAAAACGCCCCGGCCAGTTGTCCGACAATCGGGTAGGCCGAGAGCGCCGAGAGCGGCTTGAAGGGATTGAGATCATTCCGGTTCAGCCGGGCGCCGCGCAATTCCCTGGGCAGCGATTCGGGCAGCACGAACAGGCCGTACAGAAAGTTGAGCAGCGAGAGCCCGGCGGCGAAGACGAACGGCAATCTCAGCCCGTATTCGCCCAGCAGCCCGCCCAGCGCTGGCCCCAGAATAAAACCCACCCCGAAGGTGGCGCCCAGCAGCCCGAAATTCTTGGCCCGGTCTTCCGGCGCGGACACGTCGGCGATGTAGGCGTTGGCGACGGTCAGGCTCGATCCCGCAATGCCCGCCAGCACGCGGCCCACGAACAGCCAGGCCAGGCTGGGCGCCAGCGCCAGCAGAATATAATCCAGCCCGATGCCCAGCAGGCTAAGCAGCAGCAGCGGCCTGCGTCCGTAGCGGTCTGAAAGCCGCCCCAGGACCGGCGCGAAGACGAACTGCATGGCGCCGTACACCGCCGAGAAGATGCCGATGTAGCGCGCACCCTCCACCGCCGACCCGGCCAACTGTTTGACCAGCTTCGGCAGCACCGGAATAATCAGCCCGATGCCCATGATGTCGATCAGCGCGGTGATGAGGATAAAGATCAGGGCGGCTTGTGGCCTGTGCAGTGTGGGCCTTCGCATCCGGGTAGCTTAGCAAGGCGGCGCCATGAGCAGATCAGCAAGGTGGCGCAGCGGTGGAGGGATGAACCTGGCCTGAACGACTCACCATTCTAATAATCATTAGAGTAGTTTATGAGACATGACTGAGCCACCTCTCCCTCCCATACCGGTCCGCGCCCGCAAGCGCACCTTCGGCGTCTACATCGGGCGCTTCGAGCCGCCGCACGCCGCGCACCTGGAGGTGATGACGGAGGCTCTGGGGCAGGTGCAGAAGCTGATCGTGGTGATCGGCTCGGCGCGGGCGGCCCGCAACATCAAAAACCCCTTTACCGCCGACGAGCGCCAGCAACTTATTCTCGATCTGCTGCTAGACGCCGGAATCAAAGCCAGCCGCCTGCTGTTCGTGCATGTGCGCGACTACTTCTACAACGAGTCGCTGTGGCTTTCCGAGGTCCAGCGCGGCGTGGCGGCCCACACGCACGGCAGCGGCGACATCGCCCTGATCGGGCACCTCAAGGACGAAAGCAGTTACTACCTGCGCTCCTTTCCAGCCTGGGAATTCCTGCCGACGCATGTAGTCAGTTCGCTCAGCGCCACGGCAGTTCGCCGCGCCTACTTCGGGGGCGAGCTGGAGCGGGTCCGGCAGATGGTGCCGCCCGCCGTCTGGCGCTTTCTGGAGGCGTTTGCCCGCACGCCCGACTTTGCCGCCCTCACAGACGAATATCAGTACGTGCAGGACTACCGCGCCGCCTGGGCCGGGTCGCCGTATCCGGCGGTCTTCGTGACCACCGACGCCGTGATTATCCGCAGCGGGCATGTGCTGCTGGTGCGGCGCGGCTCCGAGCTGGGGCGCGGGCGCCTGGCCATGCCGGGCGGCTTCCTGAACGTCGCGCAAACGCTGCTGGCCTCCTGCATCCGCGAGGTGGTGGAGGAAACCGGCCTCCAGACCGGCGACCTGAGCACGTATCTGCGCTCGCAGGCGGTCTTCGACTATCCGGACCGCTCCCTGCGCGGACGCACCATCACCCACGCCTTCCAGTTCGACCTCGGTATAGGGCAGTTGCCCATATTGCGGCCCGGCACCGACGCCGCCGAGGCGCTGTGGACGCCGCTCAGCGAGGCCCTGGCCCAGCCGGAGCAGTTCTTCGAGGACCACCACGCCATCATCGAGCACTTCGTGATGCGCGGGTGATGAGAGGTTGAAATGAACGAACTGGACAAAATATCGGGCATCCTCTACGGCTCGGCCTACGGCGACGCCCTGGCCGCGCCCACCGAATTCACCCGCGACCTGGACCGCATCCGCCTTCAGTTTCCGCCGAATGGCCCGACGACCATTCACACAGGCCGCGTCACCGACGACACCCAGATGATGCTCGCCGTCGCCCGTGCCCTCTTGGACACGCCGGAGCTGAATGCCCAGGCCAGTGAAGGTCCGCTGCGCCGCGAGTTCGTGAAGTGGCTCCACGACCCGGAGAACACCCGCGCCCCCGGCAATACCTGCCTGAGCGCCTGCCGCAACCTGGAACGCGGCGGCAGATGGCAGGCCGCCACCATCCACGCCAGCAAAGGCTGCGGCGCCAACATGCGGGTGCAAGCGGCAGGAATTATTCCTGACGCCGACGCCCGCGCCGGGTACGCCCAGTTCCAGGCGGCGCTGACGCACGGCCATCCCACCGCCCTGGCCGCCAGCGATCTGACCGCCGAGGCTATCTGGCTGCTGCTCAGTGGCGCCGCGCCTGCCGACTTGCCCGCCGCGCTGACCCGCTACGCCCGCGCCCAGCGCAGCGTCTACCGTGAGGGCTGGCTGGGCGAGCTGTGGCGAGCGGCAGGCTACGCCAGCCCGGAAGCGTACATACGCTTCGGCTGGGATGAGTGCCTGGGCGTGCTGGCCGGTCTGGAACGCGCCGCAACCGGCATTCCCGAAGACGCTGATCCCTGCGACTTCACCGGGGAAGGCTGGATTGCCGAGGAAGCCTTTGCCACCGGCCTGCTGTGCTTCCTGCTGACGCCGGATGATCCTGTAGAGGCCCTGCGCCGCGCTGCCGTCACGAGCGGCGACAGCGACTCGCTGGCCTGCCTGGCCGGGGCGTTTGCCGGTGCCCACCTGGGCCTGAGCGCCTTTCCGGATAAGTGGCTGGGCCAGATCGAGTACGGCGATGAGCTGCGCGACTGTGCTGAAGGACTCGCCCGTATGGGCCAGGCGGTGAACGTATGAACATCCAGACCAGCATCAGCAATCCCATCCGCTTTGACGTGATCGAGCCCGCCGACTGGAGCGGGCGCCTGGGCCTGACCATCGCGCCGGGCAAGAAAGGCGAGTCGATGCAGTCCGGCTACCGCCACGAGCGCGACCTGAGCGCCGATTTTGCGGCGCTGAAAACGGCGGGCGTGGACCTCCTCGTCAACCTGATGGAGCTGCCGGAAGGCCTGCGCTACGGCATGGCCGACTACGACGCCGAAGCTGAGCGTCTGGGCCTGGCGGTGCGCCGCTTCCCGATTGTGGATGTGAAGGTGCCCAGCGACATTCAGGCGTTCTCTGAACTGGTGTCCGAACTGCACGCCGAGCTGACCAGCGGCAAAACCGTCGTGGTGCATTGCCTGGGCGGGAAAGGCCGTTCGGGAACGCTGGCGGCCTGCCTGCTGATCTATGGGGGGATGAACGCCGAGGACGCCATCACCCTCACGCGGCGGTGTCGCCACGAAGCCATTGAGGCCGCACAGCCGCAGTTCGTCCGCAGCTTCTACAACTACCTTTACCGCTGACCTCCCCTTTATCCACAAGGAGCGCCGCCATGACCCTACTCGCCGACAACAACATCATCCTCGATACCGACAGCTACAAGTCCAGCCACTTTCTCCAGTACCCGCCCGGCACCACGCGGCTGTTTTCTTACCTGGAATCGCGGGGCGGGCGCTTCCCGGCTACCCGCTTTTTCGGCCTCCAGTACCTGCTCAAGCGCTACCTGAGCGTTCGCGTCACCGCTGAGATGGTCGAGGAAGCCCGCACCCTCATCACCGCGCACGGCGAGCCGTTCCCCTATGACGGCTGGATGCACATCGTAAACGCCCACGGCGGCAAACTTCCGCTCGAAATCCGGGCCGTGCCGGAAGGCATGCTCATTCCCGTCCACAACGCGCTGATGACCGTCACCAACACCGATCCCGCCGTGCCGTGGCTGCCCGGCTGGTTCGAAACGGCTCTTATGCGTGTCTGGTATACAACCACAGTCGCCACCCAGAGCTACTACCTCAAGCAGATTCTGCGCGAGGCCCTGGAGAAAACCTGCGACGACCCGGACGCCGAGCTGCCGTTCAAGCTGCACGACTTCGGCTCGCGGGGCGTATCGAGCCGCGAGAGCGCGGGCCTGGGCGGGCTGGCGCACCTGATCAACTTTCAGGGCTCTGACACCCTGGAAGCCTTGCGGACCGCTCGCAACTACTACGGAGCCGACATCGCCGCCTACAGCATCCCCGCCGCCGAGCACAGCACCATCACCAGTTGGGGCAAGGAGCACGAAGTGGACGCCTACCGCAACATGGTCCAGATGTTCGGCAAGCCAGGCGGGCCATTCTCGACTAAAACTTTCGCGGTGGTGAGCGACAGCTACGACCTCAAGTACGCCATCAACGTCCACTGGGGCGAGACCCTGCGCGAACTGGTCAAGGCCAGCGGCGCCACATTGGTCGTGCGGCCCGACAGCGGCGACCCGGCGGCGATGGTCCGCCTGGCCGTGCGTGCCCTGGCCGCCAAGTTCGGCACCACCACCAACAGCAAAGGCTATCTGGTCCTCGATTCGGTGCGGGTCATCCAGGGCGACGGGGTAGACGAGAACTCGATCCGTGAGATCTTGCAAAACCTGATCGTGGACGGGTTTTCCACCGAAAACGTCGCCTTCGGCATGGGCGGAGCGCTGCTGCAAAAGGTGGACCGCGACACCCAGCGTTTCGCCTACAAAGCCAGCGCCGCGCTGATTACCGGGCCAAGTGTTGATGGGAGCGGGGGCGAATACTTCCAGCCCATCTACAAAGACCCGGTGACCGACCCCGGCAAGCGCAGCAAAGACGGCGTGCTCGACCTGGTGATGGAAAACGGACGCTTCGTGACCAGGCAGTATCAGACCTTCGCCACCGAGTACCCAGGTTCAGTGATGCGCGTGGTGTACCGGAACGGGGAAGTGCTGGTGGATGAGACGCTGGACGTGGTGCGGGGGCGGGCGTGAGCCAGCAGTTGGAACGATTTCTACCGATCTTGTCGACTATTCCAGGCGTCAACATTCCGGTGACTTTGCTTCAGGGAGCTTACATTGCTGCCAGTCAGCGAAAAATCGAGCAATTTGAACAGGCGCTGAAGTACGAGGTCGCCTTGCTGAATCAGAAGGTGGAGGCCGGGAAGCTCATTCTGGACAGGGAATATGTCAAGTCGGAAGCGTTCGCAGCCAATGTGATGCAGGCGCTGCGAGCGGCGGAAATTGCCGAGACGGATGACAAGTTGAGATTCATTGCTCGCGCATTGGCTGGGTGTTCTTTGAGTTTCCCACGCCCTGCTCTGGACAAGTCTCAAACTATGCGAATAATTGAGGGGATATCGGATAGAGAACTAAGAGTGTTCGTTGAGTATTTTCAGATTCTTGATCCGATAGATCCGTATCAGGATTTAATTCCGAACGACAGTACCGTGTCCGTCGCCGGGCTTACTCGACAAGAATTTGTTGCTGCTTTACTGGGTTTGCAACAGCTTGGGCTGTTTTCGAAGGAAAATTTGACGGACCGGGATGGGAAGTGGACCAGTACTCCGCATGACTCCGGATCAGGTTTCGCATGGAAACTCACTGCCCTAGCCCGGCAGGTCGCGTCCCTCAGCCGTGTGGGGCCGGAGGAATCATGACGCACAACTGGCTCGATACCCTCTTCCCGCCCAATGCCGAACGCACCGTGCCCTGGCCGGAGCACGGCGA
>NZ_JANYGJ010000214.1 GCF_025362455.1 Deinococcus sp. | reverse complement strand
CTTAGAGCAGATGTCATAAAAAGACCCTTTTTATGACCGAGCGGAGCGAGTAGTTTTGACTGAGTAGGACGCAGAATGGAGGCGCGGGGAGGCTGTTTTCCCCGTGGCGTAATTCGGAGTACTGCTCTAAAGCGGTAAATCAGCTCTACAAGGTCTTTGCCGCCTGTCCATTGCCAGGTGAGGTGGAGACGTCGCCGTATCGTAATCCGGAAGAAGAACTGGGTGCGCTACGGCGTAAGCCTCTGCGGGAGGTTTCAGCGAAGGAACTCGACGGGTACGCCTTACACGCCCCGACTACCGTTGGCGATGTGGACCTGTTCAAGTACGTCTTGCCGCGTCTGCTGGAGCTGATGACAGAACGCGAACTGCTTACTGATTCGGAGATCGTCCTGAGCAAGTTGACGTATGGAGATCGGAGAACCTGGCTCGAAGCGGAGCAGCAGGCTATCGAGGAGTTTTTGATGGCCTGGTGGGTCCAAACACTGGCCCGGCTATCAGAATATTCTGATACCAGAGCGGATGAGGCGCTGTCCAGCATTGCACAAGCGGAAGACAATCTTGCCCCTTATCTGGATCGTTGGTTCAAGGATGAGAGCGCCGCCGCAATAACACATCTCATTCTGTTTATAGACTTTGGCTGGCGAGAGGAAGGACTGAAGTATGAGGCGGGCGCCTTCTGGGAAAGCCGTCCGCAGCAAACCCAGCAGCTCATGGCGTGGCTTTACTCCGTTCCGGTAGGGCAGAAAATCGAAGCGGGCCTCGCTGTCGCCTCTACATTTGGCCTGAATCCAGAAGTTGAAGACGTTTGCGAGCGAGTTCGCACCATCATCCATCACTACTATCCGCAATACCTATAACAAAAGCGGGCCACCCATTCCCAGGGCGGCCCGCTCGCTCACACTCCTACCTTACTGCTGAATTTCGACCATCTCGCTGGCCTCGATGATGTCGCCTTCCAGCACCTCGTCCCAGTCGAGGTTGATACCGCACTCGAAGCCGGTCTTGACCTCGCGCACGTCGTCCTTGAAGCGCTTGAGGCCGACGATGGTGCCCTCATAGACAACCTGACGGCCCCGCGTGACCTTGGCCTTGGCGTTGCGCTTGAACGAACCGTCGGTGACGTATGAGCCCGCGATATTGCCGGTCTTGGGGTGGCGGATGACCATGCGGACCTCGGCGCGGCCCAGGTACTGCTCCTCGAAGACGGGCTCGACGTTGCCCTTGATGAGCCGGTCCACCTCGTCGATCAGCTCGTAGATGATTTTAAAGCTCTTGAGGTCCACGTTTTTCTGGTCGGCCACCTTGGTCACGCTGCCCGACGCCGCGACGCTGAAGCACAAGATGGTCGCCCCGGCAGTGGAGGCCAGCAGCACGTCGCCCTCGGTGGGGGCGCCGATACCGCTGAGCATGACATTCAGCTTCACGTCGTCGCTCTCCTTGCGGGCCAGAATGCCCTGCAAAGCTTCCAGGCTGCCCTGGGTATCGGCGCGCAGAATAAGATTCACGGTGCGAATCTCGCTGAGCGGCCCCATCATCTCTTCCAGAGTCATCTTGCGGCGCTTGCTCTGGTCTTCCTCGTCGCGGCGCACGCCGACGCGCCCGGCGATGACTTCACGGGCCTGGTGCTCGTTGCCCGCGCTCTGCACCTTGTCGCCGGTGGTCGGGTTTTCGGAGAAGCCCAGCACCTGCACGGGGGTAGACGGACCGGCTTCCTTGATGCGCTCGCCGTTGCTGTCCATCATGGCCTTGATCTTGCCGTAGTTCTCGCCCACGACCAGGAAGTCTCCGACGTGGAGGGTGCCCTGCTGGACCATCACGGTGGCGAGCACGCCCGCTTGCCGGTCCACTTTACTTTCAATGACCACGCCCGCGAATTCGCCCTTGGGATCGGCGCGCAGGTCTTCAAGTTCGGCGGTCAGGGAGATGTATTCGAGCAGGTCCTCGACGCCCTCGCCGGTCTTGGCGCTGACCGGCACGACCACGGTGTCGCCGCCGTACTCTTCGGGCACCAGGTTCACCTGCGTCAGATCGGTCTTCACCCGGTCCACGTCGGCCTGGGGTAAGTCCACTTTGTTGATGGCCACGATCAGCGGAATGCCCGCCGCCTTGGCGTGGGCCACCGCCTCGCGGGTCTGCGGCATGATGCTGTCGTCGGCGGCCACCACGATAATGGCGATGTCGGCGACGTTGGCCCCGCGCGCCCGGATGGTCGTGAACGCCTCGTGGCCCGGCGTGTCGATAAAGACGATCTTGCCCTTGCTGGTGTGGGCCTCGAAGGCGCCGACGTGCTGGGTGATGCCGCCCGCCTCCTTGGCCGCCACCTTGGTCTTGCGGATGTAGTCGAGCAGGCTGGTCTTGCCGTGGTCGACGTGGCCCATGATGGTCACGACGGGGGCGCGGCTGGGCATCTGGTTGGCGGCAGGTGCCTGGCGCTCGGCCACCGCGACGGCAGTTTCAGGCTGGCTGGCTTGCGGCTGCGTTGCTGAGGTTTTTGCTGCTGGAGTCTGCGCTGTCGGAGCCTGCGCTGCTGAGGTCTGGACGCCGGGCGCCGCGTTTGTGCTGGCGGCATTCTCGTCGATGGTGCCGACGCTGCTGGCGCTGCCGGTCTGCTGTTCTTCGGCCACTAATCCTTTGATCGTTTCCACCGTGTCTTCTTCCAGCGTGCTGGAAATACTCTTGTACTGCACGCCCAGGTCGTCGAGCATGGCGAGCATTCGGCTGTTGTCCACGCCCAGATCTTTGGCAAGGGTATAAATTCTGACTTTTGACATGTCCTCACCTCCGGGTGAGTTGGCTGCGCCGCGTGAGCTTGGGTGGGTCTGGTGCTTCAGTGGGTCGCAGGGGAGGGTGGTGCTACTGAGTTGTGGGTGTTGGGTTGTGAGGTGCTGGAGTGTTGGGGACGAGTCTACTCCCGTCCGTTGTTCGCTTCAGTGCCGTGGTCTGAAGGCTTTGGCTGATCGCTTCTGCCTGCGCCCCGAAGGCCCGCTTGAGGCGCTTTTCCGCCCAGCAGGCAGGGGTATCCGCGCAGACGTAGGCGCCCCGGCCTGCCTGCCCCTTGCTCGCCCCTTTGCTCACTACCGTCCAGCCGGATTCGCTCCGGATGAAGCGCCGGAATTCGCCCTGGGGGCGGCGGCGGCGGCAGGCCACGCAACTGCGCTCTGGGACGTGCTTAGCACTGCGTTCGGGGACGTGCTCAGCAGGGGAGACAGGCTCGGCGCTCACGGCTTACTCCTGGCCGCCCTCGTCGTCGGGCGAGGCGGTGGCGACGGATTTGCTGTCACGAAACAGCGCGTCGAAGGCCGCCTGCTGGCTGCTGCTGACCTCGCTGCCGCCCTCGCCATCCTGCATGGCCTGCTGCATGGCCGCGTCGAGGTCGCCGACCGCCTGGGTCTCGCGCAGATCGATCTTGAAGCCGGTCAGCTTGGCGGCCAGCCGGACGTTTTGCCCGCCCTTGCCGATGGCCAGCGAGAGCTGATCGGGCGTCACGGTCACGGTGGCCTCGCCGCGCTCGGTGCTGACCTCGATCAGACCGACCTTGGCCGGGCTCAGCGCGTTGCGGATGAACTCGCGGGTGTTGGCGTCCCAGAGGATCACATCGACCCGTTCGCGGCCCAGCTCACCGGTCACGGCCTGGATGCGGTTGCCCCGGTGCCCGATGCACGCGCCGATGGGGTCCACGTTGCTGTTGGTGGAAAACACCGCGACCTTGCTGCGCTGCCCGGCCTCGCGGGCAATCGCCTTGACTTCCACGATGCCGTTGGAAACCTCCGGAATCTCCTGCTTGAGCAGGTAATCCAGCAGGCGTTCGTCGGCGCGACTCGCCAGAATCGTCGGTCCCTTGGGCGTCTTGCGGACTTCCTTGAGGTAGACCTTGACCCGGTTGCCGTTGAGCAGCCGCTCGCCGGGAATCTGCTCGCGCGGCGGCATGATCGCCTCGCCCGCGCCGAGTTCGACGAAGTAGTTCTGCTTGTTGTCCATCCGCACAACAGTGGCGTTGATGACCTGGCCTTCCTTGTCCTTGTACTCGTTGTACACGACGTTGCGCTCGGTTTCGCGCATCTTCTGGGTCAGGGTCTGCTTGGCGGCCTGGAGGGCGATTCGGCTGAATTTATCGCGGTCGACCGGAAACTCCATCTCCATGCCCAGTTCCACGTCGGGGTCGAGTTCCAGCGCGTCGGCCAGCGAGATCTGGAGGTTCTCGTCTTCGGGCTTCTCCACCACCTCGCGCACGATCAGCACTTCGAGGTCGCCGGATTCGGGGTCCAGATGCACCTCGATGCGCTTGTCGGGCTCGACGTTGCGGGTGTACGCCTGCGCCAGCGACTGCTCGAAGGCCTCGATAAGCTGCAACTCGTTGATGTTGCGGGCGGCGGCGACGTCGCGCAGCGCCTCGGCGAAATTGACTTCGGGTTGGGTCATCTCACTTCCTTTGGGTTGTTCCCAGCCGGGGTGCTGGCCGGGTTGGGGTGTTGAAGTGTGGCGGTGTCGGGTATGCTCAGCGGTGCTCCGGCGGAAACTCGGCCAGGTTGCCCTGAAACTGCCCGATGGTCAGGGTCACGTCCTCGCCCAGCACGTCGAAGGTGACCTGATTGCCGTCCACGGCTTTGATCGGGGCGGTGAACGCCTGGCCCTCGCCGCGCACCCGCGCCTGTAAGCCCAGCATCCGCTCGAAGTGGCGCGTGCGGGTCAGGGGCCGTTTGGGGCCGGGCGATTCGAATTCCAGGTGGTACTCGCCTTTCACCAAGTCGAGCCGGTCGAGTTCGTCGCCCAGTACCCGGCTGGCGATCTGGAGATCCTCGACCGACACCGGCTGCTCGTCCAGGCGGTCGATGCGGACGAGCACGGTGGGGTGGCGGCCCGGATTCTGGACCTGGACTTCGAGCAGTTCCAGCTCCAGCGGCGCGAAGACCTGCGCGGCGATGGCCGAGAGGCTCTGGGTCATCTGGCTCTGGGTGGCCTTGCTGGGTGCCGCCGCGTGTTGGGTTGTCGGGTTCGGGTTCTGAGTTGTCATAAGTTGTTCCCACCTACTTGCAGCGGGTGTTTCACCACCTCTCCCACGGGCAAGGGGTGGGCCACCTCACCCACCCCCACAGTCTGACGACCTGCCACCAGGGACTTGCACTCCACTTGCCTGCCCAGTATAAACCACGCGCCCCTGGCCTGACGCGGGGCGCTGTTACCTTCAGCGGGTCGCCGCCTGCTGGATGCGGTGTTTAGAGTAGTACTCCGAATTACGCCACGGGGAAAACAGCCTCCCTGCGCCTCCATTCTGCGTCCTGCTCAGTCAAAACTAAGTACGGCCAGGCGGGAGTGGAGGGATGGAGCGCCCTTTGCGGAATCCCAAAACGGTAGCCTGGCCGTACTTAGCGCCGCCTAAAGCGGATCGACAGCTCGGAAAGAAGTGTCAGCACTGCGAAATAAAACAGGATGTCTACCGCCAGGAAACCGGGGCTGAAGTGGTCTTCCTCGCCGGGATGATTGATGACGGAAATATCGAGGTTGTCCACGATAAACGCCACCGGCCAGCCCCAGCCGGTCGAGGTGTGCAGGCACTGACCGCGAATCTGCGAAGCTGTCTCACACATGTTTCCGGCGAGCACCAGATGCTCCGGCGTGGCGATGAGATACGAGAGCAGGCCCAAAACGCAGGCGAGCAGCAGCCGAAGTTGTAGACTCCGTGCCGAAAATCCAGACCGCCCCGCATTCGTTGGCACACCCTCAGCCTACCCCGCACCTGCAAGCCGCCTCGCTGACTCCGGCCCAGTTCAGGGCGCATCATCTGGCTATGAACCCACGAACCATTCTACTGACGGGCGCGGCGCTGCTGGGTGCCGGGCTGGTCTCCAACCGGACGCTGGCGCAAAGTACCGCTCCGGCCAGTGCCGCTCCCCGGTTTCCCAACGTGACCAGCAAGAATCTCGAAGGCCGCACCTTCAACCTGCCGGGCGATTTCGGGGGCCGGGTCAACCTGGTGGCGCTGGCCTTCCTGCGCGAGCATCAGGATCTGGTCGATACCTGGGGACCGGCGGTGAGTCGTCTGACCGGGCAGTATCCGGGCTTCAAGTTCTACGAGCTGCCCACCCTGACGCGGGGTAACGGCCTGGCGCGGCTGTTTATCGACGGCGGCATGCGGGCCGGAATTCCCAGCAAGGCCACCCGCGACGTGACCATCACGCTGTACCTGGACCGGGCGACGTTCATGCGCTCCATCGGCGAGCGCGACATGAGCACCATTCATCTGCTGCTGGTGGGCCAGCAGGGCGAGATTCTGTGGAAGGGGCGCGGCGCCGCCACCCCGGCCCAGGAGGCGTCGCTGCGGGCCGTGCTGGACGGACTGCACTGAGCTTTCGTTCACCTTCGCCGATAGTGACCCACCCGGCAGCGCCGAACCCTGACTGCTCGGCTGTACTTCCTGCGACCAACCCGTCTAGACAAGACCTGCCCCGCCGTCCACGACGCCACCAGGTCGGAGGAACCTCTATGCCAGCTCCAGCACTCGACATTCAGGGCCTGATGGACCAACTCAAATCGGCCCTGCCCTACTCTCACATCACGCCGGACGCGCTGGAGCAGTTCAGCTTGCCCAAGCGCACCGTCAGCCTGAATTTGCCGGTGCGCCTGGACGACGGCAGCGTGCGGATGTTCGCCGGATACCGCACCGTTCACAGCATCTCGCGTGGCCCGGCCATGGGCGGCGTGCGCTACCGCCCCGGCCTGGGCGCCGGGGAATGCGAGGCGCTCTCGGCCATCATGACCCTGAAACACGCGGTGGCTGACCTGCCGCTGGGCGGCGCCAAGGGCGGTGTGGACGTGGACCCCCAGACGCTCAGCGAGGCCGAGTTGCAGCGCCTGACCCGCCGCTACACCTCCGAACTGGTGGGTCTGCTGGGTCACCACAGCGACGTGCTGGCCCCCGATGTGGGCACTGACGAGCAGACCATGGCCTGGATGCTCGACACCTACAACGAGGCGCACGGCAACACCCAGAGCGGCGTGGTGGTCGGCAAGCCGGTGCCGCTGGGCGGCTCGCAGGGCAGCAAGGACGCCCGTGGTCTGGGCGCCGCGCTGGTCGTGCAGCGCCTGCTGGCCGACGCTGGAGAGTCGCTGGAGGGCCGCAGCGTCGCCATTCACGGCTACGGCGAGGCGGGCCGCTCGGCGGCGGCTTACCTGGCCGGGTGCGGCGCCCGCATCGTGGCGGTGGCCGACGCGCTCGGCGCGGCGCAGGCGGACACAAGCTTTGATTTAGGCGCCCTGAATACCCACCAGGCGCTCAGCGGCAGCGTGGCTGGATTTGGGGCGGGCGTTGACTCCGGTTCGTTCAACACGGATGACCTGCTGGCGCTGGACGCCGACATCCTGCTGCTGGCCTACGACCACAGCACGCTGCATGCCGCAAACGCCTGGGCGGTGCGTGCCCGGCTGATCGTGGAGGCCAGCAACCGCGCCGTGTTGCCCGACGCCGAAGCCATCCTGACCGGGCGTGGACTCAGCGTCGTGCCGGACCTGCTGGCCAGCCTGGGCGCCGTCATCTCGAATTACCTGGAATGGGTGCAGGACGCCAGCAACTTCTTCTGGATGGAAGAGGAGGTCATGGGCGCCCTGGAACGCCGGATCGGCGCGGCGGTAGACGAGGTGACGGCCTTTGCCCGCGAGCACGGCACACCGGACCTGAGAACGGCGGCCTACGCCCTGGCGCTCAACCGCCTGAGCAGTGCGGCGGTGATGAGGGGGGTTTATCCCTAAGAGCATTTTAATCCTACGTCCGTAGAGCCATGAGAGCTGAGGGGCCGCCCCCGAAGCTAAGCAACTAAATGCTGACGGCCCAAATCCCCACTCGTCGCGTTGAATTGCAAGGTTATTAGTTTTTAACGCCCCCGAAGCTAAGCAACCAAAGCTCAGTCCACTGTCAGGGTTTGACAGGTTCCCAAATGCCGACGGCCTAAAACTTCACTGAGACCTTCTGATACCGGATGAAAAAGAATGCCATGCAAGGGGCGGGTACGCTGCCCGGTGAACCCCTCACCCCGCTGCTCCGCAGCACCCCTCTACCACAGGGGCAGAGGGGTCAACATGGTCCCATGTGAATGTCCACGATCCGTTTTGATTTTGCGTAACCACTGCGCCTGCGTTCATAAGCCCAGCATTCTCCAGCCCTACACTGCCCCGAACCACACTTCCCAAAACCATACTTCCCAGACCTCACCCAAGGAGCCCTCAGCGCATGACCACCACGCCCAGCGACCCGACTCTCGCCGTAGCCAAGCACCCCGTTCCGTCGTACCTCGACCCGAAAAACCTCGGCCCCTGGGAGATTTACTTGGAGCAGGTGGACCGGGTGACGCCCTACCTGGGCAAGCTCAGCTACTGGGCCGAGACCCTCAAGCGCCCCAAACGCATCCTGATCGTGGACGTGCCGATTCACTTAGATGACGGCTCGGTGGCGCACTTCGAGGGCTACCGGGTCCAGCACAACACCTCGCGCGGCCCGGCCAAAGGCGGCGTGAGATTCCACCAAGACGTGACGCTCAGCGAGGTGATGGCCCTGAGCGCCTGGATGACGGTCAAGAACGCGGCGGTCAACCTGCCCTTCGGCGGCGGCAAGGGCGGCATCCGGGTCGATCCGCGCACCCTGTCGCTCCCCGAACTCGAACGCCTGACCCGCCGCTACACCACCGAGATCGGCCTGATTATCGGCCCGGAGAAGGACATTCCGGCGCCGGACGTGAACACCAATCCGCAGACGATGGCCTGGATGATGGACACCTACTCGATGAACGTGGGCCGCACCGCCACCGGGGTCGTGACCGGCAAACCTGTGAGCTTAGGCGGCTCGCTGGGCCGCGCCGACGCCACCGGACGCGGCGTGTTCGTGACCGCCGCTGCCGCCATGACCAAATTGGGGATGCCCCTGGAGGGCGCCCGCATCGCGGTGCAGGGCTTCGGCAACGTGGGCAACGCGGCGGCGCGGATTTTCCATGACCACGGCGCGAAAATCGTGGCGGTGCAGGACGTGTCGGGCACCATCTACAGCGGGGCTGGACTCGATCCGTATGCGCTGGCCGTTCACCTGGAGTCCACCGGCAGCGTGCTGGACTTTCCCGGCAGCGAGCCGGTCCAGACCCACGAGTTCTGGGGGCTGTCCTGCGAGGTGCTGATTCCGGCGGCGCTGGAACATCAGATCACGGCCAGCAACGCGGGCCAGATTCAGGCCAGACTGATCGTCGAGGGTGCCAACGGCCCGACCACGCCCGCCGCCGACGATATTCTGCGCGAGCGGGGCGTGACCCTAATTCCCGACGTGCTGGCCAACGCGGGCGGGGTCAGCGTGAGTTACTTCGAATGGGTGCAGGATTTCTCCAGCTTCTTCTGGACCGAGGCCGAGATCAACGCCCGGCTGGAGCGGATCATGAACGAGGCCTTCAGCAGTTTGTGGGCGGTCTCCGAGCAGCATGGCGTGACCCTGCGCACGGCGGCCTACATCGTCGCCTGCACGCGGGTGCTGGAGGCCAGGGCGCTGCGCGGACTGTACCCGTAGAGCATTCGACATAGAAATGGCGTTTTTATGTCCGGGGCGCCGAGCCTGAGCGGACCAATGCCCTGTGCGGAGCTACAGTGCGGCCATGCACTCTTCCACGCATCGGAGCGGCGCAAAGAACCTGATGCCTCTCAGGCGCGGCGCGCTGGCCGGAATGGCCGCGCCGACGGTGTTCGTTTCGGTGTTCTGGCTGGAAGGCTGGCTGCGTCCGGGCTACCAGCCAGCCGGAATGTTCGTGAGTGAATTGTCGCTGGGGCCGCGCGGCTGGGTGCAGATCGCCAGTTTTGTTCTGACGGGCGGACTGATCCTGATCTTCGCCCGCGCCCTGGCCGTCTCCCGCCTGGGGGGCAGCCGGGTCGGCCCGGTTCTGCTCGGTCTCATCGGGGCCAGCTTGATGGCGTCCGGGCCGTTCAAGACCGACCCGTCCGCCCTGTTCACGCAGGTCAGCACGCACGGACTCATTCACGGCCTGTTCGGGGCCGTGGTGTTCGCCCTCGCCCCGGCAACTTGCCTGGTGTATGTCCGGCCCTTCCGACGTGGGCCTGCCTGGCAACCACTGGCCACTTGGACGCTGGCGGCGGGTCTCGTGCTGGTGGTCGGCATCATCGTCCTCAAGCTCAGTCAGCAGCCGGGGAGTCAGATGTACGCCTGGAAAGGACTGATTCAGCGCCTGGTGCTCGTCACGTTCATGGCCTGGCTGTTCGCCTTCGCCGCCCGGCTGCTTCACAGCCTGAACACGGAACGGGCCAGCGCCACGCTTCATTGAGCGCGTTTCGCAGGCCCCGACTCACTGCGGCGCCCGGCGCCGCCTGAACACTGACCAGGAGGGCGAGAACGGTGAACGCGGCGCTCAGCAACTTGGGCATCGGACTCCTCGTTTCTGCTGTGGATCTGTCTCACATTCTGGCAGAAGTCCAGGTTGGTCCGGCGTAGGATTGGGAACGTGACTACATCTGACCCAACCCTCCTTCAGACGGCCCTCTGTTCGCAGCTCGGCGCCGCTGCCGAGATGCTGGAGAGTGCTATTCAAGCCTGCCCGGAGCCGCTCTGGTCGGACTGGGGCCGAAACCCGGAATTCTGGTATACCGCCTTCCACACGCTGTTCTGGCTCGACCTGTACCTGTCGCCCGGCCAGGACGACTTCGCGCCGCCCGCGCCGTTTACTCTGGACGAACTCGACCCGGCAGGCGTGTTGCAGAAGCGCGTCTACACCCAGTCGGAACTGCTCTTTTACCTGGAACATGGCCGTCGGAAGGCCCGGCGGGTCATCTCCAGCCTTGATGACGACCGTGCCAGCCAGCGCCGCCGCTTCGGCAAAAACGAGTTCAGCGGCCTGGAGGTGCTGCTCTAAGTAGCTGGCGGGTGATGACGCAGTTATCACCCCGACCAACGGGAGTAGCCAAGAGTGGCTGGGGGCGGAAGTGGAGCGCATTCGGGTGCTTTCCTCGGATGCGCGTAACTGTAGCCCCCAGCCACTTACAACCTGCGCCACGTTCAGCACCACGCCGCGCAACTTCATCTGATCTTGCGCCAGGTGACGGACTCCACGCCCGGCTGGGTCGGTCGCGCCGGAATTCCGCTAGATTGAGCGCGTGACCGCTTCTGACCCTCGTGACCGGGCACGCAAGCTGCTGGGCCTGTGGCGCGGCGCGGTGGGCGGCGAGAAAAGCAAGGCACGCGGCGCCCTGATCCGCACGCTGGAGGCTGCCGGGCTGACCCTGCGCGACCTGGAGATTTCTCTGCCCGCCAGCCGCGACCCCGAAGACAGCCTGACTGTGCGCGAAGCAGACTCGCTGATCGCCGCCCTGGACGGTGACGCAAGCGAGCGCGACGCCGCCCTGAGCCGCCTGGCCGACCTGAGCGGCCTGAACGTGCCGGAGCGCGAGCAAGTGCTGCGCTACCTCGATATCGGACGGCTGGTATCGTCCCGCGCCGAGGGCTGGGTGCAGGGCCAGTCGGATGCCGAGATCAGCGCCCAGGTGCTCAGCCAGGCGGGCGGGCAGCTCAGCGAGGCCGAGCTGGCCCGCGCCCCTGGAGACAGTCTGGCCGACGCCGCCCGCGACCTGGCGCTGCTGCGGGCCGCCTTGCTCGTTCGCCCGGAGCGGACGCTGAAGGCTGAGGATGAATTCGAGGCGGCCTTTATCGCCGCGCTGGCCGCCGCCATCAGCAACGTTCCGGCCAGCACCCACGGCCCGGACGCCGGGGGCCAGTACCGCGTCAGTGCCCACCTCAGCGCCGACGAACTCTCAAGGGTGCGTGCCCGCCTGGCCCGCGAAGCCTCTGGGCTGCGGCGCGAGCTGCTGCGGGCGGCCCGCATCTACGGGCGCGAGATGGGGCAACAGAAGTTGTAGGGGGGGCTCGTGGCGCGTGGCCTGTGGAAACAGAGGAAAGATGCTGGACGTTATTCCTGTGCCGCACGCTCGAAGATCAGTTCCAGACCGTCGATGTCGTCCATCTGCTCGCCGACGTGGGTGAAGCCAAAGGGGCGGAGGGTGGCCAGCGACGCCGCGTTGTCGGGGCTGATGGTGGCGCGCACGATCTTCACGTCAGGCTCAGTTGCGGCCCGGTCCAGCAGACCGCGCAGCATGGCGCCCGCGTAGCCGCGCCGCCGCCAGGCCGGGTCCACCGAGTAGCTGACCTCGACCATGCCCGCCGCGTCCGGCCCGCCGTGAAAGCCCGCGTGGCCCACCACCTGCCCGTGCGCCGCGTCGCTGACGGCCCGCGCGATCCAGGCGGCGTCCTGGGGCGTCTGGGCCAGTTGATCCAGCCGGTAGCGCCAGGTCCAGCGGGCCTTCTCTAAGGTGAAATAGGGCGTCAGGGCCGCGCCGACCAGTTCACTCGCCCGCTCCAGATCGAGGTCCAGCAGGGCGTGGAGGGCGGCGGGCGGCAGGTGGTGCCAGTGGAGCAGAGGTCGGGTCATCGGGCGCAGCTTAGAGCAGATGTCATAAAAAGACCCTTTTTATGACCGAGCGGAGCGAGTAGTTTTAACTGAGCAGGACGCAGAATGGAGGCGCGGGGAGGCTGTTTTCCCCGTGGCGTAATTCGGAGTACTGCTCTAGGGCAGGTGGACAACCGCCGCCTCTCCCTCCTCGCCCGAACGTCCCGGCCCGTACAATGAGGCACCGATTACTCCGCTTGCCCCCACCCGCTCACTTCCGAGGAGTGCCCCGCTTGTCCAAGTCTGAACCGTCCGCCCCCGACCTGCGCAGCATCGATCTGCTGCGCGACTGGCAACCCGCCCCTGACGGCCACAAACATGTGGTCAGCATCTCGCTGGGATCGAGCAAGCGCAACGCCCGCGAGGAAACCGAACTGCTGGGCCAGAAATTCGTGCTCGAACGCCTGGGCACCGACGGCGACATGCCCAAAGCCAGGGCGATGCTGCTGGCCCTCGACGGCAAGGTGGACGCCTTCGGGCTGGGCGGCACCGACCTGTATATCGTGGCCGGGGACCGGCGCTACACCTTCCGCGAAATCGCCGCGCTGGTGGCGGGCGTCACCCAGACGCCCATTCTCGACGGTTCCGGCCTCAAGCACACGCTGGAGCGCGAGGCCGTGGCGCAGCTCGAAGGGCTGATCCACTGGAAAGGTTGCCGCACCCTGCTGGTATCGAGCGTGGACCGCTTCGGGATGGCCGAGGCGCTCTCGGAAGCCGGGGCCGACGTGCTGTACGGCGATTTCGTCTTCGGGCTGAGTCTGGACGTGCCGCTGCGCAGCATGGGCGCCGTGCGGCGGGTGGCGCGGGCCATTTTGCCGGTGCTGACCAAGCTGCCGTTCAAGTGGTTTTATCCGACCGGCGAGAAGCAGGAACAGAGTGTCAAGGGGCCGGGCACGCGCTACTACGACTGGGCCGAAGTCATCGCGGGCGACACCCACTATGTCAAGCGCTACGCACCGAGCAATCTGAGCGGCAAGACCATCCTGACCCAGACCATCACCGAGGCGGACCGCGAGTGGGCGCAGGCACGCGGTCTGAGGCGCCTGATTACCACCACGCCGCGCATCGGCAGCCGCAACTTCGCCACCAACGTGATGGAGGCCATGTTCGTCGCCTTCGTGGGCGCCGGGGCAGCGCTCAGTGAGGCCGAGTACCGCAACCTGATTATTCAGATGGACTTCAAACCCCAGGTGACGGAGTTCTACCGGGTGTAAAGCGTGGGCGTACAGCGACACCGGGCCGCCTGGTGCTGTAGAGCCGGGCCGCACCATCGGCAGGCTACCCATCGGTGGGATGCACGGTCGCCGGGTCGAAAACGGCGCGGTGTGCCGTGGGCTCATGAAGTTTTTGAGAACTTTCCTAGCAAAAATCGGACCGTCATTCAGTTGTCAACCAGGCCGCATTACCCTCCGTGCCTGGCCTGGCTTACGGCGATGCCGACTGCTCGTCATCTCAGGCATTAACTTGCCGGTGAATGTGTCCTGTTAAAATGTGCATACCATGTAGATTCGCTGAGGACAGCCCGACATGATGGGCCACCGGACAGGCGAGCAGGTAGGCAGTCAGGCTGGGGTCAGGCCCCTTTGACTCCAGCAGCCAGCGACCAGCGTGGCCGCCAAAAGGAGAACGATGACGCAAACCTTGCAGCAGCTTAGCCTGGCGGGCTGGCCCGTGTTCGAAGCAGACGAGATCGGGGCGGTTTCGCGGGTGCTCACGTCCGGCAAAGTGAATTACTGGACCGGCACCGAGGCCCGTGACTTCGAGCGCGAGTACGCTCAGGCTCTCGGTGTGCCGTTCGCGGTGGCGCTGCACAACGGCACGGTGGCGCTGGAACTGGCCCTCTACGCTCTGGGCGTCGGCAGCGGCGACGAGGTCATCACCACGCCGCGCACCTTTATCGCCTCGGCCAGCGCGGCGGTGATGCGCGGCGCCGTGCCGGTGTTCGCCGACATCGACCCGGACAGCGGCAACATCAGCGCAGGTAACATCCGGGCCGTCATCACGCCGCGAAGTCGCGCCATCATCGTGGTGCATCTGGCAGGCTGGCCCGCCGAGATGGACGAGATCATGGCGCTGGCCGCCGAGCACAACCTCTACGTCATCGAGGACTGCGCTCAGGCCCACGGCGCGACCTACAAGGGCCGCCCGGTGGGCAGCATCGGGCACGCGGGCTGCTTCTCGTTTTGCCAGGACAAGATCATGACCACCGGCGGCGAGGGCGGCCTGCTGGTCACCCGTGACGAGGCGCTGTGGGCGCGGGCCTGGGCTTTCAAGGACCACGGCAAAAGTTACGAGGCGGTCTATCACCGCGAGCACCCGCCCGGCTTTCGCTGGCTGCACGAATCGTTCGGCACCAACTGGCGGATGCTGGAGATGCAGGCCGCGATTGGCCGTCTGCAACTGCGCAAGCTGCCCGGCTGGGTGGCGCAGCGCCGCACCAACGCGGGCGTGCTGCTGGAGCGTCTGGCCCATCAGCAGGTGCTGCGCCTGCCCCAGCCGGGGCCGGAGAGCGAACATGCCTACTACAAGTTCTACGGCTACGTGCGCCCGGAGCGGCTGGCGCCGGGACCGGATCATGAGTGAGCTGCTGTCGCGCGGCGTGCCGACCTTCACCGGCTCCTCGCCGGAGGTCTACCTGGAGCGGGCCTTTACCGATGCCGGACTCGGCCCCAGCCAGCGCCTGAGCGTGGCCCGCGAGCTGGGCGAAACCTCGCTGATGTGGCAGGTTCACCCGACGCTGGGCCGGGCCGAGATGAACGCCGTCGCCGACCAGATTCTGGAGGTGCTGACGCTTGCGACTCACTGAGAAAGGCCAGCAGGAGGAGGGCGAGCAAGCCTCCCTGCGCCGGGGCAAGCGGCGGCTCAGGGGCCGGGGTTCGGCCTCGGTGCCGCTGCTGAGGCTGCTGATCGACCTGCTGCTCTACACCCTGGCCGTGCCGATGGCGGTGGGCCTGCGCCTCGATCGTTTCAGCATGGACGCCTTCATGGGTGTCGGCGCCTACCTGGTGGTGGGGCTGCTGATCAAGGCCATCGCCATGCGCCTGACCCGCACCTACCTGCACCGCTGGCGGCTGGCCACCGTCGAGGACGCCCTGAACCTGGCCCGGATGGTTGCCCTGGTGGTCGCGGGTCAGTACGTGCTGCTGGCGCTGCTGCCCGAATTTTCGAAGGTGCCGCGCAGCCTGCCGCTGCTGGAAGGCGTCACCGGCTTTCTGCTGCTGGTCTGCCTGCGCCTGACCTACCGCTGGAGCACGGCCCAGGCGCTGTCCAGGCGCTGGAACAGGCAGCCGCACAGCCTTCAAATCCAGAACGTGCTGATCGCCGGGGCGGGCGCCGCCGGGCAGATGGTGGCCCGCGAGCTGCTGCGCCACCCCGAGCGCCGGATGCGCCCGGTGGGCTTTCTCGACGACAGCCTGGGCGAGCTGACCGACAGCGTGGCGGGACTGCCGCTGCTGGGCAAGCTGGCCGATCTGCCCCGGGCGGTCCAGAAGTCGGGGGCGGCGCTGGTGCTGATCGCCATTCCCTCGGCGCCGGGCAACCTGATCCGCGAGGTGATGGAGCGTGCCCGCCGCGTGGCGGTGCCGGTCAAGATCTTTCCGAGATTGCACGACCTGATCAACGCCGAGCCGGTGGACGCCATCCGCGACGTGGCCCCCGAAGACGTGCTGCGCCGCGCCCCCGTGACGCTCGACAACGAGCTGCTGGAGCAGTCGCTGACCGGCAAGGTCGTGCTGGTGACCGGCGCGGGCGGCAGCATCGGCTCGGAGCTGGTGCGCCAACTGGTGCGCTTTCATCCCAAACAGGTGATCTTGCTGGGGCGCGGCGAGAACAGCATTTTCCTGATGCACCAGGAGCTGACCATGCACTGGCCGGACGTGGACGCCCTGCCGGTGATCGCCGACGTGCGCGACACGGCCCGCATCGAGCAGGTGTTCGCCACCTACCAGCCCGACGTGGTGTTTCACGCCGCCGCCCACAAGCATGTGCCGCTGATGGAAGCCGTGCCCTCCGAAGCGGTGCTGGGCAACGTGCTGGGCTCGCGCAACATCGTCGAAGCCTGCCTGCGCCACGGGGTCCGGCGTCTCGGACCGAGCCGCCGTGGAGGCGCTGTTCGAGGCGCACCGGCCTGAACGGGTTATCAACCTGGCGGCCCAGGCGGGCGTGCGCTACAGCCTGGAAAACCCGCACGCCTATATCGACAGCAACGTGGTGGGCTTCATGAACATTCTGGAGGGCTGCCGTCATTTCGGCGTGCAGCATCTGGCCTACGCCAGCAGCAGCAGCGTCTACGGTCTGAACACCAGCATGCCGTTCAGCGTCCACGACAATGTGGATCACCCGCTGAGCCTGTACGCCGCCACCAAGAAGGCCAATGAGCTGATGGCCCATACCTACAGCCACCTCTATGGCCTGCCCACCACCGGGCTGCGCTTTTTTACCGTCTACGGTCCCTGGGGCCGCCCCGACATGGCCATGTTCCTGTTCACCCGCGCCATCCTGGCCGGTGAAAGCATCAAAGTGTTCAACCACGGCCAGATGCTGCGCGATTTTACCTACGTCGATGACATCGTGGAAGGCGTGGTGCGGGTTACCGACCGACTGGCCACGCCCAACCCCGATTGGAGCGGTGCTCAGCCCGACCCGGCCAGCAGCAGCGCCCCGTACCGGCTCTACAACATCGGCAATAACAACCCGGTGCAATTATTGCGGCTGATCGAGGTGCTGGAAGAGGCGCTGGGCAAGAAAGCCATCAAGGACATGCTGCCGATTCAGGACGGCGACGTGCCCGCCACCTACGCCAACGTGGACGATCTGACCCGCGACGTGGGCTTCACCCCGGCGACCAGCATCGAGGACGGCGTGGCGCGGTTTGTAGC
>NZ_JANYGJ010000208.1 GCF_025362455.1 Deinococcus sp. | reverse complement strand
ACTGGAAGCCGGGGCGGCAGCGAAGGGCGACCTGCTGAAACTGATCCGGCTGATCTACCCAGCGGCGGATTCGGCAGTGGAGCGTACCATACAGCCATGAGCGACCCGGCCTTCCAGCAGATGTCCGAGGAGGAGTACCTGCGTTCAGAGCCCCTCAGCGCCGTCAAACGCGAGTATGTGGCGGGTTTCGTCTACCCGCTGCGAGGCACCTCGCGGGCTCAGACAGGCGCCACCAGCAAGCACGGCGAGCTGTGCATCAGCCTGGTGCTGGCGCTGGCACCGACCACCCGCCAGCAGGGCTGCGCCACCTACCAGTCGGACATGCGCGTCTCCGTTCGCAGCCCGACGGGCAAAGCCGCCTACTACTACCCCGATATTGTCGTCACCTGCGAGCCCCCTGGACGACGACGCGACCATCGCCACCTCGCCCTACCTCATCGTGGAGGTGCTCAGCCCCGCCACCCGGCACAGCGACCTGACCGACAAACTGTGGGCCTACACCAGCCTGAGCAGCCTCCAGACCTACCTGATTATCGAACCCCTCCGAGCGCCTGGTACGGGTGATTCAGCGGCAGGAGGGAGGCTGGACCGAACGCGAGCTGGAGGGCATCGGCGCCGTCACCCTCCCCCGCCCGGACCTGACGCTCACCCTGGACCAGATCTACGGACTCGTCGCGCCCACCTGAGCCACCTGGACACTGTTGCGCCCACCCCGCTTGGCGGCGTAGAGGGCGGCGTCGGCGCGGCGCAGCACGGCCTCCACATCGTTGCCGCCCACCCACTCCGAGACCCCGAAGCTGGCGGTCAGGCGGCCCGCCGGGGCGAAGTCGTGCCCGGCCAGACTGAGGCGAACCCCTTCGGCCAGGGCGCGCGCCTGGGCCATGTCCAGACCCGGCAACACCAGAACGAATTCCTCGCCGCCCCAGCGGGCCAGTATCTGTGGCCGGAGTAGGGCAGCAGTGACCAGCGGGCCGATCTGGCACAGCACGCCGTCACCGACCTGATGGCCGTGCGTGTCGTTGACCGTTTTGAAGTGGTCGATGTCGAACGTCACCACGCAAAACGGCTGGGCGGTGCTCACCAGCGTTTCGAGCAGGCACTGGGCGGCGCGGCGGTTGGGCAGGCCGGTCAGGGCGTCGAGGTACGCCACGGCCCGCGCCTCGTCGAGTTGCAGCCGCAGGCGACTGACCGCGAACTGCGCCAGCACTAGCACGGCGTTGAAAATCAGGTACTGCGCCACCGAGGCGCCGATCCGGCCTGTGAGTTGCCCGGCACCGTAGAGCATGCCCAGCCGCACCGCGCAGATGCCCACCACCCCAGCAAAGATAATCCGGCAGGCCAGCACCGCGCCCCGCGCCGGAAAGGTCACGAAGGCCATGGTGTAGAGAATGGCGATCCAGTACAGCACGCTGCTCGTCGCCTGGTTCTGCGGCACCCAGTAGGTAAAGTCGCGGTTGAGACTCAGCAGCATGACAGCGGCGTAGGCCACGAAGGCGGTGCGCGTCACCGTGCCGACGTTCAGCACCCGCACGAGCAGCAGCAGCGTCAGCGTTGCCAGCAGCAGCGCCAGCAAGGTCAGCGAGGTCTGGAAAAACAAGGTGGTGTACCGCTGGGCCAACAGTCCGATCAGGCACGACAGCACACCCAGCGGCCCCAGCCACAGACAGACGGTGCGCTGCACGCTCTGCCAGGACTCCGCCGAGGCGTGATCCGCCGCAGTGTCGCTGGCGCCCAGGCCCCACACCCTCAGCGAGCGCCACCACCCTGACGCCGCGCTCATTCGCACATCCTCACCGCGCAGGTCGGGGGAGCGTGATCGGGCAGGCGGCAACGGAACATACCTCACCATACCGATTTTCGCCTGTTTGCGGCGGTATACGAAGTGACGGCATATCGCAAGACGGCCCGCCGTGGCACTGGGGACAGCCCGCCGGGCTTGGCATTTGAAAGGAATATGAGTAGACTAGGCGCATGAAGGAACGGCCATGAAGCTGCCCGGCGCCGCACTCGACTCGCTCGACCAGCGCATTTTGCAGGAGGTGCAGGAAGACGCCCGGCTCTCGATGCGTGAGCTGGGGCGGCGGGTGGGCCTGTCGGCGCCTGCCGTCACCGAGCGGGTCCGGCGGCTGGAAGACAGCGGCGTGATCCTGGGCTACGGCGCGCGCGTGGCGAGTCGCCCGCTGGGCCGGGCCATCACGGCGTTTGTCGGCGTGCAGGGCAGCGGCAAGCGCGACCCCGAACTCATTCGCTGGGCACAGGGCAACGACGGCGTGCTGGAATGCCACTCGGTGACCGGCGACAACTCCTGCATGCTCAAAGTCGCCCTGCCCGACGTGGCGGCGCTCGAAAGCCTGCTCGGCGAGCTGATCCAGATGGGTTTTACCTGCGACACCAGCATCGTGCTGAGCACCCCGCTGGACGGCAAACGCCTGACCCTGCCGCGCTGAGGGGGCGGCGAACAGTTCCCGACTGACACGGCGCTGCACAATACCGGTATGAGCCCCTCTTTTGGCAAGACCTCTTCTGAAGACGCTGCTGCTGAATCCGGAGACACTGCTGCTAAGTCCGGCGCCTCGCTGGTCCGGTTGCTGCCGCGCCTGTACCGGGGCGGCCAGGCTTACCTCGGCGTGGAGGGCACCCTGTCGGGTCTGAGCGGCGTTCAGGCCGGGTCGGCGGCGCCGGGGCTGCCCTACAGCGTGGCCGGGCTGCTGGCCCACGTCAACTGGTGGAACGCCTGGATGCTGGCGGTGATCGAGACCGGCGCCCCGGTGCCGTACCCGCCGCACGCCTCGGATACCTGGCCCACCGTGCAGGCCAGCGACTGGGAGCGCCTCAAGGCCGAGTTCTACGAGTTGCTGAGCCGCAGCGACACCCACGCCGCCCGGCCCGATCTGCACCACCCGGTCAACCATGAGGAAACCATCGGCGGGCTGCTGGCCGACTTCGCGCTGCACACCGCCCACCACTTCGGCCAGATCATCGTGGTGCGCCGCCTGATCGGCGCCTGGCCCCCACCCGGCGGCGGCGACACCTGGTAAGCCGGACCTGGTAAGCCGGACCTGGCGAGCCGTACCCGATCAGGGAACGAGGGTTTACCCCGAAATGACCCGCCAGGCCGCCGCCACCGCCGCGCCGCGCTCGAAGGGCACCTTCAGGGCGGCGAAGGCGTCTTCCAGAATTCCGGCCAGCGCCAGGGCGTCGTAGCGGTCGGCGTAACCGAGGGTGCTGATGCGGAACACGGTGTCCTCATGCGGCGCCTGGCCGGGTAAGGCCCGCTGGCCCATCTCGGCCAGTTGCGCGGCGACCCGCTTGCCGCCGACGCCCACAGGGCCGCGCAGCACGGCCACCGCCGGGGTCACCCGGCTGGCCCAGGCCGGTGACCCCAGCGCCGTACCCGCCGCGATCAATGCGTCGTTCTGGCGCTTCTTCTCGGCCCACAGCACTTCCAGGGGCACGCTCAGCAGCCGGTCCAGCGAGGCGCCCAGCGCGTAGACCAGGTTGATGGCCGGGGTCTGGGGCGTGTTGCCCTCCTTCTGGCCGCTCAGTTCGCGCTCCAGGTCGAGGTAGAAGCCCTTGGAGGTGTTCTTGACGAGCCTCGATTCGGCCTGCGGGGAAAACAGCACGAAGCCCAGTCCGGGGGGCGCCGCCGTCGCCTTCTGCGAGCCGGACACCACGGCGTCGATGCCCCAGTCGGCGGCGCGCAGTTCGGCCACGCCGTAGCTCGTCACGCCGTCCACGATGATGATGAGGTCGGGGTTGGTCGCCTTCGCCGCCGCCGCGATGGTTTGGAGGTCGTGCAGCGCCCCGGTGCTGGTTTCACTATGGGTAATGCACAGGGCGTAGGCTCCGGCGCAGGCGGCGGCGATCTCATTTGCGTCCAGCAGCTCGCCCCAGGGCTTTTCCACCTTGGTGACGGCGTAGCCCAGCCGCTCGGCCTGCTCTCCCCAGCGCTCGCTGAACTTGCCTGCCGAGGCGTTGACCACCTTGGCACCTTCGGGCACCAGGCTGACCAGGGCGCCCTCGAAGGCCGCCGTGCCGCTGCCGGTGACGATGACGGCCTCGTAGGGGTCGCCCAG
>NZ_JANYGJ010000203.1 GCF_025362455.1 Deinococcus sp. | reverse complement strand
GTGCTGATGGCGCGGCCATTCTCGGTCAGGCCCTTGTCCTTGCCGCCGCCGACCTTGGCGCGCAGGGCGCTGATGGCGCCGATGACCTGCTCGACGCTCAGGCCCGCCGCCGCCGCCTGGTCCCTACGCTGGTACAGGAAGGTGCGGATGGCGCCCGCGTGGTACGCCTCGGAGGCCAGGATGCCCGCCGCCGCCTGGAGGTAGGCCGGGTTGGTCAACAAGGTGGCCGCGCCGCTGTAGGCGGTGACGCCCACGTCTTCAAAAATAAAAGCGCCGTGCAAGAAGAACAGCTCGTTGGCGTAGGGGTTAAAGCCCTTGATGGCGCCGCCCGAAGCCGCCATGCCCGCCGCGTCGAAGGCTCCGGCCAGGTCGAGCGCCGGACGCGCCACGGCGCCCTTGCCCAGTGCGCCGTACAGGAACTTGACGTGCTGAAGCTCGTCCTCGGCGATGGCGTTCATGAAAGCCTGGACGCTGCTGTCTTTGAACTGCACGCCCGACACCCGGTCCAGTCCGGCAGGCAGCGCAATCGGGGCCGAGCCGCCGATGGCCTGCAACTCGCCCAGACGGCCCACGGCGGCCAGGTAGAAGGCGGCCTCTAAGTATTCGAGGTTCAGCGCGAAGTTCAGCACGTCGCCGTCGATGTTCTTGGCGGGCGCGGCCAGGACGCTGCCGCTCAGGCCCAGGGCAGCGGCGCCCAGGCCGAGTTTGCCGAGTGTTCCGAGGGCGGCGCGGCGGTTCATGGTGGTTTCGCTTATAGTCTTGTCGCTCATAGTGGTTCCTCCTGGCGGCCCGCTCCAGCGTATGGAGGGGCGTTCGTCAGGAAGCTATATGCGGCGCGGCGCCGGAGTGGATGTTCACCAGAACCTCACGCCCCGGTGGGCAACTCGGTTTCAGCGCCGCCGCGTCAGGCCCAGCGTCTGGATGCCCTGGGCGTGCAGCGCGTCGGTCAGGCTGGCCACCGACACCTGGGGGCCGTCCGGATGGGCCTGCAAGGTCGCGTCACCGAGGCTGGCGGTGGGCCACAGCCGGAGCTGCCAGCCGGGCACGCGGGGCAGCGCCTGCCGGGCGGGCAATACGACCTCGATGTACACGTCGGTGACGGAGGTGGGCGCAACGGGCGCCGCCTGAACGGGGGCAGGCTGAAGGTGGGTGCTGCTCGCCTGATTAGGGCGGTGCAAACGGGGCAGGGTGAAGGTCATGTGTATAGTCTGCGCCTGCACTGGAACGCTGTCCATCGGTTGTAAGCCCGCTATTGACAAGAAGCATCGGTGTCGCCGATACAACGTGGCGGCGCTCAGGTCGCTCGTCCCCTAGACTGAGCGTCATGCCCAGGCCCAACCCCGCGCTCCGCTCACGTTCACGGTCTGGCCCGGCGCCCAAGCTGCCTGCCAGGTTGCCGTTCCTGACCCTCTCTCAGCTCCGGCTGTTCGTGGCGGTGGCCGAGGAGGGCAGTTTCTCGGCGGCGGCTGCCGGGCTGGGCATGTCGCAGAGCAGTCTCAGCGAGGGCGTGCGTGCCCTGGAAGTCGCGCTGGGTCAGGAGCTGCTGATCCGCAGCCGGGTCGGTGTGAGCCTGAGCGCTGCCGGAAGCCGGGTCATCGGCTACGCCCGCGACGCGCTCCTCGCCGTGCAGGACCTGCAACTGGCCGCCAACCCGGCGGCAGCGCTCAGCGGCCAACTGACGGTGGCGACGTACCGCAGCATCGGTCAGCACCTGCTGGCACCCGCGCTGGGGCGACTGCACACCCAGCATCCGGCATTGCACATCCGCGTGCTGGACGCCGGGCGCGACGGCGAGGGCGGCGTGCGCTTCGTGACCAGCGGTGAGGCCGACGTGGGCCTGATCGAGCAGCCTGAAGGCAGCGGGCTGCTGTTCGAGGTGCTGCTGCGCGACTCGTATCTGGTGGTGTTGCCCGCTCTGGCTGCCCCGCACGGCGCCCCGCCTGCCTGGAGCGACCTCAAGGCCCAGCCGCTGCTGATTCCCTCGCTGACCAGTGGGCCGTATGGCCGCGTGCTCGACTTCATGCGCTCCCAGGGCGGCCTCGGCCCCCAGGTCAGCGAGATCGACGAGGACGACGTGATTCTTTCGATGGTCGAGTACGGGCTGGGCTACACCGTCTTCCCGCGCCTGGCCCTGCGCGGCCTGCGCGACACGCTGGTCGCCCTGCCGCTGCCCCCTAGCCAGAACGGTCAGCACCTGGAGCGCGTCATCGGCCTGGCCATCCGCCCTGGTCGCGCCGGGCTGCCGCACGTCCGGGCGCTGGCCGAAGCGGTGCGCGAGCAGTTGGGGCGGTGAGGGGTGCGGGAGGCATGGGATGCGCGGGGAAAGCGGGTCTGGCTCGCTCGGCTGGGGGCGGGGCGACGGTGTGGGTAGGGTGACGGTGCAGGTAGGGTGACGGTGCGAAAACCAGCCGACCGGTGGAGCAGCAGGCAGCGTTCTATCCACGCCAGAAAATGCCGGGCGGCATCAGCTTCGTCGGCGTTGAGACTCCCTCTCCACCGGGGAGAGGGCTGGGGCGAGGGGTCTTTCGTGAGCGCAGCTCATCCCCGCTTCCCGCGTACCGCCTTCCGCTGCCCTCTCCCTCCCTCAGCCCTCGTTCAGCGCCTTCTCCGCCGCCGACTTGATCGGGTTGGCCCGCGTCAGCGCACTCTCGGCGTCGCGGCCCATCACGGCCAGGTCACTGCTCGACGGCCCCGGCAGCAGTCGGTTGCTCAGTGCCAGCACGTCGGCGCTCAGTTGCGGGGCCAGGGCCTGAAACAGCCTCAGGAGCGTGGCCGGGCCGCCGATCATCACCTCGGCGTCGCCGCGAATCAGCGCCTGTACGATGCGCCGGGCCGCTTGGCGGGCGTCCAGCGAGATGACGGGCAGGTTGTCCAGCGTGGCGAACAGGGCGTACTCGCGGCGGTGCTGGCCCTTGACGGTGGCGTGGCGCGGGCTGCCGGTGCGCATCAGCCCCGGACACACGGTGGTGACGCTCACGCCGTCCTGGGCGAGTTCGGCCCGCAGGGATTGCCCCAGCCCCACAGCGGCGAATTTGCTCATCGAGTAGCTGCTCAGGTGCGGAATCGCCACCTTGCCACCCACCGACGCCACGATCAGCACCCGCCCGCCGCGTGCCCGCAGGTACGGCAGCGCCGTGCGCGTCACGTTCAGCGGCGCGAAGGCGTTGACCTCCATGCATTCCCGAAAGTCGGCCTCGCTGATGTTGTCCAGCGGCCCGCTCTGAATGACGCCCGCCACGTTGACCACCACGTCGAGGTGCCCGTAGCGGTCCGCCGCCGCCTGAATGGCCCGCTCGATGTCGGCCTGAACCGTCACGTCCCCGGTCACCGTCTGGACCTGAATCGTCTGGACCTGAACCGTCTGGACCTGGCCGGGCAGCAGCGCCCCGGAGGCGCCGAGCAAGCCCACGGCCCGCTCCAGTTCGGCGGCGTCACGGGCCAGCAGGGTCAGGTTGGCGCCCCGGTGGGCGAACTCGCGGGCCAGCGCCAGCCCCAGCCCCCGCGAGCCGCCGGTTATCAGCACCGATTTACCGGCCAGCGAATACGGTGGGGCAAACACTCGGCGGGCGGCGATCAGCGCGGCGGCGACCAGCAGCAGGGTGCGTTTGCTGCCGCTTGGAGTGCGCTTGCTGCCGCTTGGACTGGGTTTGCTGCCGCCTTGGCGGGGAGAGGAGCCGGACATGCTCCCAGTCTGCACGCCGGGGGCGGCCTGCGGCGTCTAGAGTAAAGACATGGACAACGCCCAGGCCGCCCCGACGCTCTTCGAGCGCATCATCGCCCGCCAGATTCCCGCTCAGATCGTCTACGAGGACGAGGGGTACATCGCCGTTCGCGACATCGCGCCGAAAGCTCCGGTACACCTGCTGGTCATTCCCAAACAGCTCAGCACCCGCCTCGACGAGATCGGGAACGAGGCGCAGATGGGCCGACTGTGGCTCACGGCGATCAAGGTGGCGCGGCTGCATCTGGCCGATTACCGCCTGATCGTCAACGTCGGCGCAGGCGGCGGTCAGGAGGTTTTTCATACCCATATCCACGTGCTGGGCGGCTGGGACGAGGGCTCAGCCGTGGGGTTCGGTCAGTAGCTTATGGACGGCTTCGAGCTGTGTTTTGGCCGCCCGGTGCCCGGTGCGCTGCGTGAAGGCGGCGTCTGGATGGTGCGCTGGAGCACCTGCGGCCTGATGGGCATCGTCAACGTCACGCCGGATTCCTTCTCTGACGGCGGACGCGGCCCGGCGGCGGCCCTGGATCATGCCCGGCAACTCCACGCCGAGGGCGCCCTGATCCTCGACATCGGCGGCGAGAGCACCCGCCCCGGCGCCGAGCCGGTCAGCACCGAGACTGAGCTGGACCGCGTGCTGCCGGTTATTCGTGGCCTCTGCGGCAGCGGGGCGCTCATCAGTGTGGACACCATGAAACCCGAAGTCGCCGCCGCCGCCCTGGATGCGGGCGCCCACCTCGTCAACGACGTTTCGGGATTGCGCGATCCCCGGATGGTGCAGGTCTGCGCCGAGCACGGCGCCCCCGCCCTGCTCATGCACATGCAGGGCACGCCGCGCATCATGCACCATAACCCTCACTACGACGACGTGGTGGCCGAGGTCTTCGGGTTCCTGCGAACTGGCGCGGCGCGTGCCCTGGCGGCTGGCGTTCCCGGCGTGCTGCTCGATCCAGGCATCGGCTTCGGCAAGACGCTGGAGCACAATCTGGCGCTGCTACGGGCGCTGCCGGAGCTGACCGCCGGTCCCTGGCCGGTGCTCATCGGGGCCAGCCGCAAACGAATGCTGGGCGTGCTGTCGGGCGAACCGGACGCCCCTGCCGACACGCGCGACGCGGCCAGCCTGGCGCTGCATCTGCACAGCGCCCGGCGCGGCGCCGCCCTGCTGCGCGTCCACGACGTGCTGGGGCACCGGCGCGGGCTGAGGGTGCAGGAGGCGCTGGAGGGGTGAAGGGGTGAAGGGGTGAAGGGGTGCGCGGTGCGCGGGACAGGAGGTGTCTCTCTATTGGACGGGGACGCTGGGTATCACCCCTCTGCTGCGCAGCTCTGCGAGTCAGTCTGCTTCGCAGGCAGCTCCCCTTGAGGGGGGCTCCTGCGTAGCGGGTGGGGGGTTCGTTGCCCTGGGTGATTGCCACTCGAAAAGGATAGGCCCGGTTTCGCCTCGCCCCCGATGGCGCATACTACCGCTCTATGGGTAGGGTCGTTCTCAGCGGGCTGGCGTTTCACGGGCGGCATGGGGTGTATGCCGAGGAATCTGTTTTTGGGGCGCGTTTCGTCGTCGACGCCGAACTGCACTACGACTTCGCCGACATCAGCGACGAACTCGCGCAGGCGGTCAATTACGCCGCCGTCTACGACCTGATCGCCAGCATTATTCAGGGTGAGCGCTGGCGGCTGCTCGAAGCCCTGAGTGCCCGGTTGGCCCGCGCCCTGCTCGAAGCCCAGCCGCTGCTCAGCGCCGTGACCATCCGGGTCCACAAGCCCCACGCACCGCTGCCGGGCGTCTTCGAGGACGTCTACGCCGAGTTGCACCTCAGCCGTGCCGAGGTCAGTCCGGGGCGACTGGGCTTCAAGACCAGCCGTGACTGAGTTGTTATGACACAGACGGCCCTGATCGCCCTGGGCGCCAACCTGGGCGACCCGCTATCGGCGCTGGACTGGGCGGCGGGGGAGATGAGGGCGCTCGGCAGCGTGCTGGCTGTCTCCAGCTTCCATAAAACGGCTCCGGTGGGCGGCCCGCCTGGTCAACCGGACTACCTCAACGCCGCGCTGAAACTGGGCACCGACTTACCCCCGGAAGCCCTGCTCAGCGCCCTGCTGAATCTGGAAACCCGCTACGGACGGGTCCGGCGGGAACGCTGGGGCGCCCGCGTGCTCGACCTCGACCTGATCGCGTACGGCGAGCTGATTCTGGACACGCCGCGCCTGACCCTGCCGCATCCCCGCGCCTGGGAACGGGCCTTTGTGCTGGGGCCACTCTCGGAAATCGCGCCGGAGTACCCGCACCCGCTGACCGGACAGACCGTCGCCGCCGCGCTCTCCCGACTGGACGTGAGGGACGCTGAGCAGGCGGATGGCTGAACGGTTCTCCTCCCGGCTCGTGTGCCCTGAAAGTCAGTTCGATGTGGAGGAAAAAACCGGCCCCGCTTACTTCTTTCTGATTCCCCGGCGCTAGACTTGAGACACCCAAAATTCACGGAGGCACAGCATGACGGTAATCGATAGACCGCTGGTGTACGCTCAACCCAACACGCCTGGTAGCAAGGTGCAGTTCAAGCCCCAGTACGACAACTTTATTGGCGGCAAGTGGGTCGCCCCGGTGCGCGGGCAATACTTCGGTAACCCGTCGCCGGTCACCGGCAAGGTGTTCACCCAGGTCGCCCGCTCCACTGCCGAAGACATCGAGCTGGCCCTCGACGCCGCGCACGCCGCCCGCGAGAAATGGGGCCGCACCAGCGTCACCGAGCGCAGCAACATGCTGCTGAAAATCGCCGACGTGCTCGAACGGAACATGGAAATGCTGGCCGTCGCCGAGACCTGGGAAAACGGCAAGCCGGTGCGCGAATCGATGGCCGCCGACATGCCGCTGGTCATCGACCACTTCCGCTATTTCGCGGGCGCCATCCGGGCTCAGGAAGGCGGCATCAGCCAGATCGACAACGACACCGTGGCCTACCACTTCCAGGAGCCGCTGGGCGTGGTCGGGCAGATCATCCCCTGGAATTTCCCGGTGCTGATGGCGACCTGGAAGCTGGCCCCGGCCCTGGCGGCGGGCAACTGCGTGGTCATCAAGCCCGCCGAGCAGACGCCCACGACCCTGCTGATGGTGGCCGAGCTGATCGCCGACATCCTGCCGCCCGGCGTGCTGAACATCGTCAACGGCTTCGGGGTCGAGGCGGGCAAGCCGCTGGCCAGCAGTACCCGCGTCGCCAAGATCGCCTTTACCGGTGAGACCACCACCGGGCGACTCATCATGCAGTACGCCTCCGAGAACATCATCCCGGTGACGCTGGAACTCGGCGGCAAGAGCCCCAACATCTTCTTCGCCGACGTGATGAACGAGGACGACGCCTACTTCGACAAGGCGCTGGAGGGGTTTTGCATGTTCGCGCTGAATCAGGGCGAAATCTGCACCAGCCCCAGCCGGGCGCTCGTTCACGAATCGATCTATGACCGCTTCATGGAGCGCGCCCTCAAGCGCGTCGCGGCCATCGTGCAGGGCAACCCGCTCGACCCGGCGACCATGATCGGCGCCCAGGCCAGCAACGACCAGCTCGAAAAGATCCTCTCGTACCTCGATATCGGGCGGCAGGAGGGTGCCAGGGTGCTGGCGGGCGGCCAGCGGGCACTGCTCGGCGGCGACCTCTCGGAAGGCTACTACGTCGAGCCCACCGTCTTCGAGGGCCACAACAAGATGCGCATCTTTCAGGAGGAGATCTTCGGGCCGGTGCTGTCGGTCACGACCTTCAAGGACGACGACGACGCGCTGTCCATCGCCAACGACTCGCTGTACGGCCTGGGTTCGGGCGTCTGGACCCGCGACATCAACAAGGCTTACCGTTTCGGGCGCGGCATCCAGGCCGGGCGCGTCTGGAC
>NZ_JANYGJ010000130.1 GCF_025362455.1 Deinococcus sp. | reverse complement strand
GCCGCGCGCTTTCTCTTCGGGGGCCTTGTCGATCTGGTCGTAGCGCTGGGTCTCGATGCTGGGGTCTGCCGAGGCTGCCGTGAAGGTGATGGCCGCCGTCAGGGTGGTCTTACCGTGATCGACGTGACCGATGGTGCCGATATTGACGTGGGGCTTGTTGCGCTCGAACGTTCCTTTTGCCATGTGCTTACTCCTCCAAGTGGTGGGCTTGCCTTCCGCTGAAGCCCGGTCAAAAAGCCAGACAAGAAAGTAGGCCCCTTTGATCGGGTTTCCGTGGAACAAAGTCCACATTGGGTTGATTCCCGCCGGGGCCTGAGCAGAGGTCCTCCGCTGCGGCCTCACGGCACGTTGCGCCTTCGCTTTTCAGCGCACCGACTTCATAGCCTAATGGAAGTCCTGGCAAATGGCAAGGGGCAACTAAACAAAGGCAGGGAGCGCTCTCCCCTGCCCCGCTGCGGCGGCTGCGGCTCGCTGGCTGATGTTTTACTGGCTCAGTTGACGCCCAGAGGTGTAGCGCTGCACGTCCGGATCGAAGGCGCCGATCAGCATGAAGACGCCCAGCGCCGTACCCACCGGGAAACTCAGCAGGCCGAGAATGGCGATCACTACTGCCGAGATACGGCCCCAGTCTTTACGCTGATTCAGCGCCCGGTAGGCGAAGAACTGAAAGATGGTCCAGGCCAGGCTGAAGAAGAAGATGATCCACAGAGTTGTCCCGGTGAAGACCCGCGCAAAGCCCAAGCCTTGAAGGTCCGCCGCCGAAGTGGAGGAATCTTTGGCGATGGTCCCGAAGACAGAGTTGAAAAGCGCTCCCAGAAAGGGGATCAGCAGCAGCCCCAACGCGCTCAGGATGGCCGAGATCAGCAGCGGAATGGTAACCCAGGAGAGTTTTTGCGGCTTCATAGGACCAGCGTAACAGGCCAGCCGTCAAAACACGACATGCGAGCGGGGCCACACCGTCCGGCATGGCCCCGCTCACGACTTTTAGCTGTCTTACTTCTTCATCAACTGCTGGGCGATGTTGTTCGGCACCTGGCTGTAGTGGTCGAAGAACATGCTGTAGCTGGCGCGGCCCTGGCTCATGCTGCGCATGTCGGTGGCGTAGCCGAACATTTCACTCAGCGGCACGAAGGCCTTGACGATCTGGGCGTTGCCGCGCGCCTCCATGCCCTGAATCTGACCACGGCGCGAATTCAGGTCGCCGATGATGTCGCCCATGAAGTCGTCGGGCACGGTGACTTCCACGCGCATAACGGGTTCGAGCAGCGCCGGGGCGCCCTTCTGGACGGCTTCCTTGAGGGCCATGCTGCCCGCGATCTTGAAGGCCATTTCCGAGGAGTCGACTTCGTGGTACGAGCCGTCGTAGATGGTGACTTTCATATCGACCACCGGGAAGCCGAGCATCGGGCCGGACTGCATGGCCTCCTCGATACCCTGCTGGGCGGGCTTGACGTATTCGCGGGGCACCGTGCCGCCGACGATGGCGTTCTCGAAGACGAAGCCCGACCCCGGCTCCAGCGGCTCGGCCTTGATCTTGACGTGACCGAACTGGCCGCGTCCGCCCGACTGGCGCACGAACTTGCCCTCGACATCAACGGCGCGGGTGATCGTCTCGCGGAAGGCCACCTGGGGGGCGCCCACGTTGGCTTCGACCTTGTATTCGCGGCGCAGACGGTCCACCAGGATCTCCAGGTGCAGCTCGCCCATGCCCGCGATGGTGGTCTGACCGGACTCCTGGTCGGTTTCGACGCGGAAGGTGGGGTCTTCCTCGGCCAGACGTTGCAGGCCCACGCCCATCTTTTCCTGGTCGGCCTTGGTCTTGGGCTCGATGGCCAGCTTGATGACCGGCTCCGGCACGTCGATGCTCTCCAGCAGGATGTGGGCGTCGCCGTCACCGATGAGGGTGTTGCCGGTGCCCGAATCCTTGAGGCCGATCACGGCGCCCAGCTCACCGGCCCGCAGCTCGGTGACCTCCTCGCGGCTGTTGGCGTGCATCTTGAGCAGACGGCCCACGCGCTCGCGCTTGTTCTTGGAGGCGTTGTAAATATATGAGCCGCTGTTCATGGTGCCCGAATAGATGCGCACGAAGGTCAGGCGGCCCACGTAGGGGTCGGCCATGATCTTGAACGCCAGGGCGGCGAGCTGACCTTCGGGGTCCGCCGGGAAGTCGTGGGTCTCAGTAGAGTCTTCCAGGGTGCCGCGAATGGCCGGAACTTCCAGCGGGCTGGGCAGGTAGTCGATCACGGCGTCGAGCAGAAGCTGCACGCCCTTGTTCTTGAGCGCGCTGCCGCACAGCACCGGAAAGATCTTCTTGGCGATGGTGCCCGCCCGCAACGCCTTGATGAGTTCTTCGGCGGTGGGCTCCTCGCCGCTGAGGTACTTGCCCATCACGTCCTCGTCGACCTCGGCGGCGGCCTCGATCAGTTGCACGCGCATCTCGCGGACCTTATCCATATACTGCTCAGGAATCTCCGAGACGCTGATGTCGTCGCCCAGGTCGTTGTTGTAGGTGTGGGCCTGCATCCGCACGATGTCGATGATGCCCTTGAACTCGTTTTCCTGGCCCATCGGGTACTGGATCGGGGCCGGGATGGCGCCCAGACGCTCGCGGATGTCGCTCAGGACCAGCTCGAAGCTGGCGCCGGTCTTGTCCATCTTGTTGCTGAACGCAATGCGCGGCACGCCGTAGCGGTCCGCCTGACGCCAGACGGTCTCGGACTGCGGCTCGACGCCCTGCGAGGAGTCGAACACGGCCACGGCGCCGTCGAGCACGCGCATGGACCGCTCGACCTCGATGGTGAAGTCCACGTGTCCGGGCGTGTCGATGATGTTGACGACGTATTCCTGATCGGTGCCGCTGCGCTTCCACTTGGCGGTGGTGGCGGCGGCGGTAATCGTAATGCCGCGCTCGCGCTCCTGCTCCATCCAGTCCATGGTGGCGGCGCCGTCGTGGACCTCCTGAATGCTGTGAATGCGTCCGGTGTAGTACAGGATGCGCTCGGTGGTGGTGGTTTTACCGGCGTCGATGTGCGCGGCGATGCCGATGTTGCGGTAGTGGGTCAGGTAGGCGCTGCTTGCTTTGGTGGTCATCTTGACTCCCTGAGTAGGTGGTGAAAGGAGGATGGAGCGCTGGAAACGCCCTTACCGTGCAAAGCGGCGACCGAGCGAAAAACCGCTACCAGCCGCCGTTTTCAGAGCAGGATTTACCAGCGGTAGTGCGCGTAGGCGCGGTTGGCTTCCGCCATGCGCTCGATATCGTCTTTTTTCTTGATGGCGCCGCCACGACCCTGCGAGGCGTCGAGGATTTCGGCGGCGAGGCGCTCGACGGCGGTGCGCTCTGGACGGTTGTCCACGGCGGCCTTCATCCATCTGAGGGTCAAGCTCTGGGCGCGGCGGACGCTGACTTCCACCGGCACCTGATAGGTGCTTCCGCCCACGCGGCGGCTGCGGACTTCCACGCGCGGCTTGATGTTGTCAAAGGCCTGCTTGTAGACCTTCAGCGGCTCCTGGCCGGTGCGGTCCTGAACGACGCTCATGGCGCCGTAGAAGATGCGGCTGGCCAGGTTCTTCTTGCCGTCTTCCATGATGCGGTTGATGGTGGCGCTGACCAGGACATCCTGGTACACCAGGTCGGGCAACAACGGACGGACTTCTGCTCTACGGCGACGTGCCATGTGGTCTCCCTCTGTTCGCCCCGCTGCGCTCGTCGCGGGGGCGGTCTTCAGCACTGACGGTAGCAGCGCTTACTGATTGAGCACTTCGGAAGCGTGGACACGCTCTTCTGGTGCGGCTTAGCTACTTCAATTCAAGTGGGTCAACTTACTGCTTCATTGGCCTGACCTCCGGGGAGGTGAGGGGCAAGAAGACCGGACTTACTTCTTCTTGCCGCCCGCTGCGCCCTTGGCTCCGGCTGCCGCCGCGCCCGCCTTGGGCTTCTTGGTGCCGTACTTGGAGCGGCTCTTGTTGCGGTCCTTGACGCCCTGGGTGTCGAGCGAGCCGCGCACGATGTGGTAGCGCACGCCGGGCAGGTCCTTGACGCGTCCGCCGCGAATGAGCACGACGCTGTGTTCCTGGAGGTTGTGGCCCTCGCCGGGAATGTAGGCGGTGACTTCAAAGCCGCTGGACAGCCGCACGCGGGCAATTTTACGCAGCGCCGAGTTGGGCTTCTTGGGCGTGGTGGTCTTGACGACGGTGCAGACACCGCGCCGGAAAGGGCTACCCTTGAGGGCAGGAACCTTACTCTTCTTCTGCAACGTGGTGCGACCCTTGCGGAGAAGCTGTTGGGTGGTGGGCAGGGCAATCACTCCTTAACGTGCTGAGACAGCGACGTACTTGAGACGGGACTCGGCGCCGCCACCGGGGCGGGGGCGCTGAGCGTATTTTCTTCCCGCGTGGTCAGCATTCACGCGAAACGTTCCGCAGGAACTCTGTGCCAAATGAGGGCCAGCCTCAGAGTTTCCAACCGGAGCATACTAGCGCGGGTGCGCGGCGCGGCGCAAGGGTGATAGGTGGCAATTCGAACGGGCGCTACGCCGATGCCGTGCTTTCCCTGTCAGACCGCTGGACTAGCATCAATAAAATGAAACTCACAAAGAGGCTTCTGCTGGTTCCGCTATTGCTCAGCTCCTGTAGCCTGACGACGCCCAAACCCACCGCCTACCGAGCCAGTGCGTACTCTGTTATCACAGCGATTTCAGTGGTAGGCCCAACGATTAGCAAGAGACGGTACATCGAGCCGTATCGCGTCGTAAAGCGTACAGCAGACCAAATTGTGATAACGACCCCGATACTCCCTACTGGCAAGATATCGAGCCCGATGACGGAACGGAACATCGGTAATTGGGATCCACAGATTGATTTCCGAATCAACGAAAAAGGCGGCTTGGCGTACTTAACCTACTCGACTAACATCGACAGGGACGCTCAAGCGATTATCGACATGTTGGATAAGATCTTCACCCGCGTCCAGTTCTGAAGTCAGCTCAGCCCGGCTAAAACCTCCGCCTCCCGCTCAAGGCTGGGGCCGCTGCCTCTGGCGCCCGGCGCGTCCAGCTCGGCGCGGGTCCAGGCCAGCGTGTCGCGGGCGGTGTCGGCCAGGGGCCGCAACTTCAGACCCGCCGCTTTCGCCCGCGCCGGAACGATGCCCAGCACGGGGTCGCGGGGCGAGTAGATCGGGAGTCCCTCGGCCACCGCCTGCGCTTCGGGGAGCCAGCGCCACTGCGGGTGAGTGCCCAGCGCCGCCGCCAGGCCATCCAGAAACTGCTCGTAGTGCAGCGGCTCACCCACCGCGTTGAAGGTGCCGGGCGTGGCGCGTTCGAGCAAATGTGCCGTGAACTCTGCCAGGTCGCGGGCGTCGATGACCTGAATCGGGTCCTGGCCGTCGCCGGGAGCCAGCGCCACGCCAGCACGGGCCGCTCGCATCGCCCAGTAGGTGAAGCGCCCGGTGTGGTCATGCGGCCCCGCCACCAGACCGGGCCGCACGATGGTGGCCCGCTCGCCGTAGATGGCCCGCACCCGCTCCTCGCAGACGACTTTCAGGGCGCCGTAGTGGGCCGGGATATTCTCGCTGGCCGCGTCCGGCAAAACCTCCAGCGCCGAATCCTCGGTGATCGGCTCGGCTTGACCGTCCGCATACACGCTCACCGTCGAGATGAACAGGTAGCGCTTCACCGCTCTTTCCAGCAGGCGTGCGGACTGCTCCACCACGCGGGGCAGGTAGCCACTGACATCCAGGCAGGCGTCCCAGGTGCGGCCCTGCAAGCTGGACAGCTCGCCCGCGCTCCGGTCCCCGTACAGGCGCAAGACTTCCGGTGGAAGGCTGTCGGCTGTCTGGCCCCGCGTAAAGGTGGTGACGTTGTGGCCGCGCTCCAGCAGCGCCTGAACCATGTGACGCCCGACAAATTGCGTACCGCCCAGCACCAGGATTTGCATGGCTTCAGTTTAGGCTGAACGCATGGCCCCCACCTTCTTCCTCGCCGTCACGCCGCCGCCCGACTTCGCCGCCCGCGTGGTGGAGTTCCAGGCCCGGCTCGGTCACGTCATGACGCCGCCGCACATCACGCTGCTGGCCCCCAACATTCGGCCCGAAGCCGACTGGGCAACGCTGGCCAGAGCGGTGGCGGCCCGGCATCGCCCGGTTCAGATCAAACTCGGCGGCGTGGGCAGCTTCGGCTCGCGGGTCATCTTCCTGACGCCCACTGCACCCGGCCTCCGACCCATCCACGACGACCTGGTGCGGACGCAAGGCGGTGCGCCGGGCCAGTTCGATCTGGCCAACTACCACCCGCACCTGAGCATCACTTTGAGCTGGCGACCCCTGGCCGTGAGCTGGACCGAGGCGCTGACGCAGGCCCGGCAGACCTTTAGCGAGCTGGACGCGGCGCCACTGCGCTTCACCGCCGCCGAGCTGGTTTTATTCAAAAAAGTCGTGCCAGGCGGCATCTATACCGAACATGCCCGCTTCGCCCTGCGTCATGATTAGAACTTGCACTTGACAATTACGCTTCTATCATAATAATACAGATATGGAAAACCTCCTGAAGAAAGCGGGCGCGATGACCGCGCACCTGGACCTGTTTCAGAACATGCTCCACCTGCGCGGGCTGCTGCAACTCGCCGCCCACATGGAGGAGCGCGGCGACCGGGTGACGATGGTCTCCGCCGAGAACATCACCCTGATCGGATCGGGGATGGACAGCGCGGCGGTCATCCAGACCAGCAAGGGCGCCGTGATCGCCGCCGAGAGCGCCTACAGCGTGCTGCGCGGCCTCAAGGGGCACGACGCCAGCGAGTACGCCGTGACCCGCGAGGAGCTGGGTGCCCTGAACACCCGCGCCGTCGCCGAGCTGGAGGGCAGCGACGCCATGCGGGCCTTTGGCGAAACCCTGGCGAGAATCGGCGTGCCGAGCGGCGCCGCTCCAGTGACAGCTCCTGCTGCCGCACCAGCCACCACCGAGACGCCCAGCGAGCGCCCCAGCCGGACACGGCGCGGCGCCGAGGAAGCCCAAGGCGAAAGCCCAGCCGCGTAAGGAAGGTCAATGTTTCAGCCGCGTTCCCAGTGTGGGGCGCGGCTTTTGCATTGGACCGGACGAAAAACGTCGTCATCCTGGGTACAGCGAAGAGCACAACGAAATGGCCATTTCGTTGTGCTCAGGCGGAAATTTATAAGATCTAACGGAGAATTCAGCTTTAAGGTTTTCGGGTTGGACAAAACAACCGTTTTCGAGGGCTCGGACATGAATCCAGTAGCATTTTCAGTTCACTGAGGCGCGACTTCAATAGACCCTTCATTGCGCTCAGGGTGACGACTTTCAGTGACACCTCGGCTTACGGATACACCGCGCAGCTCAGCTCCGGAAAGGCCACTTCCAACTCACGCGCCAGTTGCCTCAGCCCCCATTCCTCGCTGCGGCGGTGGCCCAGGGCGATCACACCCATCCCCAGTTCACGCGCCGTACCCAGGGCACCGGGCCGCATCTGGCCGGTGACGTAGACGCTCACACCCTGCTCGAAAGCGGCGCGGAGCAGCTCCGGGCGCATGGCGTTCATCAGCGCGGCGCGGCCCGGTTCAGGCTCGCGGGGGCGCTGGAGTTGGTCGAAGCCGCCCAGTTCAGCGCTCAGCACGGCAACGAAGCTGTCCCAGTCGCGCTACGGCACCTGCGCTCAGGCCCGACGCCCGCTCCAACTCCACAGGCCGGATGTCCTGCCAACCCAGCCGCATCGCCAGCGCCAGGTTCGGGCCGGTGGTCAGCGCCAGATCGAAGCCGTCGTGCGAATTGAGGACTGCCAGGCCGGGGAAGGCGTCGCCCAGTCGGTTCGCCCGGTGGAGAAACACGGCGTCGGCGTTCAAAGCTGGCGGCAGGTCCACCGGGTCGAGGGCCAGGGCCAGACCATTAACAGGACCGTTGCCCCCTCTGCGCACCTCGGCCTCGCCCAGTCGCCGCCGCAACCAGGCGTGGAGCGCTTGCAGGCTGAGCGCCATGCTCAGACCGCCCGCATTTCAGACCGCAAACGCCCTGGGCCGCTGGTCGGCGCTCAACAGGTCCACCGGGTCGTGGCCGGTGCGCTCGGCCAGCGCCTGGGCCTCCAAGGCGGCGCGTTCGGGGCCGAGCCAGCCCTGCCAGTAGGTCTCCAGCGTGCGGGTCACGAGCGAGAGGGCTACGGTCTTGCCCGGCTCCAGCGGGCAGTACAGCAGGTCGAGATCGGTCAGCGGGCCACCGTCCGGGCCGCCCACGGGTTGCCAGTACGGCGCGTCCACGGTGAAAAACCCCAGGCCGCCGAGCTTGAGCCGCCGCTGCGTGGGGTCGCTGCCCACCTTTTCTTCGGCGGCCAATTCCTCGACGTTCAGGGCCGAAACGTGTACGGCGTCGGCGAACACGCCTGCGCCGCCCGCCCCGCGCACGATGTCCAGCCGAGCCTGATGCAGCACCCTCGCCGCGCCACTGCCCCGCGCCGAGCGGCTCACGCCCATGAACGAGCTGAAGGCCGCCGCGACCAGCAGGTGAAACAGCGTGCCGCCCACGACCTCGCCGCCCTGCTCCGCGACCAGAATCACGTTGCGGCGCCCGGCCTGGCCTGCGATCATCTGGCCGAAATAGCTGGCCGGAATCAGCATCTCCGGCTGGTAATACACCGCCTCCTGAAGGTGCCCGAAGGCGACCAGGGCGGGGTCGGCAGGGTCGGTCACGCGCCGGACAGAAACAGTCATGCCTGGAGTCTAGAGCAGGACGCAGAATGACGCCACGGGGAAAACAGCCTCCCCGCGCCTCCATTCTGCGCCTTGCTCAGTCAACACTACTCGCTCCGCTCGGCCATAAAAAGGGTCTTTTTATGACATCTGCTCTAGAGCGGCGCAGCCACCTGGACGGTACATCTCAAAGACTGCCTCAAGGTTCGCGCACCGTGGCGACGTAGCCCCTGAACTGCTCGCGCAATTCGCGTTTCAGAAATTTGCCGGTGGCGCCCACCGGAATGGCCTCGACCACCTCGTAGGCGTCGGGCAGCCACCAGCGGGCGAAACGCGGCGCCAGGAAGGCGCTCAGCTCGGTGTGATCCGGCGAGGCGCTACCGGGGCGCAGCACCAGCACCGCCAGCGGGCGCTCGTCCCACTTGGGATCGGCAATGGCGATCACCGCCGCCTGCAACACCGCCGGGTGGCCCATCAGGGCGTTTTCCAGGTCCACGCTGGAAATCCACTCGCCGCCCGACTTGATCAGGTCCTTGGCCCGGTCCTGAATGTGCATGAAGCCGCGCCCGTCGATAGTGGCGATGTCACCGGTATCGAACCACGGCAAGCCGCCCAGGCTCAGGAAGCTGCCCTGGCCCTCGCCGCCGTAGTAGCTGCCGGTGACCCAGGGGCCACGGATCAGCAGGCGGCCCATGCTGCGCCCGTCGTGGGGCAAAATTTCGTTGGCCTCGCCGACGATCTCCAGCTCGGTGAGCGGCACCGCCGTGCCCTGTTTGGCGCTCAGGGCAAAGCCCTCGTCGCTGAGCGCGTCCACGTCCGGCGGGGTGGTGCTGACGCTGCCCAGCGGGTGCGTTTCGGTCATGCCCCAGGCCTGGGTCATCTTGAGGCCGTGGCGCGTCCGGAAGGCCCGGATCAGGGCTTCCGGCGCAGCCGAGCCGCCCACCACCAGCCGCTCGACGCACAGGTCGTAGGGCGTCCCGGCCTCACGGGCGCGGTCGAGTTCGGTCAGCAGGTTCAGCCAGACCGTCGGCACGCCCGCCGGAATGGTGACCCGTTCGTCCTGCATCAGCCGGGCCAGGGTCGGGCCGTCGGCGAACATCCCGGCGAAGACCAGCTTGGCCCCGAACACCGCGCAGGTATACGGCAGCCCCCAGGCGTTGACGTGAAACATCGGCACGATGGGCAGCACGCTGTCGGCCTGGCCGACGTTGAGCATGTCCTTGGGCGCCGAGGCCAGGCTGTGCAGCCAGGTCGAGCGGTGCGAGTAGGTGACCGCCTTGGGGTTGCCGGTGGTGCCGGAGGTGTAGCACATACCCGCCGCGTCGGTCTCCTGCATGTCGGGGTAGCCGGACATGGGCTGATGCGACATGATCCATTCGTCGTAGTCCTGCACGCCGTCCGGGCGGTGTCCATCAGGGTTGGGAGGCAACGGCCCCAGCACCACGAACTTCTGGACACTCGGACACCGGGCCGCGATCAGCGGAATCAGCGGCGCGAACAGGTTCTCGATCAACAGCACCCGGTCCTGGGCGTCGCTGATGATCCAGCACAGTTGATCGGGATGCAGGCGGATGTTGATGGTGTGCAGCACGGCGCCCATGCTGGGAATGCCCAGGTAGGCTTCGAGGTGGCGGTAGCTGTTGACGGCCAGCGTGGCGACCCGCTCGCCCGGCTGTACCCCGGCGGCCTGAAGCGCACTGGCCAGCCGCAGGGCGCGGTCTGCCACCTGGCCGTAGGTGGTTCGGTAGGCCCTGGGCGCGGGCTTGCCGTCCGCCCCCGGCACGGCCAGCAGACTGACCACCTCCCGCCCGGCAAACAGGCTGCGGGCACGCTCCAGAATGGCGGGAATGAGCATCGGCACGTCCATCATGGTGCTGTGCATGGGCTTTCTCCTTGGCGCTCTATTGGCAGCGGTCTGCTCGGCATGGCGACTGGGTGTGGCTATCAATGCGGCTGCCAATGGGGCTGCCAATGGGGCTACCCGGTCAGGTTACCGCGCCGGATCAGTGCGCTTCCAACCCCCGGCAGGGGCAATCAGGCCAGAGCGCGGCGCCTGGACCGATCTGTTGCTGAGGCTGCTGACGGTAGTTGATGCCGACGGTGAATGGCGCTCAGTCTACCCAACGGCGCCTGCCAGGGTGACCTGGCGGCTCCGCCGCCTTTGTAGCTGGTGGCCCCGCCGCCTTCATGGTTCGGGGGGACTCCGGCCCCTAACTTGGCGTGTAGGGCTACAGCAATCCGCCGCAGAGAGGTTCATGATGCATTCATATGACCGCTCTGGCAGGAGAAGTCCCGCACTCCTTTTCGGCGGCGCTCGAAGGCGTGCGGCGAAGCGCCCTCGCGGCGCGGGCGGCCAACGACCCAGATGCGCTGCGCTGCGCCCTGCGGCGCGAGGGTGAACTGCTGCTGCTCGACGGTCAGCCGAACGCGGCGCTGAACGCGTTTCTGGAGGCTGCCTCACTCTGCCCGGCTGCCGAGCTGAGCGAGCAGGCCCGGCTGTGGCAGCAGGCCGCCCACGCCCAGGCCATTTTGTTCTCGCCCGTTCAGGCGCAGGAGCACCTGGGCACGGCCCTGAGCTTGATGCGCCAGGCGGGTGACGCCCCCGGCATCATCGATATTCTCGAAGACCTGGCCGACTCGCACGCCCGCCAGGGCGACCTGGGCTGGGCGCTGGAGCACCTGGAGACCAACCTGAGCCTGCGCCGCGAGCTGGGCGACCAGGCCGGGCTGTGCCGCACCCTGCTGGCGGTGGGGAGGTTGCGGCTGCGCCAGCCGGTGCCGGTGGTCCGCCTTGCCCGGCATAACCTGGAGGAAGCCGTGGGCATGGCCCGCGAACTCGCAGACGCCTCGCTGAACGCCCAAGCCCAGGGCTGGCTGGCGCACGCCTGCGCCCTGGGCGGTGACGCCGAGCTGGCCGCCAGCCTGTTCGAGCAGAGTTATCAGGGCCTGGAGCGCCTGAGCGACCTCAATCTGATGGCCCAGGTGCGGCTGGGTCAGGCCCGGCTGGCGGCGGCCCAGGGCGTGGGGGCTCGGACTCAATCGGCTCAGGTCCAATCGGCTCAGGTCCAATCGGCTCAGGCTCAATCGGCTCAGGTCCAACCAGAACCGCTTCAGCTCGCCCAGCTCCAATCAGCACAGGAGCTGGCCCGGCAGGCGCTGGGTCTGTCGCGCCGAAGTGCCAGCCCGTATACCGAGGTGCCCGCGCTGCAACTGCTCAGCTCGCTGGCCGAGGCGGCGGGTGACCTGCGGGCCGCCCTGGACTACCACCACGCCTACCACGACCTGAGCGTCACCCTGGGCCGCGCCCAGAGCCTGGCGCGGGCTCAGGAGGTCTCGGCCCGGCTGGACCTGGAGGGGAGCCGCCAGGAAACCGAGTTGCAGCGGGCTCGCGGCTCGCGCCTGGAGCGCCGGGTGGCCGAGCGCACCGCCCAGCTCGAAGCCACCCAGGCCGAGATGACCCTCCTGCTGGCCTCCGCCGCCGAGTGCCGCGACGCGCCGCAGGGACTCCACGCCTTCTGGGTGGGCGAGGCCAGCGCCTGCGTGGCCAGGCAACTCGGCTGGGAACAGGCGCGGGCCCACGACCTGGGTCTGGCCGCCCGGCTCCACGACATCGGCAAGCTGGCCATTCCCGACGCCGTGCTGCTCAAAAAAGGGGCGCTGGACGAGGCCGAATGGACCCTGATGCGGACCCACACCACCCTGGGCGCCCGGCTGCTGGACCACAGCACCTCGCCGCTGCTGAAACTGGCCGCCGAGGTGGCCCTCTCGCACCACGAGCGCTGGGACGGCTCCGGTTACCCCGCCGGTGCGCTCGGCGCCCAGGCTTCCCAGGCCGGACGCATCGTGGCGGTGGTGGACGCCTTCGACGCCCTGCTGAGCACGCGCTCCTACAAAGCCGCCTGGAGCCTGGAGGCCGCCACCGACTACCTTCACCAGCATTCCGGCACCCTCTTCGACGCCGAGGTGGTCGGAGCTGTCGTCGCCTTGCAGGCGCAGGGCGGGCTCCCGCCGCGTGAGAGACCGGGCACCTGATCCGCAGCTTCGGCTCAGCCGCAGAACGTATCGCAGAAATTGTGTCAGACTTCACAGAGGACGGTGGATTATGTCAGAACCTTCACGTCAGGGTGCCGGGTCGTTTTCGGTGGACCGCTCGGTGGTGGACCGCTCGGTGATCGACCCTTCGGCGGCGTTCCGGCCCCGCCGTCCGCTGAGTGCTTCTCACCGGGGTGAACGCCGGGCAGCGGGCCTGCTCACCCTGCTGGCACTCGGCTGCGGCGGCTGGGCGCTGTACCCGAATCTGAGCGCCTCGCCCCGCGTCCCCAGCGTCAGTCACGTGGCCCTGGCGCCCCTGAGCACCGGGGCGGCGCCTGAATTCGCCAGCACCCCCAGCATCCAGCCGCTGATTTCCGGGCGCCTGAACCTGAACACCGCCTCCGAGGCGCAGCTCGAAGCGCTGCCCGGCGTGGGTCCGGCTTTCGCGGCCCGGCTCAGAGCGGCGCGGCCCTACCGCAGCCTGAGCGACCTCGACGCCGTGCCGGGGGTGGGGCCGAAGATGCTGGCCAGACTCGCGCAGCTCGTGAAGTTCTGAGGTGACGGCGCCCTGGCTGACCCCTGATCTGGCTCAAGGTGCGCCCGGAGCTGGAATCAAAAGCCCGGCTCAGGCTGCGGCGCGAGGCTGGACGCCGCCGGTCTACCCGGTGCCCGCCGCGCTCTCGCTGATCGGCGCTGTGCTGCTGGGTTTCGGCTCGCCGTGGGGCCTGCCGGTGCTGGCGCTGGCGCTGCTGCTGGCTGTCTGGACGGGGCGAAATCTGCTTGGCCGGGCCGGGCTGCTGGGCGCCTGTGCGCTGCTGGCCCTGCTGGGTTTCTGGCGTGAGGGTCAGTGGTGGAACGCCCCGGACCGCCTCGCGCCCTGGATCGGCGCCACGCTGACGCTCAGCGGTTACTGGGACGGACAACTGCTGCACCTGAGTGATCCCGACGCACCGGTAGCGCTGGCCCCCAAACCGCTGACCCCGCCCGGCCAGCTCAGCGTGCGCGGCTCACTGGTGCGGCCCGACGGGCGGCGCATTCCCGGCGGCTTCGATGCGGCCTTCTGGCTCAGAATTCAGGGCGTGCGGGCGGTGCTGGTCGGCGCCGAGGTGCGGCGCTCACAGGCGGAGGGCGGCGTGCGCGGCTGGTTCCGGCAGGGGCTCAGCGTGAACCTCAGCGCCCAGCAGTCGGCCCTGCTGCGGGCGGTGGAGCTGGGCGAGCGGGGCGACATTACCCAGGCGCAGTTCAGTGACGGCCTGAACGTCCGCGACGCCTTCACGCGGGCGGGCCTGGCGCACCTAATGGCCCTGAGCGGTCAGAACGTGGCCCTGCTGGTGGCGGCGCTGACCTGGTTATTGGCCAGGGTGCTGCCGCTGCGGCTGAGCTGGGTCCGCTATCCGCTGCTCCTGGCGGCGCTGCTGGGCTTCTGGTGGCTGGTGGGCGGCTCACCGAGCATCACCCGCGCCGTGTTGATGGGCGGCCTGGTGCTGGCATCATTGTGGCTGGGACGCGGCCAGCTCGACCTTTACGGCGTGCTGGGCCTGTCGGCCATCGCCAGCTTGCTGTATCAGCCGGGCTGGCTGTTCGATGTGGGCTTTCAGCTCAGTTTTCTGGCCGTCATCGGGCTGAGCTTTTCGGGTCGGGTCGCGGCGCTGCTGCCCGCCGCCTGGCCGCTGTGGCTGCGCCTGGCGCTGGTGGCGACGCCCTGCGCCGAACTGGCCACGCTGCCGATCGTGCTGCACACCTTCGGGCAGTGGCCGCTGCTGGGGCTGCTGTCCAATCTGGCCGCCGCCGCGATCATGGCCGTGCTGGTGCCGCTGGGCTACCTGGCCGGGCTGCTGGGACCGCTGGCCGCGCCGGTCAATGCGCTGCTGGGGCCGCTGGCGAGCGCCCTGCTGAAGGTCGTGGAAGTCTTCGGACACGCTCCGGTGCTGAGCTGGGGCACCGTCAGTCCGGCGGGCTTCGCGACCTACGCGGTCTTCGCGGCGGCCCTGGTGCTGACCCTGCTGCGGCGCCTGCCGCTGTGGGTGCTGCCGCTGTGTGCCCTGATCGGCGGCCTGGCCACTGCGCTGCCCTCCCGGCTGCGGCCTGCGGGCGAGATCGTCTACCTTGACGTAGGCCAGGGCGACAGCACCCTGATTCGCATTCCCGGCCTGAACATGCTCATCGACGGCGGCGGCACCCCACGCGGCGACTACGACGTGGGTGCCCGGACGGTCTTGCCTGCGCTGCGTGCCCTGAACGTACGCTCCATCGACATTATGGTGGCGACCCACGCCGACGCCGACCACATCGAGGGGCTCACCAGCGTCATGCGCGGTATCAGGGTCGGCGAGCTGTGGATCGGCCAGCGCAAGGACGATCCGAACCTGGGCATGCTCCTGCGCTCAGCCCAGGAACGCGGCGTGCCGGTGCGCCAGGTGACGCGCGGCGACTCGCTGGCGGTGCCTCCCGCCCTGCTGACCGTGCTGTGGCCGCCCGGCGACACCTGGTCCGGGGCCGACAACGACAACAGCGTGGTCATCCGGCTGGAGACACCCACCTTCCGCACCGCCTTTCTGGGCGACCTGCCCGACCCCCTTGAGGGCCAGCTCGGCGTGGGGCCACTGGATGTCCTGAAGACCGCCCACCACGGCAGCCGATTTTCGAGCGGCGACGCCTTCCTGAAGGAAACCCAGCCCAAGAACGCCATCATCAGCGTGGGCCGCAACAGCTACGGCCACCCCAACCCGCAGGTGCTGGAGCGCCTCCAGGCGGCGGGCGTGAAGGTCTGGCGCACGGATGAAGTGGGAACGGTGCGCTGGCCGCTGCCTTGAGGGGAGGGGTGCGGGAGGCGGTGCGCGGGTTGTGTGGAGTGCAGGGAAAACAAACGGCACGACAAAATCATGAGTGTTAGGAAGGCAATTCTGCACCTTCCTAACACTCATGATTTTACGACTCTATTAGCATACTACGGTAACTGTAAGCTTAAATCACCGACCTTGCACGGTAGCAAATCCGGCTTCTTTAATCTTTCTACGTATACACTGAAATTCTTCTTGAGAGGCTTCAAGTGCCGGAAGATACACATCAGAGCGTAGTGAAAAGTGCTTCTTACCTTCTACTAACTTTAACTCGTCCGTTTCAACCTCTCTAAAGAGGTTACTACCACTTTAATATTCAGAAGTTGAGGTCGATGGGCAATAATCTGGTGTCTTCAGTGTTATTGCCGTTGGCATCTTGAGCGATCAAAAAATCTTTCTTCACCTCCGTATTTTTCGCTATGCATCTAAAAATAAGAGAGATGCGCTGAGATGTGGTGTTAGTTTGAATTATATATGACAGTCCGTATTGATCGACCGCCTTGAAATTTATCTCATTAGACTCTGGGTTGGGGTAATATCCAACAGTTTTTCTACTGCTATCGAGTGCAGTGATGCTAAATTTAAAATCTTGCTTGATTTTACTTGGGTCGCTGAGGATAATACTCTGACAAGTCTCGATAAGACTAGCTGAGATTTTCAGAGTTAAATTTCCTAATACTAGTCTAGGAGTCGATACAATTGACTGACAAGACGTAAGTATACCAAGCAGCGGTAGAGTTAAGCATATGAATTTACTCTTCATATCACTTCTTGTCAACAATCGAGATGCCACCCATAGGAGTGAAGGCATCTGTAATAGACGAGTAGTAGCCAGGCTGATCAGGGGTGCTAACAAAAATATCAGCGATGCTACCAACTGATTGCGTTTTTCTAGTACCTTTAGCTGCCGTAATTATTGACGAGTGATACCCGACAACTCCGCTAGCTGAAGGGTTGACAGCATAGTGAGCAATAATTGGAGCATATCCCGCCCGGTTCTGAAGTTCAGTAAACATCCAGTAATTCATTGGGTATGCAGTCCCGGTCACAGTGTTTCTAAAAACGCCATTGACTTTCAATGGAATAGAATTAGATGTGAACCAGTTGTTAGTATTTGTAATCCAGGTGTCGTTGGGAAATGTGCCAGTATTTGTATAGATCCCATTGATCGGACCTGAGCCAGAACTTCCCGCTGCTGCAACGAGACTGTTGTAGCCGGTAGCACCAGGTCTACCGTAAACATACTGAACGCTACCAACTGTATGAGCTGCATTTTGCACGCTGTCGTACCCATTACTCACACCAGGAATAGGTTCACTGTAATAGTAATTGGCTATTCCCATTGCAGAAAGGATGGTGGCGTTAGTACAACCAATCACATTCGAAGACCCGTTGCTCACAGTGTAATTTTGATATGAACTTGAAGGCTGGCCCATAGTAAACGCGGTTTGACCGTAAGCGCCAGCAGCTCCGCTGAAGTAGTTCATTTTCCAATCAAAGTTGATTGTGCATGAATACCATAATCCCCAGCCACCACACTGTTCGGGGGTGTATCCACTTGTATACGAATTATTTGTGAGTCTGAGATTTGCGTTGGTGAATTGGCTAGTCATACCGTTTCCGGTTTTTGCGAAAACCAGTCCAGATTTGTTGATGTTTCTGGAAACCAGGGAGTAATCTAGCCCGAAACGCGAGATGCCTTGCTCTGAGATCGCATTGTCAGTCAGAATAGAATACTGCTGTGCATTATTGCTCCATGTGGCTGTATTTTGTTTGGAGATTTGTGCATTCGCATCGACCATTTGCGCGTAACGCGATTTGAGAATTTCGACGGTATCAGGCGTGAGCCACGCGGAACCTCTGACATCCCAGTATCTATTGTCTTTAGTTTGAATCAGTAAATTCACTGAATCCGGTGCCACAAATCTTTTGATCTTACCCTCTCCCACGGAGTCGACAGCTAGAACAAGCTGCTTCAGAAATGCAGCGCCGTTGCCAGAAGCCGTGACCTCGCCGCGAGCAGAACTGGCGCCGATAAACTGGAATTGCATATCATTGATGCCGAAGTTTTCTGGCTTTTCAGGTTTTTTCAAACCACGACCAACGCGGTACAGATCGTCGACGGGGCTTTGAGCGGTGAAAATGACGTAGAAAAATGGGGTTCCGTCGAAATCCTCGGCGAGCAAGCTCTTAGAGTACAGCTTGCCCACGCCTTGAGCGCTCAGCCCGCCTTCAGTGAGATTGCGCAAACCTACCAACTCTGCAACGGCAAGCGGCACTGGCGTCGCGTCTGCCAGGTAGCCAACAGGCTTTTCGCTGCCACTGCTGTCAAGCGGTTGGGTCACTTGTCCACAAGACGCCAGGATGAGGGCTAGAGAGCAGAGGACCAGCTTCGAGCGGTGAGCGGTGAGCGGTGAGCGGTGAGTGATTCTTCATCTTATCTCCTTGTATGCTTAATGAAGATCATACCAAGAAATGAGTAATATGTAAACCTTGCCTTCATCAGTGGTCCATCTTCACCTGCGGCAACAACCGGTCCAGCCAACCGGGTAGCCACCAGTTCCACTTGCCCGCCAGCTTGAGCAGCCCCGGCACCAGCACCAGGCGCACGATGGTCGCGTCGAGCACGATGGCGACGGCCAGGCCCAGGCCGATGCTCTTGTTGGCGACGACCCGCCCGAAGGTGAAGGCCGCGAAGACGATCAGCATGATGACGGCGGCGCTGGTGATGATCCGGGCCGTGCGCCCGACGGCCCGCACGACGGCCTCGTCGTTGGCGCCAGGGTCGGGCAGCAGCGCGTGGTATTCCTCCTGCACGCGGCTCAGCAGGAAGATCTCGTAGTCCATGCTCAGCCCGAACAGCACCGAGAACAGCAGCAGCGGCAGGCTGGCGTCCAGCACGCCGGTATCGCCTGGCACGTTCAGCAGCGCCGCGCCGTGGCCGAGCTGAATGACCCAGGTGACGACCCCATACGCCGCCAGCACCGTCAGGCTGTTCATGATGATGCTCTTGAGCGGAATGAACAGGCTGCGAAAGGCGATCATCAGCAGCACGAAGGTGCCCGCGAACACGGCGGCGACGGCGGTGGGAATGGCGCCGGTGATCGCCTTGCTGAACTCGCGCTCGCCCACCGGGGCGCCGCCGAGGGTGTAGACGTAGCCGGAGCGGTCGAGTGCGGCGCGTAGCCTGGCCTCGAACGCGTCGATCTGGTCGGCACGCAGGTAAGTCGCCGGAATGACCGTGAAGCGCAGCAGCGTCCGGTCGGTGCTGAAGCTGCGGCGGTTGAGGGTGTTCAGATCGTTCAGCGAGGCGCCCGCCGCCTGCCCATTCACGAGCGGCCCGCTGACAAAGGGACTGATGACCGCCCGCACGCCCGGCAGCGCCTGCACCCGCGCGACGACCTGGCGGAAGGGAGCGCGGTCTGCCGGGCCGTAGCGCTTGCCTTCCAGATCGAGCACGACCTCGAATTGTGACAGCAGCCCCCCGGCGCCGAGGTCACGCACCGCACTCAGGGCGTCGCGGGATTCCACGCCTTCGATCAGGCCCCAGGCGCCCGCGTAGCCGATGTGCATCTGGCGGGCGGGCAGGGCCAGGACCACCAGAAACGCCGCAGACAGCAGCACCGCCGCGCCGGGCCGGGCCGTGACGCGGCGGGCCAGCGCGGTCCAGAGGGCACTCTCGCGGGCGCTCTGGCCGAATTCCAGCGCTCGCCAGCGGGGCCGCAGCCGGGGCACGTTGACCCACTCGCCCAGCAGGGTCAGCAGGGCGGGCAGCACCGTCAGGCTGGCCAGCACGGTAAACAGCACCGCCAACACCCCGCCGATGCCCAGGCTGCGCACGAAGGCGATGGGCGGCAGCAGCAGGGCCGCCATCGCCATCGCCACCGTCAGGCCGCTGAAGGCCACGCTGCGCCCGGCGCTGAGCATGGTGCGGTAGGCGGCCCGCTCGGCACCGTCCCTTCCCGATTGACCAGTCCGTACCAGCTCTTCCCGGAAGCGGTTGACCATCAGCAGGGCGTAGTCGATTCCGGCGCCCAGCGACACCAGCGTGATGATGCTCTGGGCGAAGGTGCTGGTCGGAATAAACAGCGTCAGCAGGTACAGCCCGGCCATCGCGGTGGTGATGCTCAGCAGCCCGATGACCAGCGGCAGCCCCGCCGCCACCAGCGCCCCGAATACGAACAGCAGCACCAGGGCCGTCAGCGGCAGGGCGGTCAGTTCGCTGCGCTTGGTATCGCCCTCGGCGAAGGCGGTGAAGTCCTCGGCGATGGCCTGGCCGCCCGTGACCCGCACGCTGAAGGCAGGCGTATTGAAGGCGCCGACGTACTGCCGCACCCCTGAGAGCACCGGCCTGGCCGCCGCCGCCAGTGGAATCTGGGCGACGCTCAGGGCCGTGCGCCCGTCCGGGCTCAGCGCCTTGCCG
>NZ_JANYGJ010000094.1 GCF_025362455.1 Deinococcus sp. | reverse complement strand
CCCAGGCCGCTGTCGGTCAGGTGGTAGACCTTGCGGGCGGCGCCGCCCTTCTGGCTCGGCTGCCACTCGCTGTCCACCCAGCCCGCCTTGACCAGCCGGTGCAGCGCCGGATACAGGCTGCCCTCCTTCATGTCGAACAGGCCGCCGCTGCGCTCGTTGATGTGGTCCAGAATCTCCAGGCCGTAGCGCGGGCGGTCTCGCAGAGCTGAGAGCAGCACCAGATCGATCGTGCCAGATTTGAGTGGATTCATGCTCTGCAAGATAGGGGCGGTTCGGATACTTGTCAAGCAAGACTCTTGGTGAGCATGGTAGCCGGATGGGACGAAGCTTTGCCTGGCAGTACAAACCCGCGCGGTGGACACCCCCCAAGCCTTGACGTTGGAGCCGGAGAAGTCTAATGTATAGGAACGCGATATAGTAATCCGATATAAGGAGGTTTCATCCATGACTTCACCACTCCCCAACTCGCCCGACCCCAACCTGCTGCGCGGCCACCTCGACCTGATCTTGCTGAGCATTTTGCAGGGCCAACCCAAATATGGCCTGGAGATCAGCAAGCTCGCCCAGGACGCCACGGGCGGCTATTTCGATCTGAAGGTCGGCAGCCTCTACCCGGCGCTGCACCGGCTGGAGAAGGCGGGCTTCGTGCGCGGCGAGTTTCAGACCGCCCCGCGCAGTGGCAGCCCGGTCAAGGTCTACACCCTCACGGGGAGCGGTGGGCGCGAGTTGCAGGCCCGTCAGCGCGACTTCCAGACCTTCAGCACGCAGCTCGGCAAGCTGTGGAATCTCAAAGCAGGTGGCCTATGAAACCGACTGAGCGTTATCTGAAGCAGGCCACGCGGGGGCTGTGGGGCCGGGCGCGGCGCGAGCTGCGGGCCGAACTGGCGGGCCACCTCGGCGAGCGCGTGGCCGAACTCCGGCTGGGCAACCTCAGCGCCGATGAGGCCGAGCGCCAGGTTCTGCGCGAACTCGGTGCCCCGGAGCAGGTCAGCGTGGGGATGTTGGGCGTGCATACCGTCCCGGCGGTGGGCAAAACTGGGGCGCTGGGACTGCTGATGGCCACGGTGCTGTTCGCCGCGCTGCCGCAAGGGCTGGCGCAGGTGAAGGGGATTTACAGTTACAGCCAGGAAGGTGGGGCGACTGGGTATCTCGATTTCGAGCAATTCAAGGCGAGTATCGAGAAGGCGGGCGGGAAGATCAGCGGCCCAGCCGACAACGCCACCATTAGATTGCCAGGCGTCACCGCGCCGAGGCCATCGCTCGATACACACTGGTGGCTCAAGCCGGGCCTGACTCTGGGCGGAAGAACATATCTTCGCGCCGATTCGCTCATTACCGGCATTCGGGATTCGGGCGCTGATCTGCGCCTGAGCGGCTGGAAGAATCCGACCCTGAACATCGGAGCCGCCAAGATTCAACTCGAAGCGGACGACTGGCGTGTACTCAACAGTTTCTATCAGCCGACGGTAGGGGCGGGTATGGGCTACGGCAGTGACCCCTTTCGGAGCCTGGAACCCAACGGCAACACAGGAGAAGTCGCCTTCTCCGGTCCGCTGGCCGCCAATCACATCTACGCGATGGTCACCGCCACTTTCAACGACTGGTATAACATCGACGCGGACGGCAAAAAACTCGACGGCGGCAACATCATGTTGATGACCAACATCAACCAGGCCCAGGCGGGTGCTATCCAATTCCGCATAGACAACGACGCCAGCAACTTCAAGCTCGTCTCTAGTGTGGCAGAGTTCAAAAAAGCGCTCGAACCTTACCGTGACCAGACCAAGTTGCATCAGTGGAGTTCTAAAAACCCCGCCCCCGCGCTCCTCCTCGAACTCAGCGGCAAATTCGGCGCGGACGCCTTCAAGGTCGTGTCGCCCAGGGCCATCAAGCGGCGTTAGCTTAAGCCCTCTGACGGATGCGCCCAGGCTGAATCTTCGTCACAGTGGACGCATGAACGACAAGACCCTTTCCCACCAGCTCTCGTACCTGCTGCGCCACGCGCCACACGAAGCCGGACTCACCCTCCTCCCCGGCGGCTGGACCCCGCTGGAGCCGCTGCTGGCGCACCTGAAGGCGTCCCGCGAACAGGTCGAAGCGGTTGTGCAGGCGAGCGACAAGCAACGTTTCGCCCTGCGAGGCACCGCCACCGGTCCCCAGATTCGTGCCAATCAGGGCCACAGCGTCCCGGTAGACCTCGAACTGGAGGCCGCTCAGCCGCCCACCGTCCTCTTTCACGGCACGGTGGGCGCCGCCCTGGACAGCATCTGCGCTGAGGGTTTGACGAAGCGCAACCGTCACCACGTCCATCTCTCGCCCGATCAGCACACCGCCCGCAAGGTGGGTGAGCGGCGCGGCCCGCCCGTCATATTGACTGTTCAGGCCGGGAAGATGGCCGCAGCCGGGTATGCGTTCTACCGCAGCGAGAACGGCGTGTGGCTGGTGGACGCCGTGCCGGTGGAGTTCATCACCTTTCCTTGACCACACCGTCCTTGACCCAATCCCTCGTCAGCCGGGCCAGCATCCGCGCACTCAAACTCGGCGTGTCAGCTCTGAAGCTTCTGCTGCCCACCATCCGCAGATAGCCCGCCAGCGGCTGCTCCGGGTCGCTGCTGGCCAGCTCGGCGTCCAGCAATTTCAGCTCGTGTCTGAGCGCCTCTTCCAGCTCCGGGCTGCTGACGGGTGCGCCAAACCTTAAATACGCCTCCGGCTGCGTCTGCCCGCGCATGACCACCCGCAGCGCGGCGGGATACAGCGGCGCCCCGCTTTTCTGTGCCAGCCAGGCCGCGCCCGGTTGGAGTTTTCCAAGCGGCCCCAGCGGTTCAATCTGAGCTTCGGGAAACACCAGCAGCCAGTGTCCGGCCCCCAGCGAACGTAGCGCAGGCCGCAACTCCTGATCGCCGATGGCGCCGATGAAGCGCAGAAACGGAAAGTTCGCCAGTTGCCGCCCGGTCATCAGCACCGTGAACGGTTGCCCGATCTGCCAGGCCAGCTCGCGCAACACGTACCCGTCCCACCAGGAGGCGTGCGACGGCGCGATCACCGCGCCCCCGGATGGCACCGCACCCCGCACCCACACGCCGCGCAGCCCGGTTCGGACGCTGCGCCGGATAGCAGTGCGGACCATCCATTCATAGGCGGCGAGCGAGCCGATCTTCATTCAGGCCGGACCTGAGCCGAACGCGCCGCCGTCGCCGTTTGCCGCAAGACCACAGCGCTCATCAGGCCCATCGCCACTGCCGTTGCCAGCGCCGCGCCCGGCAGCCCCAGCAGCAGCAGACCAGCCGGAAGAAACAGGGCTTCGATCAGGTAAGCGACGGCGAAAGAAGGAAGTAGGGAGTAGGGAGTAGGAGGTGGGGCCTGATCTTTTCCCACTTCCCACTTCCCACTTCCCACTTCCTCAACTCCGAACAGCTCCGGCGCGACGCCTCTGAACACCCAGCTCAGCCCCGCGCCCACCGCCCACCAGGCCACGAAATTCTGGATCGGTGCGCCCGCCCAGATGGCGCCGCTGTCGTTCCAGCTCCAGAACCTCTGCGCGGTCATCAGCGGCTCTAAGCCCACGTCCCAGGCGACCAGCAGCAGCCCGGCCAGCCAGGCGCGGCCCCGACTCAGCAGCGCGGCGGCGAGCGTCATGGCGAACCAGCCGAGCGGCACCAGCAGCGGCACGCCCAGTAAGGTCAGGCCCGGCGCCCCGGCGTAGCTGTAGTTGCCGAATGGAACACCCGTGCGGCTGCCGACGACCTCGACCCCCAGCCCGACGCCGAAGGCCAGCGCGGCCAGCAGTGGTGCCCGGACCCCGACCCGTTCCCAGGCCCACAGCAGCCCGGCCAGAAACAGGCAGGCAGTACTCAGCGTGCCCAGCAGCGGAAAACCGTCAGGCCACAGCGGCACCGGAATTTTCAGCAGCACGTACAGCAGCACCAGCCCCTGCCAGGGCCGGAACACCCGCCTGAGCACGTTCACCCGCACCAGCGCCTCCGGGTGCAAAAAGGCCAGCAGGCCGGTGGCGACGAGCAGGTTGGTAATCAGGAAGAACACCATCTCCTCGACGGGCAGCACCCCGCCCAGGTTCCAGCCGAGGGTGTAGCGCTCGGAAATGCTCCAGATGCCGTTGCCCACGGCGAAGAAATCGGTGGCCCACAGGTAGAGGGTCGGCGGCAGCGTCGCCCACCAGAACACCCGTGAGCGCCCCAGCACCAGATCGCCCCCGAAGGCCGACAGGCCCGACAGGACCGGCGCCGCCCAGGCCAGGATCAGCCCCAGGTAAAAGGTCGGCTCGAATCTGAGCATCACCACGCCCGCGAAGGCCACGCCCAGCCAGGCCGCCGCCGCGCCCCAGCGGGTCAGCCAGGGCCGCGCCGAGGCGGCGGGCGGGCCGCTGCGCCTGATCAGAAAGTACAACCACAGCCCGGTAATCAGGGTTTGCAAAATGAAGAAGGCGTATTCCTCCACCGGCACGTAGCCGATGCGGCCCAGCACGCGCTCCGGTGGGTAGTTCCAGACGCCTTTGAACACCAGGTAGTTGTCCCAGGGCGTCGTGTAGATCAGCGGAATCAGCGGAAACAGCGCAAAGGTCCGCCAGCCCCATTTATTGTCGCGGAACTGGCCCAGCACGGCCTTGCCGCCGCGAGTCTGAATCCAGGTCAGGCCGATCATCACCAGCAAGACCGGCACGATGAACACGAGGTGGTACTGGAGGTAGGTCATAAGAAAGCTTGTGGCTTGTGGCTTGTGGCTTGTGGGAAAAGATCGGGAAGTGGGAGGTGGGAAGTTGGGAGTGGGAAGTGGGAAGAGCGAATCGCTGCGCTCATACCCCTCTCCCCAGCCCTCTCCCGCAAGGGGAGAGGGAGTGAAGGCCCCGGTTGTTGACCCCTCGCCCCTGTCTTCCCCCGCTCACTTCCCCAGCCCCCAGACCTTGCGCCGCGTCAGGTCGTGAATCAGCACCCGCGCGGCGTTGCGGCCCGACGCGCCCATGATGCCGCCGCCGGGGTGGGTGCTCGCTCCCGTCAGGTACAGCCCCTTCACGCCCGGCCACTTGTACTGGCTGGCCTGCATCCAGGGGCGAAACGAGAACATCTGGTCGAAGCTCATCTCCAGGTGCATCACGTTGCCCCGGTGGAGGCCCAGGTTGGATTCGAGCCACTGCGGCGTCTGGACCAGTTCGCCCACGATCATCTCGCGGGTGCCCGGCGCGTAGTGCTCGAAGGCGTTCAGGATGTGGTCACGGGCCTCGGCCACCCGCTCGTCCCAGGTGCCGGACGCGAGTTCATACGGGTAATACTGCGCCCACAGCCACAGCACGTCGCAGCCGGGCGGGGCCAGCGAGTCGTCCACGGCGGAAAAACTCATGGCGATGATCGGCGGGTCTTTGGTGGGCTCTCCGGCGAGGTATTCGCCGTAGGCCTTCATCAGTTGCCGCTCGTTTTTAATCAGCAGGCCCAGCGCCACCCGGCTGTCGGGCTCCTTGTGGTTGCGGTACTTCACCTTGCCGTTCAGCGCCAGCCGCAGGATCATCCCGAAGCCGTTGCCGACACGCACCCGTTTGGCCGCTTCCGGCACGTACTGTTCGGGCAGCGCGGCGGCGGTGGTCAGGATGTGACTGCCTGAGACCACCGAGCGCCCGGTGAAGCGGCTGCCGTCCTCCAGTTCGATGCCGCTGGCCTTGCCGTTCTCGACCAGAATATGTTTGACGGGGGCGTTGACATGCACCTCGCCGCCGTTTTCCTCAATCGAGCGCCGCAGGGCTTTGGTCAGGCCGCCGCTGCCGCCCTTGGGCCGGGCCACGCCGCCCTGGTGATAGAGCGGATGCCACAAGAGGAACGGCGCACTCAGCGGGTCGGAGGGCGGGGGACCGCTCTGGGCGGCCATCCAGGTCAGCGGCGCCCGGACGCGCTCCTCGCTGAAGGTCTCGCGGGCCACGTCGCCGTAGGGCCGCAGGATGCTGGCGAGCTGCTGGCTCATGTCGCGGCCCTTGCCGGAGTTGACCAGCATCTTGCCGAGTTCCAGCGGGCCGGGCGCCGAGTTGAACAGGTCGGCCACCGCGTCGGCGAACGGTGTCCAGTCACTTAAAAACTTGCGGTAAGCGTCGCCCTGACCCGGAAAAATATCGTTGAGTTCATGGATGGTGCGCTCGGCGTCGCGGTACATGAACCAGGGCGTCTCGCCGTCCGACGCCTGAAACATCGGGTCCACCTCGATGTAGTGCAGGCCGTGGCGCGAGAGTTCGAGTTCCTGCACCAGCTTGGTCATGCGGATCAGAATATGGGCGCTGCCGCCGTAATCGAAGCGGTAGCCGGGAATGAGTTCCTCGGTGCTGACGGCCCCGCCGACGATGTGCCGCCGCTCGAAGACGCCGACCTTCAGGCCCGCCTGGGCCGCGTAGGCCGCCGTCACCAGGGCATTGTGGCCCGCGCCCATCACCAGTACGTCAAAGGTCCCCATGTCTACAGCCTATGCTGGCGGCGCCGGGCGAAGGGGAAAGTCAGAAGGCTTGCCGTTGAGGCGCTACGCGCCGCTTGTGGCCCGTGGCGTTTGGCTTGTGTGCATGGCCCGTGGGCATGGCTTGTAGGCAAAGATGGGGGCGCGGTTTAGACTGCGTGTATGGCAAAACATCCCTCGGAAATGCAGTATTTCAACGCGGTGGAGCTGGCGAAGCACAGTCCCGGTGCCGGGGCCGAGGTGCTCTCGGACCTGGCGCGGAAATTTCCTTCCGATTCGCGGGTGCTGCACGCCTACGGCGCCACGCTGCACCGGGTCGGGCGCCACAATGAGGCGCGCACGGCCCTGGAGGCGGCGGCCAGCCGGGAGAAGGTTTACATCACCGAGGTGCAGGGTGTGCTCTCGCAGGTGTACCTGGCACTGGGCATGAACGCCCACGCGCTGCGGGCGGCGCGGCGCTCAGGCCGGGTGGTGCCCGAAGAGGCCGAAGCGGGCATAGACCGGCCAGAGGGTGCCAAAACCGCCGATCTGCTGGCCTTCGAGGCGGCGCGTACCGAGATCATGTACGGCGACGCCGCAGCGGGCGTGGCGCAGATGGAGGCCTTCCTGAAGCGCTTTCCTGACTACGTTCCGGCCCGGAATAACCTCAGCACCGGCTTATATCTGCTGGGCGATCTGCCAGGCGCCCAGGCGGTGGCCGAGGCCGTGCTGGCGGCGCATCCGCGCAATATCCACGCGCTGGTCAACCTGATTCGCCTGAGCCTGATCCTGCATGGCCTGGACGCGGCCCGCGCCTTCGCGCCCCGGCTGGAGCAGATCGCCGGGCAGCCGGAAGAAGGCGTGGTGGACCGCGAGCTGGCCCTGGCCAACGCCTACGCCCTGCTTGAAGACGACGCCGGGGTCCGGCGTGGCCTGGACGCCTGGCAGACCGAGCATCCGGGCGAAGCCCTGAGTGACAACACCGCTGGAGACATGCTGGAGGGGCGCTGGGCGCTGCGGCACCCGACCGGTGCGGGCAGCCTGCCGTTCGGCCAGCAGGATACCGGGACGCCGCCGTACTTCACCGCCGAGCAACTGCTGCCGCCCGCCGTGATCCGGAGCTGGGTGGCGGCCAGAGGTGCCTCGCCCCAGCAGCAGGTCTTCGCCTCGCTGGCGGCCATGCCGGGGCTGCTGACGCTGTTGCCGGAACGTCTGGGCTTCAGCGAGGTGCCGTTCGCCAACGTGGTCGCCGTGACGCTGCTGGAGGCTGCCGGACCCCGGACTGAGGCGTTCACTGAGATGCTGAGAAACGTCGTGCAGCACGGGCCGGGCCGCAACAATGTCCGGCTGGCGCTGGGTGGCCTGCTGCAAGACCGTGACCTGCTGCCCCCGGAGGTGCTCACCGACCTGGCCGGGGCTGAGGGTGGCCGGTTGCTGCAACTGGAAATCCACGACGACGTGGAGCCTTCGAATCTCAGTTCGGCGGGGCAGAAGGTGCTGGAGCGCGGGCTGAACCTGATGCGCAGCGGCGAGATGGCCCAGGCTACCGCGCTGCTGACGCCGCTGGTGGCGGCCAATCCGGACTCGCCGACTGCCGCCTACAACCTGGCGGTGGCCGAGAAGCACAGCGGCGATTCGGACCTGGTGGCGCGTTCACGCGAGCGCTTCGAGGACCTGGCCGGGCGTTTTGAGACCTACCTCTTTCCCCGCGCCGAGCTGGCGGTCCAGGCCATCGAGCGCGGCGATCTGGAGAGGGCGCGTGATCTCCTGGCGATTCCCAGAGGTCTGCGCCGCATTCATTACCAGGAATACAGCTTCTTCATGTCGGCGCAGGGTCGGCTCAAGCTGGCCGAGGGCGACGAGGGGGCGGCCCGTGAGATGCTGGCGGCCATCGAGGATATCGACGGGCAGGGCAGCCCGGCCTACCTGCTGCTGGAACGGGCCTTTCCGCGTGCCCGGCGCCCCAAGCGGCAACGGCTGCTCCGGCGTCGGAGCTGAGGGCCAAGGAGCTAAGTATCTCCTTGTAAAGCTTTAGGTTTACCGAGCGGGAGGAGTGGCGTGCCCAGGCGCGTTCTTGTCCAGAACGGCACCTATCGGGCCTGGACGCTCCGTTCACGACGAAGAGCGAGTGAGGAAGAAAGTACGTCCTTCTTGGGCAGAACGGACGTCCAGCAGACGCCTGCCCGCTGGCGGGAATGGAGGGGTGGAGCGCTGTTTGCGGGCAGGCGTGCCCAGGCGCGTCCGTTCTGCCCAAGAAGCGGAAACCCGAAATGTTAGCAAGGACGTACTTAGCGGGCGCTGCCTTCGGATGGGCGTAGCTGCGGCGGACAGCCACTGACAGGCCCACAAGGTGACTTCCTGCCAATTCGTCAGATTGCCGCCAGGTTTGCCGGTGTAGCATCTGGTCATGTTCGGACGCCGTGTCTCTGTCAGGAATGTGCTGATCTTCAGCATCGTCGCCGCTGTGGTGTGCGCGGCAGTCTCCCTCTACCTCGTGCTGCAACACGGCTGGGTCGGTGCGGGCATCCTCGGTGTGCTGGCCGTCTGGTTTGGCGTGGACGCCGTGCGCTCGTATGGGTGGCAGAAGAAGGAGTGAAGGGGGAAGTGGGAGGGTGGGAAGTAGGCAGTGGGGCTTTAGCGAAGGCCAGCGCTTGAGCATGGTCAGGGCATCTGTTCCAGACCGGGACACCAATCGCCTCTGTTTCGCTCTCCCCACCCGCTTTTCCCGCGCCCTTCCCGCTGTTCCCACTGCCCACTTCCCACCAGCGGCGCAGCCGCGCCCCACTTCCCAGTCGTGACCGGCCTCGTCTGGCTCGCCCTCGACGGTGTGGGCCACCCCGCTGACGCGCCGAGCGGCTCGGCCTGGGAGCAGGAGTTGCCCGCGCTGCGCCCGCTGATTGACGCGGGCCTGGCCCTCGACACGACACTGGGCGTTTCCGGCACGCCGCAGTCCGGTACCGGCCAGAGCTGCTGGCTCACTGGGCGCGACGCCGTGCGAATCATGGGCGAGCATTTCGGCCCGTATCCTGGCCCGACCTTGCAAAAGCTGCTGCGCCAGGAGTCCCTGCCCGTCCGGCTGATTCAGGCCGGAGGCACGGCGGCGCTGCTGAATGTCTATCCGCCCGGTTACTTCGCGGCGCACGACAAGCGGCCCCGGCACGGCTGTTTTCCGTTCAGCTTCCTGGCGGCGGGGCTGAGCCTCAACCCACCTGGATTGCCCTCGGTGTCGCCCACGCTGGGGCTGAGGTACGGCTCGCCCTGGGCGGCGACGCTGGAGCCGAGTGAGCTGCACGCGCAGGGCCGCGAGGTTGCCCGCGCCGCGCAGGCGCACGACCTGCTGGTCCTCGATCTGTGGCTCAGCGACCTGCTCGGCCACGAGGGCAGGCCGGACGCGCCCCCGGAGCTGCTGGCGGCGGCGCGGCGGTATCTGCGTTGCCTCGACGCGCTGCTGGCTGGCTTGCTGGAGGGCGGCGCCCGCGTGGTTATCAGCAGCGACCACGGCAACTTCGAGAATCTGGGCATCAAGGGGCACACGCTCGCAAGGGTGCCGTTCGCGGGCAGCGGCGTGGAGCTGGGCACACCGGGCGACATCGTGCAGGCGGGCAGCGTGATGAGGGGGTGGTTCGGGGTGGGGTGAGCTACTGCGGCTGCGGAGTGAGTGAAGCTGGAGTTGCACTGTAGGTTTTGTTGCCCCTGCTGTCACGAACGGTAAAGCTGTAGTCGTTCTCGTTGCCGGACCCGCTGACCGTAATCTGGGCAGGGGCACAAGTTGAGCTGGCACCGCCGATGGTCTTGTCGATGGTCTTCGGGTACTCCTGGTTGTCAATCTGGGCGACGGCCAGGGCGGTCTGAATACTCTTGGCGCAACTCTGCGCCCCCGTGTCATACGCCCGCTGCCGGGCGCCGATCAGGTTGGGAATCAGAATCGCCGCCAGCACCCCGGTCAACGCCAAAGCGACGAAGCCCAGCGCGACGTGACCCAGAATCAGCCCCAGCTTCACACCGTCGCTCAGGGCGGGTGGCGCTCCGGCGGCCCAGGCGGCCTGTATCTGCCCATACATGACGTGATAGTGGACCAGCATTCCCAGGTAAACCACTGTCGGAAGCGCCAGCAGCAGGGTCGCGCCGCTGGCCGCCGCTGCGATGACCACCGCCACGCTCAGTGCCGCCAGTCCCAGCATCCAGATCAGATGCCAGTTCCAGCGCCCCAGATAGGTAAACCCGCTGCCCGGCAAAAAGATGTTGAGCAGCAGCCCGGCGGCGTAACCCGGCGGTTTCTGGGCCAGCGGTGGCGGCGGCGGAAACTGAGGCGGGAAGGCGGGGCCGGTCATTCGGATCACATTATCAAATTCAGCACCAGCAAATCCGGCACCAGCAAATCCGGCACCATCAAACTCAGCCGCGTAGACAGACGATTGTCAGGCGTCACTCCGCCTGAACGGAGGCGTCCCCTCGGCGCCGCAACCCGGCGTCTGCGCTGTCAGGGCGCTGTCAGGGCGCTGTGGATATACACCGGATGAGGCACCGAGGCGCCGCCAAACGAGTGATACAGAAAGATGCCGAACAAAACGACCAGGATCAGGCCGATGGCGCCAATCAGGATTCGGGCGGCGGCGTAGGTGAGCAGGTACACGACCAGCGTACCCGCGATCAGCAGCGTTCTGGCGGTGTCGCCTATCACCGGCCAGACGCCGCTGGTGTGGTGGCGCCGGTAGACGCGGTGGTAGTGGGCCAGCATTACCAGGTAGGGCAGCAGCGGCAGCAGCCACAGGCGCCAGCCCAGCGTGCTCAGGGTATTGATCGCCAGGCACAGCATGACCAGCGTGCCCAGGAGCAGAGTCCAGCTCAGATTCCAGCCCCAGCGGCCCAGGTAACTGAAGCCGCTGCCGGGCAACACCACGTTCAGCAGCAGCCCGGTGGCGTAATCCGGGGCCTTCCGGGCAACCGGCAGCGGCGCGGTGGGGACAGTCATGGCTGATGCTACCCGACTTCTGCTTACTGAATTCTGCTACCCGATTTCAGGGCCGAGCCGTGAAGTCGGAGGGCAGCGGCGGCCCCACCCGTTCACCGTTCGTTCAGCCCTTCAGCGGCACGCCAGATGGCGGAGGCGTTCATTACGCCTATGGCGCAGTCTCGGCAGTATGTCCTCGCCTGCCGCGCCCCGTGCGCCGATTTCCTCGACTCCGGCCCTGCGGGTGCTCGGCCAGTATCTGCTGCCGATGTGGCCCGCGTGCTGCTGCTCGCGTTGCTGGTCGGCGGCGCGGGGCTGACCCTGAGCCTGCCGCAGTTCATCGCCCGCTTCATCGACACGGCGGCCTCGGCGCTGGGGTCGCTCGATCCCCAGACCGCCCTGACCCCGTTGATGCGGCTGGGAGTAAGCTACGTCGGCGTGGCCGCGCTGGTGCAGCTCCTGTCAGCCGGGGCCATCTACCTCGGCGCCGCCATCGGCTGGAACGCCACCAACCGCCTGCACCTCGATCTGACCCGCCACCTGCTGAAGCTTGGACATGAGCTACCACAAGGACCGCACCCCCGGCGAGATGATCGAGCGCATCGACGGCGACGTCACGGCGCTGAGCAACTTCTTCTCGCTGTGCGCGTCTTCGGCGCCGCCCTGCTGCTGACCGGCAGCGTGGTGATGTTCTTCCGCGAGGAGTTCTGGCTGGGCCTGGGCGTGCTGCTGTTCGTGCTGCTGACCCTGGTGCTGATGAACGTGGTCCGCCAGCGCGGCATAGAGCAGTACTCCGAATTACGCCACGGGGAAAACAGCCTCCCCGCGCCTCCATTCTGCGCCTTGCTCAGTCAACACTACTCGCTCCGCTCGGTCATAAAAAGGGTCTTTTTATGACATCTGCTCTAGAACCCACCCGCCAGGAGCGCGAGGCCAGCGCCGGGCTGTTCGGCTTCATCGAGGAGCGCTTGTCTGGTCTGGACGACCTGCGTGCCCTCGGTGCCGGGGCCTACACCATGCGCAAGTTCCTGGGCGTGCAGCGCGGCTTTTTCGGCAAGCTCATGGGCGCGGGCATCGACCGCACCGTCGTCTGGCAACTCAGCATGCTGATGTTCACACTCGGCTATGTGGGGGTCATCGGCGCGGCGGTGGGGCTGTACGGTGGACCTGTACGGCGCGGGCACCATCAGTGTGGGCACGGCGCTGCTGCTCTACCAGTACATGAGCCTGGTGGAAGAACCCATCGACCAGCTCACCCAGCAGCTCCAGGACTTGCAGAAGGCCGGAGCCAGCCTGATGCGGGTCGGCGAGGTGCTGAGCCTGCGCAGCGAGCTGCCCTCCGGCGCGAGGGTGCTGCCGTCTGGGCCGCTGGAGCTGCGATTCGATGACGTGTCGTTCGCCTACGAACCCGGCCTGGCAGATGAGACGGCGAACGACACGGCCCGTGTGCTCAGCTCGCTCGACTTCACCGTCCAGGCTGGGCGGACCGTGGGGCTGCTGGGCCGCACCGGCAGCGGCAAATCCAGTTTGACCCGGCTGATCTCGCGCTTATGTGACCCGACCTTCGGCGTCGTGCGGCTGGGCGGCGTGAGCACTGTGGACGCCGACCTGCATTCGCTGTGCAGCCGGGTCGCGGTGGTCACCCAGGACGTGCAACTGTTTAAGGCGTCCGTGCGCGACAACCTCACCTTTTTTGGCCATGACATGACCGACGTTCAAGTGCGCGCCGCGCTGGCCGAGGTCGGTCTGCTGGAATGGGCCGACTCGCTCCCCGAAGGTCTGGATACACCGCTTCCGGCGGGCAGCCTCTCGGCGGGCGAGGCGCAACTGCTGGCCTTCGCCCGCGTGATGCTGCGCGACCCCGGCCTGATTATCCTAGATGAGCCGAGCAGCCGCCTGGACCCCGCCAGCGAGGCGCGGCTGAGCGCGGCCATGACCCGCTTGCTGTCGGGGCGCACCGCCATCGTCATTGCCCACCGGCTGGGCACCGTCGCCCGCGCCGACGACATCCTGGTGCTGGGTGACGGAAAAGTTCTGGAATTCGGCCCCCGTGAGGTTCTGGCCGCCGCGCCAGGCAGCCGCTACGCGCAGCTCCTAAAGGCCGGTCAGCACGGCGAAGTGGACGCGGTGCTGGCGTGACGGCGCTCTGCGCCGGGCGTATGGCGCGTGGCTTGTGGCCTGTGGGAAGGGCGCCGGACGCTGGTGCCGTGTCAGAGCTGTTCAGACCTGCTTTGCCAGGGCATCGGTTCGTAGGCGCGGCACTGAGGCGTGGCCTTGCCCGGAAAGGGAAGCCCGAAGGAGCGGTTGCAGGCGCAGCGCTGTGGGGTGTTGGGATTCGCCAGGACGCGGAAGCGCGGCGGCTTGATGCGGGCGCCGTAATCGAGCCGGGCGCCCGACAGGATGAGCAGCGCGTCGGGCGAGAGGCACAGCGTCAGGTCAGCGTCGGTGAACCACAGGTCGCCCGGTTGCCCTCTCAACCCGAACATGTAGCTCGCGCCGCAGCATCCGCCCGCTTCCAGCCCGACCCGCAGCGTGCCGCCCAGCCGACGAATTTCCTCCAGAGCAGCCGAGGTCAAGGCACACGGCAGCTTACTCACACCGCACCACAAACGTTCATACCTGAGCATAACATAAGCTTTGCTTTCTGCTCAAAGCCCTGCTGGAGCCCCACATGACCACCCCAGACGCTTCATTCCTTTCCACAAGCCACAAGCCACAAGCCCCACCACCATGTCCCTCATGCGCCGCCTGTTCACCTACCAACCCGGCCTATTCGCCTGCAACGTGCTGTCGTGGGCGGCGTTCAGCTACTTCGTTTCGCGCATTTTCGCGGCGCTCTCAGAGGCTCAGCTCAGCTCCGGCGCGGCGCGGCAACTCGTTCTGAACGGCGCCTGGGTGCTGGTTGTGGCCTTCGCCGTCGCCCGTTTCGCCCGCTTCGGGGTGTTCTACAGCGCGGTGCGGGCCTGGTTCAAGCTGTGGTTCACGCTCGACGCGCTGCTGCGGCGCAACCTGCTCGGCTGGCTGCTCCAGGCCCCCAGCACTCGCCGCCTGCCCGACACCCCCGCCGAGGCGGTCAGCCGCTTCCGTGATGATGTGGACGACGTGGCTGCCTACACCGAGGTCTGGATGGACGCGGCGGGATTCCTGATCTATAGCCTGGTCGCCATCTTTTTGATGTGGCGGGTTGATCCGGTGATCACGCTGGTGGTGTGTGCGCCGCTGCTGCTGGTTGTCATCTTCGTGCAGCGCCTCTCGCCGCAGATTCGCGCTTACCGCCGCCGGATGCGCCAGGCCACCGCCCGCGTCACCGATTTCGTCGGCGAGACCTTCGGTGCGGTCAGCGCGGTCAAGCTCCCGGCGCGGGAAACGCAGATGGTCGCGCATCTGGAGAAGCTCGGCCAGGTGCGCCAGGCGGCGGCGCTCAAAGACGTGCTGCTGACCGAGCTGATCAAGGGCGTCAATACCACCATGATCAACCTGGCTATCGGTGCCGTGCTGCTGCTGGGCGCGAGCCTGATCCTGAAAGGCCGCATGAACGTCGGCGACTTCGTGCTGTTCTTCGCGCTGCTGCCGCGCCTGACCGGCTCGATGGGCTACTTCGGCGACATGATCGCCCGCCACCGCCGCACCGGGGTCAGCTTTGAAAGTATGGGGCGGCTGCTGCAAGACGCCCCCCTGCCCGTGATGGTCGAGCACCACGACCTGCACCTGCACACCGAGGCGCCCGCCTTGCCGCTGCGCCCGGTCCAGCCGCAGTTCCAGCGGCTGGAGGTCCGGGGCTTGAGCACCGTCTACGACAACGGGCGCGGCCTGCACCCCTGCGACCTGCACCTGGAGCGCGGCAAATTCGTGGTGGTCACCGGGCGCATCGGCAGCGGCAAGAGCACCCTGCTGCGTGCCCTGCTGGGCCTGATTCCGGCCAGCGGTGAGTGGTGCTGGAACGGCCAGAAAGTCCTCGATCCCGCCGCCTTCTTCGTCCCGCCGCGCAGCGCCTACAGTGCCCAGCTCCCGCAACTGTTCAGCGACTCGCTGGTCGAGAACGTGCTGATGGCCGAGGGCCAGCCGGATGCGGGGCAGCATCAGCATGAGCTGGAGCGGGCTCTGCGCCTGTCGGTGCTGGAAAGCGACATCGCCACGCTGCCACACGGCCTGAGCACCCAGGTCGGCGCACGCGGCGTCAAGCTTTCGGGCGGTCAGGTGCAGCGGGTCGCCGTGGCCCGGATGCTGGCCCGCAGCGCCGAGCTGCTGGTCTTCGACGACGTGTCCAGCGCCCTGGACGCCGAGACCGAACGCCAGCTCTGGGCGGGCCTGGCTGGCGAGCTGCCGGGCGTGACCTGCCCGGTCGTCTCGCACCGCCGCGCCGCGCTGCTGCGAGCTGACCGGATTATCTTGCTGGGCGAGGGCCGGATGGCCGATCAGGGCACGCTAGGCGAACTGCTTGCCCGCAGCGCTGCCATGCGTGCCCTCTGGGACGAGGAGCCGCCGGGAGAGCCGACACACGACAGCGCCGTCTGAGCCAGAGACAATCAGGTACAGACCGTCTCGCACAGCAGCACGCCGCCCACGACCATTCGGGCGGCCTGCTGCCTGTTTGCCTGCCAAGGTGCCGAACACCTGGGCTCACGTTGCCCTGGCTGTCATAGGTGCGTCAGGTTCACCCGCTACAGTCTGGGGACGTGGCCGGATGCGGTCTCTGGGCTCTACACCTCCAATCCATATCTCTTTGATCCGGAAATTGTAGAACTCACCAAATTCTCACCAAAATAAAGTCGGTACAGTGAACCCATGAAACTTCCTCTCCTTACGCTACTGCTGGCTCTGCTGCTGCACTCCGGTGCCTCGGCATTGCAGGTGATTGTCTGGGACCGGGATCTTCAGACCAAGCTCGGCTACGGCGAACTCAGCGGCGGCAAACTCAACGTGCAACTGGTGCCGGACTACACCGGGGCCGTGGTGGTGCTCTTCGCCCGTGACGGCAGCGAAAAGAACAGCTACGCCGGGCTCCAGTCGCGCTACGACGGCGTGCTCAGAAACGGCAAGCTCAACCTCGACACCCCCGACAGCGCCGACAACGTGCCGTTCGACAGATTCCTGAGCACCTTCAAGCTCGGCCTGTCGCTGCAAAACGCCGCCCAGAACGTGACCCTGCCGGGCCTGAAAGCCGCCCCCGACTCCAAATCCGAGCCAAAAAAGTGAGTAGCAGCAAAGTGAGTAGCAGCAAAGTGAG
>NZ_JANYGJ010000086.1 GCF_025362455.1 Deinococcus sp. | reverse complement strand
TCAGGACCGGCGTGACCTGGGCGCTCGGCGCCGGATCAGACGTGCCCGGCGCGGTGGTGGAGTCGCTGCAAGCCGCCAGCAGCGAAGCGCCGGTCAGACACAGCGCAAGAAAACGGAACGTGGTGGTGCGCCGCAGGGAGGCCGGGCGAAACGGGGAAGACGAAAACATACGGCAACCTACCATGCTCTTTTCTGAGAGGCGCTTAGACCTGACTCATGTCCGGTCTCTGGGTATCCGGTGCCTGTGGCCCGGTCAGCCGCAACGACGAGCAGATCTCGGTGGCCAGATCTCGGCGGCCAAAACTCGGCGGCCAAAACTCGGTAGTGCGTCTGATGGCGGCGGGCATGGCGCTCGCCCCGATGAAAAAGCTGCCAAGCGGCGTCTGGCAGTGCCCGAACGGGATTGTGAACAGTGGGGATGACCAGCCTGGAAGGCCGCTGTCGCCACCGTCACCCTGCCATGCCACCTTGCCGCCGTGCCTGGACTGGACAGTGAGTACCGGACAGCGAGTACCGGGCTGAGTGCTGGGGCCGGGGTCAATGCGCCTCACTGTCTCGGTATGGTGCGCAGTCAGCTTGGCGCAGCCGCACTCAAACCCGTCGATGCCGAATACCGTCCGGACAATCGTGGTGGGCGCCCGCGTCCTCAGCATTCCCTTCGGCACTCAGAGCATCATCCGCATCACCGAAAGGCACCGGCCCGCCTGGAGTGCAGGGGGCCGGTGCCGCTCACCGGGAGGAAAGTCGGGCTCTCATTTCTTGGGTGGCGTCACTTCTTGGGTGGCGTCACCGGGTCGGTGCTCGGCGCGGCGGGATCGGTCACGGGCGCGGCAGGATCGGCAGGCGTCGTCGTGTCGGTACCGGGCGTTGCCGGGGTGGCGGGGTCGACAGGCGTGGTCGTATCCGTGCTGGGCGCCGTGGTATCCGTGCTGGGCACCGTGGTATCCGTGCTGGGCGCTGCCGTGTCTGCGGGTGCGGTGGTGTCGGTGGGTGCGGTGGTGTCGGTGCTGGGCGCCGGGGCGCTCTGGGTGGTGGCGGTGGGCTTCATGTCGCGGCTGATGGCCAGCACGGTCAGGCCAAGCTTCGCGGTGGCGCTGACCTGCACGGTTTCGTCACCCTTGGTCAGCGTGACCTTGCTGGTGGCCGCGTCGGTGCTGGCCTCTGTGCTGGCCTTTGTGCTGGCTCCAGTGCTGGCGGCAGTGCTGGCAGCAGTGCCCGAAGCCTCGTTGCTGGCGCTGTAGCCCGCAGTGGTCAGCAGGGCCACGGTACGGTTAAGTGCGTCCTTGACGCTGCCGGAGTAGATCACGGCCTGGCCGAGTACGGTGGGCACGGTCTTGAGCACCTTCTCGCCGTCGAGGGTGGGCAGCGTGGGCTTGTCGCCGCTCAGCAGGGTGGAGGGCGCGGCAGCCGGTGCGGCGCCCGGAGCAGGCGTGGTGGTGTCGGTGCTCGGCGTGGCTGGATCAGCCGGTGCGGGAGTGGCCGGGTCGGTGCTCGGAGCTGGATCGGTGCTTGGCGCTGGAGTAGCGGGCGCTGGGGTTGTCGGCGCTGGGGTTGTCGGCGCTGGGGGCGTGGCGGGCAGGGTGGTCTGTGCCACGGCAGCAGTGCTGATGAGCAGGCCCAGGGTCAGGGCGCGGACGGCGTAGAGCTTGAGTTTCATGACATCTCCTTGGTGCCGCGCCCGGCTCCCGTACTGACTGGGGCCAGGCATGCAGCGTGCGGACGGCCAGTGCCGCTCCTGACCCGACCCTAGGCGCGGCCTCCATGTGAACATCCCCACAACCCTGAAATCGCTCCTGTGCGGCTGCCACCAAACAGGAGTCCTGAACTCACGCGGCTCAGCGCGGTCTAAGCGCCCCTTCATCTGGGAGCGTGTTCTGAGGAGTGCTCAGCCCCGGTCACGCCTGGCCGTTACGCCCGCTTCATGGACCGCCTATGAGACCGGCGTTCTCACGCCCTGGCCTGTGCAGCCCGGCCTTTTCCCGGCTGGCCACGGTGCTCCGTTCACAAAGCGTTCCGGGCGCCTTCATGTGAGCCGGGTCACGCTGCCAAGCATGTCCTTCCTGGGCACAACGGACGTCCAGCAGACGCCTGCCCGCTGGCGGACGTGGACTCGCAGAGCTCCGAAGGAGAGGGATGGAGCGCTGTTTGCAAGCAGGCGGCGAGTCGAGGCAAGGCAAGGTAAAGTAAGGTAAGTGCCGCTCTCGCCAGGACGCCCGATAGGTGCAGACGCCCGGCAGGTGCCGCCCTTCCCAGGAAGCGGAAGCCCGAAACGTGAGCAGGGAGATACTTGTTGATACCGGCTGATACCGGCTGAACTCGACAACGTTATCCAGACCAGCAGCCATGAGAGCAAAACAGATCTGACCGCTGTTCATCGACGCCGCCACTCTCAGGGTCCATGTTTTCACCGTTGCCAAATTGCACCGGCATAAATAGTGAGGTAGGCAATGAGGTAGGCCAGCAGCGTCGGCCACAGCCTGGCGAGGTCCGCCCACTCGTGGCCGCCGGGCGCGTGCGCAGTTCGAGCACCATAATCGTGATGATGATGGCCAGCACGCCGTCCGAGAACGCTTCGAGCCTGTGTTTGGTCATGGTATGGCCCCTGGTCTAGAGTTTCGCAAACGTCATGCTCAGCCACGCCGCGCCCGTCTGTCCAGAAGGTGAGTATTCAGATCGGCGCTCTGCTCACCTGTGAGCGCTTCTGCGGCGTAGCCCCACTCTGCTTTGCTCATCTCTTAGACTGGGACCATGACCCAGATTCGTCAACAGTCGCGCGGCATGTGCCGCCACTGCGGTTTCGTCGGTGCCAAGGCCAGCATGACCCGGCATCAGGCGAAGTGCCCGGAGCGCGGAATAGTCGGCGAGTCCAGCATCCAGACAGTCAGCAAACAGACGACCAGTCACGAGGTCTACCGCCTGCGCGTCAGTGGGCAGTACCGGCCCGGCTACTGGCTGGACATAGACGTGCCAATCAGCCTCACCCTGGATGATCTTGGCGGCTTTCTGCGCGGCATCTGGCTGGAATGCTGCGGTCACATGAGCGCCTTCACGGTGGGGCCGCAGGAGGACTACAGCGACTATTCGGGCTCCACCGAGCTGACTCAGCCTCCGCTCTCCAGGCTCGGTCTGGAAGTGGGGCAGAAATTCGGCTACACCTACGATTTCGGCAGCAGCACCGAACTCAGCGTGCAGGTTCAGGCGCGTGAACGGGTCAGCGGCGAAGCCAGCAAGTCAGTGCGGCTGCTGGCCCGCAACCTTCCGCCGGAGCTGTCCTGCTCGAAGTGCAGCGCGCCCGCCAGGTGGGCTCATAGCTGGGACTACGACGAACAGACCGGCGACCCGCTGCTTTACTGCGGCAAACATGGCAAGAGTACCCGCGAGGAGCAGCTTCCAGTGGTCAACAGCCCGCGTATGGGCGTCTGTGGCTATGACGGCGGCAATCTGGACGACTGGCCGCCCGCGCTCAAGGAAGGCCAGATCCTGAGCGAGCTGCCTGCCAAGTCCAAACCCAGGAAGGCGTCCAGAAGCAGCGCACCGGCTTCCGTTCCACTCCCGATGAACCTGTTGCCCGTCTGGCCAGGGAGAGACCAGGGCTTAGGCGAACTGATGCAGATGCTGAGCGCTCACCTGCCTGCCGAGCTGCTGAACGAACCGGAGGAAGCGGACTTCGGCGACTTCGACCTCTCGGATATAGAGGTGGCCGACCTGCTGCCCGAAGTGAGTGCGCTGCCCCAGCGCCAGGAGGCCGCCTGGCTGGTCGCCGCTGAGCCGCTGCCGGGCGTCTTGCCGGAAAGTGAGGGCGTGCCTGTGTTGGTGCTGATTGTCGATATGAACAGCGGCCAGGTGCTGCGGGGCGAGCCGGTGCTGGAGGCCGGGCCTGACGACATCCTGAAAGTGACGCTGCTGGCGATGCTCGACCCCGGATTCAGTGAGGTCGGTGGACCGGACGAGCCTGGTTACCGCCCGGCGCAGCTCCTGACGCCGGACCCGGCGCTGGCCTTTTCACTGCACACGGCGCTGGCCGGGCTGGGCATCCGGGCCGAGCACCACGACCGGCCCGAGTTTCGTGAACTGCTCGCTGAGATGCGAACGCAACTGGGCCAGGCCCTGAGGCAGCAGGCGCAGGCCAGTGCGCCGCACCCCTTTCTGGACGGCGTGCTGGACGCCGAGGTGGCCGAGCTGATCCGGGCCTTCGGGCGCTTTCTGGAAGCCGAGCCCTGGGCCGTCTTCGAGCCTGATAAACCCCTGCTGGCCCGCTGGGTCAACCCGGACGGCAGCGCCGGGCAATTTTATGCGACCGTCATGGGCGATCTGGGCGAGGTGCGGGGCCTGTCGCTCTACCCCGACTGGCTCAACTTCGTCGCCGCCCTGAGCAATCCCAGCGATCCGGCGCTGCTGCTGGGGGTGACGGGCGGTGTGGAAAGCCTGACCCTCAGCGCCAGGAGTGAGTTCGGCCCGGCAGACTGGGCGCGGCTGCGTTCAAACGGGCTACCGGACTACGCCGAGTCGGGTCCGGCGCTGCTGCGCTTCGGCCCGGCAGGCACCGAGTCGCCGGGCACGCCGCTGGCGCCGCTCATCGCCGTGCTCGACTTGCTTTCGCAACGCGCCGAGCGCCGAGCCAGCCCGGTCACCTCGCTCAAGGCCACTCAGAGCGGCGTGAGGGTCCAGTTTCCGGCGAACATGCGAGGCGACCTGACCGATGAGGAGCGCCAGGGCAGCGTGCGCCTGAGCATTCAGGCCGACAGCTCCTTTCTGTATGGCGGCGAGATCGTGCTGGTCGGCCCACCGGAGCTGGCACTGCGCCGGGTCATGTCGCTGGCCCAGGGCAAGATCGATGCCCAGATGAATGCCCGGCGGGCGGCGGGGCAACCTGTCGGCCCGGTCATGCTGCCGTATCATCTGGAGTCGCCCGACGTGGCGCTGGACATTCCGGGCATGGACGGCGAACCGCTACGCGCCACCCTCTGGGAAGGCCGCACCGGGCTCGCACCGGACCTGACGCTGGCCCACCTGGCCCGGCTCGGCCACGCCATCGAGAGCTTTCACCGGATCATGGTGCAGGCCAGTGTTCAGCCGGAGGTCGTCAGCGAACTGCGGGCCGAGCTGCCGTAAGCGCTTTTACAGCGTTGCGTGCCCCTCGTGCCTGACCTGCTTCACCAGTGCCCTGACCGCATCTGGCCAGTTCGGATACTGAAACTGAAAGCCCGCGTCCAGCAATCGTGTCGGCACGGTCCAGCGGCTTTTGAGCAGGAGTTCGGCCTCCGAGTTCATGACCGCCGCCCCCAGTCTGATCAGTGCGGCGGTGGACGGAATACCGATGGGCACGCCCCACGCTTCCCGGTAGGCTCGCAGAAATTCGCCGTTAGGCAGCGGCCCCGGCGCCGTGACGTTGACCGGTCCGGACAGGTCATGCTCGATCAGAAAGTCCAGCGCCCGGCAGAAATCCAGGTCGTGAATCCACGAGAGGAATTGAGCGCCGCCCGCCATCGCTCCGGCCAGGCCCAGACGGACCACCCGGTCGGTGGTTTCCATGACGCCCCCGGCCCCGACGCCGAAGACCATGGCCGTTCGCAGGGCCACCCGGCGCGTGTGCGGCAGCTCAGGTTCCATCAGCGCGGCCTCCCAGCGCTGGGCCACGTCCACACTGAAGCCGTGCCCGATCTCGCCGCTCAGCTCATCCTGGGCGTGGTCGCGGGCGCCTTTGTAGATGGTGCCGGTGCTGCTATTCAGCCAGACCGGCGGCGGGTTCCGGGCACCCTGAATGGCCCGGCCCAGCGCCCGCGTGCTGCCTATGCGCGAGGTGTAGATGTCGAGCATGTTCTGGGCGGTGTAGCGGCAATTGACCGTGCGCCCGGCCAGGTTGACGAGCGCGGCGGCCCCGTCGAGCTCACGGGTCCACTCGCCCTGCCGCAGCCCGTCCCAGTGGACCCAGCGCCCCGGCACCGGCGAGGTGGGCCGACTGCGCGATAGGATCACCACATCCCAATTGCGCGCTGCGAAATACCGTGCCAGCGAACGGCCCAGGAAGCCAGAACCACCTGCGATGATCAGCCGGGAAGGAGTCATGCGCTCAGCCTAGCGGGCGGACGGGGGAGAGGGTGTCCGGCTCAGCGCAGGCGCCAGGTCAGAACACGTTTCCAGCGCTTCGGTCCGTTCGGCATCTCCGCGACGACCAGGCCGCCCTGGCAGCTCAGGCGGGTGCTATCCGGCAGGATGGGCGCCTGTGGCAGCTTGGCCAGAGCGTAGTCTCTGCTGCTGTCCCAGGCCCGGAGTGTGTTGCCCCCGCCGATAACCAGACGGTCACACAGCAGAAAATCCCGGTCGATGCGGGCCGTGTCCGGCAGCCAGCGCCTGAACACGTTGCCCGGCCCGTAAAGTTGCACGCCCAGACTGTGCGGTCCCTTGGGGTCAAGACCCGGCGTGGACGACCAGCGCACCAGCGTATCGCCGCCCGGCATCTTCAGAATTTGCGTGACGGTGTAGCCCTGTTCCACCTTGCCCCCCGTGTTCGAGACGATGCCGTTCCACTCGCTGTCGCTCAGGCCCAGGCGCAGCGAGTAGGGCGACGCAGGAGCAGCGAGCGCCAGGCCGAGCAGGAGGGTAGGGAGCATGGAGTCAGCTTAGAGCTGCGGGCTGATGAGGGGCTGAGGATGTAGACTTGGAGGATGAGAGCGGCGTGGGAATGGGTGGTGGGGTTCTTGAACTTGCCGATGACGCTGTTTTACCGAAAGATCTTCATCTTTTATGGATTGGCGGCGTGTTGTGATCTTGTCGCACATCAATTTGTCTTTCAGTCGACCACTCAAGGCTGGTGGTACAAAGCCCAGTTTTTCTTCAGCGCTCCCTTCATTGTGCTGATAGCGATCAAAATTGCATATGAATTCATCAAATGGCTTATCCAAACCATCCGTGACCGAATTCGCGTCGGCTACTGGTAGGTCTAATCTTGCTCGGCGCGGCCCAGATCATTCGTTCCGCCAGAGCCCTCACTCGCCCCGCAAACACCCGGCCCGCTCCGCCTGGGGGCGTTTGCTACAGATTGTGGCTGCCCCGATGAACGCCGGAATATTGCCGCCCTGCCGCTCTAGCAGGGCCTGGAAGTCGGGGACCAGCGTGGCGTAGGCGGACACCGCGCCCAGCGAGGCATTGTTGACGCCGCGCCGGAACCAGCCGTCATAGCCTGAGTAGCCGTCCCAACTGGATTTTAGGGCGGCGTAGCGGTTCTGGAGCTGGCCCAGCACGTCGGCCTTGCGAGTCCGGGTCGCCTCTGCGGGCAGCTTCAAGGCGTACAGGTCGGCCAGCTCGCCGCGTGTTCGCAGAAGCAAAGCTTCGAAGGCGCTGGCGCGAACCTGAGCCAGTGTGTCAGCCTCTCTCAGTTCAGGGCTGCCTTCGCGGGCCAGGTAACGGCGCATCCCCTCCTCCTCGACGGCGGTGGCAAACGATTCGTTGAAGGTCGTGTCGTCTTTCAGATACAGCGCCGGGTGGGCCAGTTCGTGAATGACCGTGCGGATGAGGGCCGCGTCGGGGTAGCTCAACATGGTGGACAGCAGCGGGTCGCGCAAAATACCCAGGGTGCTGTAGGCCAGGATAGCCCCCACGCTCACGTCGTCTCCGGCGGCCTGGCGCTCGGCGGCGTCGGCGCGGGCGCTGTCCTCGCTGAAGTAGCCCCGGTAGGCCACGCAACCGGCAATCGGAAAGCAGGAGGTCCGCAGCGTCACGCTGTCCGGCGGCGCCGCGAAGACGTTCCAGACCACGGCGGGCCGCCCCACGTCCACGTAGTTCACGAAGGCGCCGTGATCCGGTAGGCCCAGCTCGGTGAGGGCAAACTCGCGGACCCGCCCGACCAGCTCCAGCTTGCGGCGCGTCTGCGGGTCGGTGGCGGGGTCGGCGATCACCCCGGCGATGGGCCGCGCCCGAACCAGTAGATCCAGTTGCCCGCCCGCCGCCTGCGCCAGGTAGCGCACCTGTGAGCAGCCGCTCAGTAGCAGGGCCAGCGCGGTGAGGCCGCCGTACAGGAGCCAGCGCCGCCGAATCTGAACGTTCATGCGGTCAGCATAGCTGCCTCGTGGAAAGAGGAAGGTCCGGTCGTTCTCCCCAGCGCACAGCGCAACGGCTAGCCCCGCTTCAGAGGCTGGCCGCTTCATCCGACTCGCGTCGCTTAGAGCAGATGTCATAAAAAAACCCTTTTTATGACCGAGCGGAGCGAGTAGTGTTGACTGAGCAGGACGCAGAATGGAGGCGCGGGGAGGCTGTTTTCCCCGTGGCGTAATTCGGAGTACTGCTCTAAGCCGCGCCGACCTTCTCGGCAATAATCCCCTCGATGTAGTTCACCACACTCTTGAGAGGCACCCGTGTCAGCACGTCTTCCAGAAAGGCGGTGACCAGCATCTTCTCGGCCTGCTCCTGGCGGATGCCGCGTGAGCGCAGGAAAAACAGTTGCTCCTGATCCACCGGCCCGGTCGTGCTGCCGTGCGAGCAGCGCACGTCGTTGGCGTTGATCTCGAGCTGCGGCACGCTGTAGTTGCGGGCGTCGCTGGACAGCATCAGGGTGCGGTGCTTCTGGTAGGCGTCGGTCTTCTGGGCGTGCAGGTCCACCTTAATCATGCCGCTGAAGACGCCCACCGAGGAGTCGTCGCCCACGCCCTTGTAAAGCAGGTCGCTGTGGGCGTTGGCGGCGGCGTGGTGTTGCAGGGTGTAGTGATCGAAGTGCTGATCCTTGTTGGCGAAATACAGCGCCAGCATCTCCGAATCGCTGCCCTGGCCGCGCAGATAGCTCTGCATCTCGGTGCGCGACAAAGTACCGCCCATGGTGACGACCAGGGAATTCAGGGTCGCGTCCCGGCCCACGTCGCCGCGCTGGCGCTGGATGTGGGTCACACCCTTGCCCCAGTTCTGGATGCTGACGTAGCGCAGCCGGGCGCCCTGTTTCACGACCAGCTCAACCGCCCCGATGGCGTAGGTGCCGGGCAACTCCTCGCTGTCCTGCTCGTCGATGAAGGTGACCTGCGCGTTCTCCTCGGCCACGACCAGGGTGCGGGTGGCGGTGTAGGTCCCGGCCTCGCTCATGACCCGGAACGAGCCCAGCGGCAACTCGACGGTCACGCCACGCGGCACGTACACGAACGCGCCGTTGGTCCACAGCGCGGCGGCCAGGGCACTGAACTTGCCCTCGCTGGGGTCCGGCGACTTGCTGGGCGTCGTGCCGGGCGCAGCGATGGTCGTATCGTCGGGCACCTCGGCGGGGACCACCGAGTAGAGGTACTGCTGCACCTTGTCGGCGTGCTGCTCCACGGCGGTCTTGAGGTCGGTGAAGATGACGCCCTGGGCGACCAGCTCGGCAGGCAGCGGCGTGGCGTAGACCACATCCGGGCCGTCGAGGACCAGGTAGGCGCCCACGTCGGTGCCCTGGAGGCGCTTTTGTACGCTGGCGGGGAGCTGGGTCACGTCGCTTACCACATCACGCTTGCCGTGTGGGCGCAGCTTGCCGAAGTCGGTGCCGCTGACCGGGGTGTATTTCCAGGCTTCGACGCTCTCGGTGGGCAGTTCGAGGATGTTGAACAAATCCAGCGACTCGCGGCGTTTGGCGCTTAGCCACTCCGGGCCGGTATTGATGATGGTGTCGTCGGTGAAGGGTTGGGTCATGGGTTCTCCTGTTGAAATTGGGCGGCTTCAGCCGAGAAACGACTCGACTTCCAGCACGAAACCGCC
>NZ_JANYGJ010000047.1 GCF_025362455.1 Deinococcus sp. | reverse complement strand
CCGTGACGGTGCGTGACCGCGACACGCTGGCGCAGGAGCGCATCGCCATCGGTGAGCTGAGCGGCTGGATTCAGGCCCGGCTGAAGTAGCGTTTCAGCAGACTCACCCAGCGAGCAGGGTTCACCCGCCAGGAAACACTTTCTGGCGGGTGAACCCTGCTCGCTGGGGGTGAGTCTGCTGAAACGCTACTTCAGCCGGGCCTGAATCCAGCCGCTCAGCTCACCAATGGCGATGCGCTCCTGCGCCAGCGTGTCGCGGTCACGCACCGTCACGGTGTTCAGCAGCGCCGGGTCGGACTCCTTGCCCTCCCCGCCGAGGCCCACGGTATCGAAATCGACGGTGACGCAGTAGGGCGTGCCCACCTCGTCGTGGCGGCGGTAGGCTTTGCCGATGTTGCCGCTGTCTTCATACAGCACGCGGCCCAGACCCAGGCCCTGCAACTCGGCCTTGATGGCGCGGGCGACACTGGTGATCTCCTCTCTGTTGCGGGCCAGCGGAATGACGGCCACCTTGATGGGCGCCAGATGCGGCTTCAGTTTCAGCACGATGCGCTCCGAGCCGTTGTCCAGCGTCTCTTTGGTGAACGCCTCGGACAGCACCGCCAGCAGCGCCCGGTCCACGCCCGCCGACGGCTCGATGACGAAGGGCACCACCGGTTTATTGGTCTCCGGATGCGGGATGGTCAGCTTGGCGACACTGTCGTTGTTTTCCTCGACGCGGGCGACCAGACCGAGTTCGCCCTGCGACTTGGTGTGCGAACCGAGGTCGTAGTCGCTGCGGTTGGCGACGCCCTCGATCTCTTCAAACCCCAGCGTCGGGTAGTCGTACATCAGGTCGTAGGTGCGCTTGGAATAGTGCGCCAGGTCCTCGGCGGGCACGTCCAGAATCTCGATCTTGCTACGCGGCACGCCCTGGGCTTCCCACCAGCTCAGGCGCCGCTCCAGCCAGTGCGCGTGCCAGTCCTCGTCGGTGCCGGGCACGCAGAAGAATTCGATCTCCATCTGCTCGAGTTCACGGATCCGGAAGATGAAATTGCGCGGCGTGATCTCGTTTCTGAATGCCTTGCCGATCTGGGCGATGCCGAAGGGCAGGCGGCGCGAGGTGCTGTCCACCACGTTCTTGAAGTTGGTGAAGATGCCCTGGGCCGTTTCGGGTCGCAGGTAGCCGTAGCTGTCCTCATCGGCGGTCGGGCCGATGGTGGTCTTGAACATCATGTTGAAGGGCTTGGGCTCGGTCCAGTCGCCCACCTCACCGCTGAAGCTGTCTCGCACGCCGGAGCTGATCAGCGCCGCGCTGGCCTGGGCCGGATTGTTCACCAGCGACTGCACCAGCGCCGGGAAGTTGTCCAGACTCGTGCCCATTGCCTCAGCCACGGCTTGCTGCACGGCGCTTTTCTGCTCTTTGACCAGATGATCCAGGCGGTAGCGCTTTTTGGTTTTGCGGTTGTCCACCATCGGGTCGGAAAACGTCGCCTCGTGGCCGGAGTGCCTCAGCACCAGCCGGTGCATGATGATGCTGGCGTCCAGGCCCTCCATATCGTCGCGCTCGTAGACGTTGGCACGCCACCAGGCGGCCTTGATGTTGTTTTTCAGCTCCACGCCGAGCGGGCCGTAATCGTAGAAGCCTTGCAGGCCGCCGTAGATTTCCGAGCCCTGGAAAATAAAGCCCCGGCGTTTGCACAGGCTGACGAGTTCTTCCATGTTCTGTGCGGGCATAGGAATCCTCCTTGACCCCTCCCCGGCATAAAAAAGCCAGGCGAAACGGGTCGCCTGGGGACGCTGAGTACTGCACCAGCGCGGTTCCACCCCAGTTCCGGGTCAGAGCTGAACTCTTGACACGGCACTTTTATGACTCACTGCTCCCCGCTGCCTTTCCCGGAGCCGCCCTTACCTGACTTCCACCGTCTCAGGCTCGCTTGAAGGGCTGTGCTGTCTCGGTACTCCTGCGGTTCAACGCCTCCGTATTGTGGGCGAAACGGGGCAGAGGGTCAAGGATTCTTTAGAACTTGACTCACCGGCTCGGTCCACCGCCACTGTTCACACCCGGTTTTACTTCTTCAAAAAGGCCAGCAGCGCCGCGTTGACTTCCTCGGCGTGGGTCCAGCCGATGGCGTGTGGGCCGCCTTCGATCACCACGTACTCGCTGCCTGCGATCAGGGCGGGGAGGCGGGCACCCGTCGCGGCAATCGGCAGCACCCGGTCAGCGTCGCCCTGAATAATCAGGGTCGGCACGGTGATGCTGGCGATGTCGGCGCGGAAGTCGGTCAGCCAGGCCGGAACGCAGGCCAGAGTGGCGCGGGCCGAAGACGCGGCAGCCACGTTGAAGCTGGCGTCGAGCACCTCGTCGCTGACGCGGCTACCCTTGAGCACGTCGGCGTTGTAGAAATTCTGGAAAAATCCCTTGAAGAACGCCGGGCGGTCCTGGCGGATACCGGCCATGATGCCGTCGAAGACGCTCTGGGGCACGCCTTCGGGGTTACCCGGCGTCTGAAGCAGAAAGGGCGCGATGGGCGCCGCGAAGACCGCCTTGGCGATGCGGGCCGAGCCAAATTTGCCCAGGTAACGGGCCACCTCGCCGCCACCCATCGAGAATCCGGCGATCACGGCGTCATGCACATCCAGATGCCGCAGCAAAGCGTCGAGGTCGGCGGCGAAGGTGTCGTAGTCATAGCCGACCGACGGCTGGCTGGACGCCCCGAAGCCGCGCCGGTCATAGGTGATGACACGGTAGCCCGCCTCCAGCAACGCCGCCTCCTGGCGCTCCCAGGAGTGACCGTTCAGCGGAAAGCCGTGAATCAGCACCACCGGCTGTCCCTGACCGTGATCCTCAAAATAGAGTTCGATGTTCTGGTTGTTTTCCTGACCGACGGTGACGTGTGGCATGTGTTCCTCCGGGAGCTGGGCAACGCTGTACAGAAAATCCTATGTGTATTGCGCACAACTAGGTTTGCTGTTTCGTTAGGCTAAAGCAACCACATCAGGAGAATGTGATGGCCTGTACCAAGCAGCCGAGCGTGAGCAACAGCCCAAGGCCGCCGTGGCCAGTTTAATAGCGGCCAGCCCGGTCACACCTCACTCCAGCCGGTCCACCACCACGCTCGCCACGCATCCGGGCCGCTGCTGGGTAAACCCGAAGGAGAGTCGGGCACCCTTCACCATGAAGGAAACGTAGCTCTCCGACGCCGGAGAATGCGGGCTGGGCGGCGTCAGGGTAGGTTGCACGAACCGGCCTAGGACCGCCTTACGCGTCACGCAGACCGACCTGGCAGTGGTCACGGTCAGGATGGCCCGCGCCCGGTTATGCCGGTCCGCTCGGAGTTCGGCGGCAGTAAACAGCGGGCCGGACTCGCGCTGCGCCCTGAAGAACTGGAAATACTCATTGTCGCCGCCTGGCACGAAGCGCAGGCCCAGCAGGTGTTCAAGCGCGGCTGTGTCGTCAAAAGAAGCGTCCACAAGCTGCTGGGCGACCGAAAAAAAGCTCGCCTCAGTCGGCGCGGCGACCACCGACCCGGCCAGGGCGCTCGCCACCGCCGCTGAGCGGACCAGTCCGGTTACGTGACTCCAACTCACACCGTCCTCCTCGTTGCCCGACACCAGGGCGCCGCTCAGGTCGGCACCGCCAAACACGCAGTTTCTCAGCACCGAGTCGCTGAGGCTGGCCGCCAGCAGATTCGCTCGCCGGAAGGTGCTGCCGACCATCACCGCCCCGCTGAATTCCGAGCGGATCATCAGGGCACCCTCGAAGGTGCAGTCCGTGATGCGGGTGCCCCAGAATTCGCATTTGCCGAGCTGGGCGCCGCTGAAGTTGCAGCTCGTCAGCACCGAGTCCTGAAACGACGCGCCGAACAGGTCCGCGCCCGAAAAATCGCAGCGAATGAGGGTCGCGGCGCGGGCACCGATCACGCCGGTCAGGTCCAGGCCGCTGAAATCGCAATCTGTAAACGTCTGCCCGGTCAGGTCGAGCGAGGCACCTGCATGGCCCAGCCAGGTCTTGAGCTGCTCCGGGCCGATTCCCCCCGTATCAACCACCTCCGGTTCAGCCACCCTTTCTCTGGAGTCCTTTATCACCGATCTCGAACACCGCCGGATCGAGCTTGAAGGTCCGCAGCAGATCACCGATGTACTTCTGCACGTTCTGGGTGGTGTAGCCGGGCGCCCCGGCCTTGAGCTGGCCTGCGTCGTAGTCCTGAAGAGCGGCCATCCACATCAGCAGCTCCGAATTGCGCTGCTTCTCGGCGTCACTCATTTTGGCGATGGCGGGCTTGCTGAAAGCGACCTGAAACTGCCGCAGCAGCGCGGCGTCCTGGGCGTCGCTGGACTCCTTGCCCGACATGATCCGGAACGACACCGACACCCAGATGGCCGTACCCGTCGCCAGGCTGTTCATCTTGAAGCCCTTGGGTTCCAGCGACTTGCCCCAGGCTCTGGCCACGTCGAAGGTACTGAACGCCGTGCGGAGCTTGTCTTCCAGCGCTGGAGTCAGCTTGCCGCTGGCCTTGCCCGCCTTGATGAACACGTTCACGATCAGCTCGCGGGTGTCGCTGCTGACCTTGGCCGACGGCTTGTACTCGGAGGCTCTGGTGTCGACCGCGCCGCCCGCCGGAGCCGCAGCGGCGCTGCCCATCGCCGAGCTGATGACACTGGTGTCCACACTGGAAAACAGGCTGGCGAAGCTGTCCTCGGCGAAAGCACTGGTACCAAACATCAGGGTGGTGGCAAGAAACATCTTCAGGTGTGCTCGTTTCATAAGTAGACCTCTCAACACAGATATGGATCTCGGCTTTGAATCGTCATACGGTTTTGCTCCGCTTCCAGGAAATCCGGTGAGGTTTCCGGATTCCCTTCCACCTCCGCCAAACCGTATTTCTTGGCACTCGCTCCGCTCGCCAAAACTCCAGGAGTTTTGTTCAATTTCGTATCATATTCCCAAATCTCAGCCACAAGACACATGACTTACACCTGGTATGGTGCGTTTTATCTTTCCGGTTTTGGCATCGAAGAGGTAGAGGCTGAATGCACTGATGTATTCTGGTTTGTCTATATTCGTCTCACTTTCACTGGCAAAACTTGGCACGCGGACCATTGCAGCGGTCAGGGCCACCGTACTGGCGTCGAGCCAGCAGGCCGCTGTGATCCAGTTGGTGAGGGCAGAGTCTGGAGGGTTGGTTGGCTGTGAATTGACGGGCTCCCAGTCCAAGAACACCGACTTGGCGCTTGGTAAATCGTGAACACTCAAGACGCTCGGATTTTCGGCGGCGCTGACGTGCACCGAAGTCCATTCGAGCAGCTTCTTGCCATCTGGCGACACCTGAAGCGTGGGCAGTCGGCTCCCCACCTCGCCTTCTTTGGGCCGCAGCCTGCTCAGGGCCACGATTCGGTCTGTGGCTGTATCGAGTTTGAGCAGCACGTAATCGGTGTTGCCCGCCGCACCACCGCCGTTGCCGCCGTTAGAGCTGAAATAGACCGCCTGTCCGTCTGGAGACACCGCCGGATCTCCGGTCCACCAGTTTTTGGGGTCGTTGTAAGCACTGGCGTCGATTTGAAGCGTCTTCTGGGTGACGGCCAGCGCGGCACTCAGCTTGCTTGGGTCAAAAATTGTTCTGGCCGCTTTGGTCTTGCCCACCACCCGCAGGGCCGGGTACTGTGCAAGCCACGCGCTGACTGCCCCAGAATTGGAAGTGGCACGGGGCCTGAATTCTGCCGTTTTCCAGACTTTCTTCAGTTCTGGGTCGTAGCGGACTTCTCCGGCCTGAACGTAGCTGCCGTCACGCGCCCAGGAAAAGCTCTGGAAATAGAAATCGAGTGCGTTGAGTGGCGCAGGCAGAGCCGTGCGACTGGTATACGGCGGCCTGGAGATGAATCCCTTCCTGAGCGTCTCTGCCTGTGAAATATAATCAAGCGGCGCACCTACAAAATAAACAAGCGTTCCGTCTTGAGGAGATAGCGCTACAGCCTGTGCTCCCTGAGTACCCGCTAACTTTACGATTTTACCGTTATTTTCGGTCCAGATTCCGTCGGGCTTGACATACACCATACCACCAGCCTGTGCGACATTGAATACCAGGCCGGGAATGACAGCAAGCAGGAATTTATTCATTTTCATGCCCCCTATTTGTCGAGCGAGTAGCGC
>NZ_JANYGJ010000029.1 GCF_025362455.1 Deinococcus sp. | reverse complement strand
CTGCACGGCGGCGGCACCAGCTTGATCGTGGTGACGCACGACCTCGCGGTGGGGGCGCGGGCGAAGCGGCTGATTACCGTTCGGGACGGCCAAGTGGTCGGGGACGCGGCGCAGGGCTGAGGCGGGACTGAAGCAGTGTGGGGTGGGGACGGTGCCCAGTGGCCCCCTCTCCCGCAGGGGGCGAGGGGTCAACAACACCTAGCAATTTCCTTCGTCCTCGTGCAACTTTTAAACAAAACATTGTCACCCTGAAGGAAGTGAAGGGTCTGCTGAAATGGACACTTCGCTACGCTGAGTACAGCGTTCTGGAAATTTCGTTGCCCTCGCCCCCTGCGGGAGAGGGTCGGTGCAACGCACCGGGGAGAGGGGGTGACGGGGCAGATTTCATTGCATAACTTACAGAACGCTGTGCTGAGGGTGACCACGCTTTCAAGGTGAGCGTAATCAGGATGCCAGGCTTGTGCGCCCCTCAAATCCCCTTTCGCCGCGCCGCCTCGATCAGATGCGGTTTGAGTAGATACCCGAAGCCTGCGCCGTCCAGCCGCAGGATCAGCCCGTTGACCGACAGCCCCGCCGACTGCGCCGCGCTCTCCAGATGCCAGTCTGCCGCCGCCAGCAGCCCCAGCAGCCAGCCCCGTTCGCTCTGGGCGCGGCTGAGCTGGAAGGTCTTGAGGTACAGCAGCTCGCCGTCGTCCCGCGTCAGGCACTCACCGATGGTGTTGGTCTGCTCCAGGTTCAGGTCGGTCATGAAGCGTTCCAGACGCATCCCGCCCACGTCGTAGATCTTCTGGCGGCTGAGTGGTCTGCCCACCAGGTCGCCCAGCATGCTCGTGTGCGCGAAGTCGGCCCAGTGCTGCCGGGCACCGTCCAGCGCAATTCGGAGGTCGGCCAGCGTGCGGGCCTGGCTGGTGTCCGGAGTGGCGCCCAGTTCCGGTGAGTGCGAATACAGCAGGGCGTAGCGCCCGATCAATTCGCCGAAATAGTCGCTCAGCAGCGTGTAGTGCAGGGCGCGGTAATCCTGACTGGACGGCACCACGAAGGCGCTCGCCAGCTTGTCGGCCACGTAGACCAGCACGCCGACCTGACCGTCGTGAATCTCGAAGGTCTTCAGCGCGTCCTCGAAGCCGGGCAGCGCGGCGCCGGGCACCGCCGACTCGGAGCGCTCTCCCAGCCCCTGACTGAGCACGGAGCGGCTGTACTCCTTCCAGGCCACCTTGGGGCCGCCGAAGTGCAGCGCCAGGAAGCCTTCGAGCGCCAGGTGCAGCGGCAGCATCCGCAGCGCGTTCTTGCTTTCGCGCTTCACCATCCGGTGCAGCGTGTTCACCGAGAACCAGCCGACGTCCTGCGTTTTGCCGTCGGTCTTCTTGAGCTGCGAGCCCATCGCGCTCTCCAGCTCGTCGCCCTCACCCCAGCGCAGCACCAGGCCGTGCGGGACGAAGGCCCAGTAGTCGCTGCCGTCGTTGAGCTGCACGCGCCCGATCTGCTCCCGGTAGCGTCGCAACTCTAAGCGCACGTCGCGGCACTCGCGCTGCCGGATCAGCGGGATCAGCCGCACGCCGCCGCAGACCTGGGCCGGGGCGACGCTCAGGCCATTCAGGTGCAATGCGGTGTCTGGGATGGTCATACGTTCTCCTTGAGGGCAGGACTCAACACCCGCAGCAACGCTTCAAGGCTCAGCTCGCCCGACACGAAGCGGGCGAAGTCCAGCACCGCCGCCAGGTTCTCGCCGTCGCGCAGGCCCAGCGCGGGCAGGTCGGGCGAGAGTCGGCGCACCTCCAGCCGCTCGGCGTCGAAGACCGGATTGAGATGTACGATGCTCGCCCGGCCACCGAGGCGCCGGTAGCCTGCCAGCACCGGCTCGAAGGCGCCCGCCGGGTCGTTTTCCACGCCGTCGGACACGATGATGACCGTCTCAGCGCCCCAGTCCAGCGCGTCCAGCAGGCGTTCGGTGACGTTGCTCTGGCCGCGTGCGTGGACCAGCAGATCGTCGCGGACCTGGGAGGTCCAGAACGGCTGATACGTCGTGCCACTCTGCGCTTTCAGCAGCAGATGCACCGCCCAGGCCAGCGCCAGCGGACGACCCCGCCGCTGCTCCGAGCCGCCCGACGAATACGAGTTGTCGAGCACCGCCGCCACCCGCCCGGACAGGGCAGGCCGCGCCCGGACCGCGCCGCAGGCTTTTTCCAGCCAGCCCTCGATCTCGGCGCGGCGGGGAAACCGCTCGTCCAGACTCAGGCTCAGCAGATACACGCACAGCTCGGTGAGGCTCAGTCGGGCGGGATTGAGCGCCACTTTGCCGCCGCCCGCCGATTGCAGGCGCAACCGCTCACGCTCGGTCATCTGCGGCTCGATTTTTTTCAGGAACTGTGAGCGCTCGATGCCGTGCCTGGCGGCGAAGACCTCGGCCACCGAGTAGGGCAGCTTGTACAGCGCCTCCTGGCTGAAATGCGCACTCCGGTACGCTTCGAGCAGCGGCGTCTGGAAGGCGGCGAAGGGCGTGTGGCCGCCCTGTTTGCTGACTTTCAGCGGCTCGAACAAAAAGCGTTCCAGCTCGCCAGCAGGCCGCGTGCCGTCCGGGGCGGCGGGCAGGGCGGTGCGAAGGTCGACGTGCGCGTGGATCACGGCAGAGCGCAACTTGGAGCGGTATTTCACGGCGTCGAACGCCAGGTTCTTGCGCGAGACGGCAAAGTCGCGGATCGTCGCCCGCGTCCGGCGGTTGTTCACCCCGGCTTCCCGCAGCCGCTCGAACAGCTTCCAGACGCGCTGGGGCGGTAAGGTTTTGAGGGCAAGGCGAATCAGCTCGTTCTCGCTGGGGCGTAACTCGTCTGGGCAGAACTTGCCGCTGGCGAGCAACTGGAACACGATTTCGGCTTGGTTACGGTGGTTGATTCCGGCGCTCAGGCAATGCGCGTACAGCGAGCGGTAATTGCCGCAGACGTATTCGTGCAGGAATGCCAGCGAATACTGCTGCTCCAGGGCCGCGCTGTAGAACTCCTTCTGGCCGGTGCCCACCGCGCAGGCATTCACGAACAGGGCGAGGTCTTCACGGGTGATCTGGTCGGGGGTCGGCATAGTGGGTTCCTCGGTAGGCAACAAAAACTGTGGGCAACAAAAACAACCCGCACCGGGGAAGAGAGGCACGATGTGAAGGTCAAAGTTGAAGTTTGTTTCGGGAATCGCGTCGAAGTCCCACAGCCTGGATTGTGCGTCCACTCTAGCGCAGCAACTGACCGCTGACCATAAGCCGGGTGGCGGGGTGAGGAAGAGGGTCGCTCGCCCCGCCATTCAGCGGACGCTGCCCCGGTTTGGCGCTGTCAGACTGGCCGGATGCCCCTTCCGCAACGCTTTCTCGTCATCGGCACGTCCGGCAGTGGCAAAACGACGCTGGGGCGCCGGGTTGCCGCCGCGCTCAATATTCCCCACGCCGAGCAGGACACCTGGAACCACCTCTCCGGCTGGCAGGAAGCTCCACTGGAGGAGTTCCGCGCCGAAGTCGAGCGTTTCACGGCTGGAGAGCGCTGGGTCATGGACGGCAATTACAGTAAGGCCAGAGACATCGGCTGGCCCAGGGCCGATACGCTGGTGTGGCTCGATTATCCGGCCTGGACGGTGTTCTGGCGACTGCTGCGGCGCACGCTCAGGCGCATGGGCACGCTGGAAGAATTGTGGAACGGCAACCGCGAGGAGTGGAGTACGTTGTTTTCAAAAGACAGCATTATCGCCTGGTTCTTCCGAACCCACTGGAAACGTCGCCGCGAAACACCCGTCCAGATCGCCGAATATCCACATCTGAAGGTGATCCGGCTGCGGCGTCCGCGAGAGGCTGAAGTGTGGGTCGGGGAGTTGAGAGGGCGATAGGAAGCGATGGTGTTTGTCAGACGCGCCGAAACGGCCCGAAAGGGTGACAACAGGCTGAATTCACTGCCCCAGCGCCAATTGCTCTACGCCCGCTCCACCCGCACCATGGCCCCCGATTTCGGCCTCAGCGTGATGCTCGGCAGCATCTCCAGCGGCCCACCCTTGGTCGGCGTCAGGCGGTACTCGCGCAGCACACTCGCCGCCACGACGCCCGCCTCCAGCAACGCGAAGTGGTTGCCGATGCACTGGCGCGGGCCACCGCCGAAGGGCATGAAGGCGGCGGGCACGCGCCCGAAATCCAGAAAGCGCTGCGGGTCGAACACCTCCGGGCGCTCCCAGTGGTCGGGGTGGCGGTGCATCACATACGGGCTAATCATCACGCCGACGCCCGCTGGGATGCGGTAGCCCGCCACCTCGTCTTCTTCCAGGCACCATCTGGGCACCGCCCAGGCCGGGGGTGACAGCCGCAATGTTTCGGACAGGCAGGCGTCGAGTAGTTTAAGGCTGCGAGTCTGCTCCGATACGGGGCCAGAGAGGGCTCGCGCTTCGGCCTGCACGGCATCTAGCCACACTGGATGCTGACCCAGGAACCAGAATAGCGAGGTCAGCAGACTGGCTGTCGTCTCGTGCCCGGCCAGAAACAGCGTCATCACCTCGTCGCGCAGTTGCTCGTCGTCCATTCCGGCGCCCATGTAGGTGCCGAGCAGGTCTTCACCCCAGTGCTCATCAAGTGCGGCGCCAGTCTGCTGTATCTGGATGCGGCGCCCGGCGATCAAGCGGTCCACCACGGCCTTCAGCGCCCGCTCGCCCCGGACGCCCCGCACCACAGCGGGCGTGAAGATCTCGAAGCTCAGCGGATTGCGGGTGCGCGTCACGGCCCGCCCCAGCACCGACGGCATGGCCCGCTCGACGGCCTGATAATCGGCCTGGGCCAGCTCGGTGCCGAACAGGGCGCGCAGCACGATGCCCAGCGCGGCCTCCATCATCACCGGGGCGAGGTCGAGCGGCGCCCCAGTGCGGGCGGCGGCCTCCAGGCGCGGCAGCAGCACGGCGCGGGTCACCTCTTCCATGCCAGACGCCATAGCGGCCAGTCGGGTACGGCTGAACGACGGCTGGGCCAGTCGCCGCTGCGAGAGCCACAGCGGTCCCTCGGCGGTCAGCAGCCCGTTGCCGAGGAGTGAGCGCAGCAGTTGATGGCCCCTGCCCTTCATGTACTGCGCCGCGTGGTCTTGCAGCACCTGCTTGGCGCCCTCCGGTGAGCTGATCAGGATGACTGTGCCCTGCCCGAACGGCAGCGTCACATAATCCCCGAAAATCTCGCGCTGGCGCATGAAAAATGGCAGTGGCGCCCGGCTCAACTCTGGCAGAATACCCAGCTTCGGCACCCCACGCGGCCCCGGCGGCAGCCCGATGGGGTTGACGGGGAGGCGCGGGCGAGCGAGTGGGCCGACGGTGGGGGAGTGGGCAGAAGGGGAGTGGGTCATGATGTCTCCTACAGAAACTGCCGGTGGTCGGCCAGCATGCAGCGGTTCTGAATGACCTCGATGCCGAGTTTGCTCAGCTCGGCGGCCACGGCGTCGTCGCGGATGCCGAGTTGCAACCAGACGACTTTCGGTGGTGGGCTCATCGCCAGGATGTCGGCCAGGTGGTCTTTCACCTTGTCGCTGCGGCGAAAGATTTCTACCACGTCAATCGGTACGTTCAGCTCGGCCAGGCGGCTCAGCACCGGATGCCCGAAGGCCGAGGCGCCCCGTGAGGCCAGCGCTGGGTTGATGCCGTAGACCTTGTAGCCCTGCCGGTCCAGATATTCCGGCACGTAATGGGCCGGTTTGATCTCGTCCGGGTGAAAACCGATCACCGCCACCGTTCTGGAGTCGCGCAGCACCCGCACCACGTCCTGGGTAGCTGTCAGGACGGTCATACCCGCCCTCCCGATGCGGCCACGGCGGCGAAGGCGGTTGCGGCGGCGTCCAGCGTCCGGTCCAGGTCCGCCTGGGTGTGGGCGCCGGACACGAAGATGCTCTCGAACTGCGACGGTGCCCAGTAGATGCCCTGATTCAGCATCGACTGAAACCAGGTGCTGAAGGCGGCGGTGTCGGAGCGGGCGGCCTGGCCGTAATTGCCGATCTCGGTGTCTTCGCTCGCCCCCGCCGGTAAAAAGAACGCCGTGAGCATGCTGCCGACCTGATTGACCCGGATCGGTACGCCCGCTGAGTGCGCCCGGACGCGCAGGCCCCCTGCCAGCGCGGCGGTGTAGCGGGTCAGGCGCCCGTAGATGGCCGGGTCGCGCTCCAGCTCCTGCAAGGTCGCCAGGCCCGCCGCCATCGCCAGCGGATTGCCGCTCAGGGTTCCGGCCTGGTAGACCGGCCCCACCGGCGAGACGAAATCCATGATCTCGCTTCGGCCACCGTAGGCGCCCACCGGCAGGCCGCCGCCGATGATTTTGCCCCAGCAGGTCAGGTCCGGCTTCAGGCCGAGCTGGGCCGCCGCGCCGCGAATCGAGAGGCGGAAGCCGGTCATCACCTCGTCGGCGATCAAGAGCGCCCCGGCATCCTGAGTGCGGCGCAGCGCTTCCAGAAAGTCTCCGCGCGGAATCAGCACCCCGGCGTTGCCGACAATCGGCTCGAAGATGACGGCGGCGATCTCGTGGCCGCGTGCTCGCATCAGTTCATCGAGCCCTGCGGCGTCGTTGTAGTCGGCCACCAGGGTCAGGGCGGCGTATTCAGGCGGCACCCCGGCGCTGCTGGGCGCGGCCTGGCCGAGTAAGTCGGCGTTGGTCATCAGGCCGCTGCCCGCCTCGACCAGCAGGGCGTCGGCGTGGCCGTGATAGTTGCCGCGAAACTTGAGGGTGTACTTGCGGCCCGCGCTATTCGGCTGGTCGCCGCTCTGGGCGCTGGCGTACCCCCGCGCCAGCCGCAGGGCGCTCATGGTCGCCTCGGTGCCGCTGGACACGAAGCGCACCTTGTCCACCCCGGTCAGGCGGGTGACCAGTTCGGCCAGCCGCACCTCGCGCTCGGTGGGGGCGCCGAAGCTGGTGCCGGAGGGCAGGGCGTCCATGATGGCCTGCCGCACCGCCGGGTGGTTGTGGCCCAGAATCATCGGTCCCCACGAGCCGATGTAGTCGAGGTAGGTCTGTCCGTCCGCGTCGGTCAGGGTGGCGCCGCTTGCGCTGGCGATGAAGCGCGGGTGGCCGCCCACCGATCTGAAGGCCCGCACAGGCGAGTTCACGCCGCCGGGAATGACCTGCTGGGCACGCTCGAAGAGAGCCTCAGACTGGGCGGTAGCGGAAGGCTGCTTGGAGGTCAGCGTCATGACTCTACGGTACGACGCTGGGCCGTGAGTGAAGATCGGGTAGGGCACATAAAAGCGAGCGGAGATGTGCAGGTGAGCGAATACCTAAGCCGGGCGAAGCTATAGAGCAGATGTCATAAAAAGACCCTTTTTATGACCGAGCGGAGCGAGTAGTTTTGACTGAGCAGGACGCAGAATGGAGGCGCGGGGAGGCTGTTTTCCCCGTGGCGTAATTCGGAGTACTGCTCTAGGCCGATGTCCAGCCGCAGCGTCACGGTGTCGCCCTCGGCCAGCTTCTCCGCTTTCCGCACCTCATCCTTGAGCGGCACAAGGTACTGGCCGTCCTTGGGAAACAGAGAAGTCTTCCATTCGGTTTCGCCGATCCGCATCCGCACCGGAATCATGCCCCAGCCGTAGCTCACGAGCTTGGCGGCGGCTTTGATGGCTCGGCATTCCTCTTCTGGCACCCTCACGAAGTAGTAAGGCGACGGCCCCGCCCAGTGCCAGATGATACCGCTGAAGGTAAGGCTCATATGCTCAGGCTTCCGCTGAACCGTCGATCTCGTCCACCACGTCTTCCTCGATCACATCGGCCAGCGGTTTCTTCACCTTGCCCAGCTCCTTGACGCGCCCGGAAAACAGCCGCGTGACTTCCTGGTAGTTGGGGTGTGAGCGCACGTCGCCGACCGGCACCGGGGCCGCTTTCGGAGGGGCGCTCTGGCGGGCTGGGGGCGGCGGGGCGTCGTCCAGGGTGCGGGTGTCAATCATTCCCAGACCGCTGTTCGGCATCGGCGCCGGGTGACTGGCTGCCGGTTTCGCTGCCGGAGCCGTGCTCATCTCGCTGCCCGTGCTTACCTCACCGCCCAGGTCGTCCCAGTCGGGCTCCTCGCTGATCGGCTCCAGCGGAATGTATAGCTCGCGGGTGCGGGTGTTGGCCGGGGTGGGGTTGAAGGGCGGCAGGTCTGGTGCGTCCACAGCGTCGGCGGCGTGAAGCTGCGTCGGTGCGGGTTCGTCTGGCAGCGGCGCGGCGGCGGCGTCATCGGGCGAAGGGCGGGGCGGACGCACTTCCGGCAGCGTGGGGAGCGGGTTTTCGTCAGCCTGCATAGCGCTGGTCTGAACGGGGCTAATCTGAACGGGACTACTCTGAATGGGCGCCGCCGCTTTCGGAGCCCGCCGGGTCGGCGAGAAGTCGGGCAGCTCGTCCGGGGCGGGAGACGTGGGGATTGGGGATTGGGGAGCTGCTGGCGGCGTCGGGTCAGGCTGGGGCGCGGGCACCTCGTTCCCTGCCTCCGGGTTACCTCTATCCGGGCCGCCGAGTTTTTGCTTCTTGTTCAGCTCCGGCGAGATCAGCTCGAAGGTCACGGGGCCGAAGACCCGGCTGACCAGGGCGCCCACCTCATCGAACTTTTCATACACCTGTTTGGCGTGGAATTTGCCGCGTGCGTCGTAGCTCAGGCTGACGTATCCGGCCTCGGCATGCATCCGGGCAGGCTTGAGAAAGGCCCGCATCTGCATCTTGGCCGCGCTAATCACGTCGGCCCAGTCACCTGTAGATACGGCGCCAGTAGGCGCGGCAGCGCCAGCCGGGGTTTCCGCACGAGATGGAGCCTGTGAGGTCGGCTGCACAGCGGGAATCTCGTCCTGAACCGAGCCGCGAGTCTGGACTGCTACTGGCCCCGCCGCCCTGAGCGCGCTGACCTCCCGTTCCAGCCGGGATAAGCGGGCGGCGTCGTCCGGGCTGAGTCCGGCTGCCTGAGTCTGGCGGGGCTGCGGCGCCGTCCCCTGGCTGGCTCCCTGGGTGGGCGCGGCCTGCACGCCCTCCCCGGCGATCAGCGCGTGGGTCAGGGCCAGTTCCAGGCTGAGCTGATCGGCGCCCCGGCTGAAGCGCGACTCCTGGGCGTCCAGCGCGGCCTGAAGGCGCAGCAGTCTGGGAATATCGGCCCCCGTCGGCGTGGCGCCGTCCAGGCCCAACTCGGCGTGCAGGGCGGTGCTCAGAGCCTGCACCAGCCCCTCGACCACCGTGCGGGCCGCGTAGCCGTCCCAGTAGAGCGCCGCCGCCCCGGCCAGCAGCGGCCCGGCGTCCAGCTCGATCAGCGCCTGGGTCATGGTGTTCAGCCGCTCGGAGGGCGGCAACCCCAGCGCGGTTTCCACGCCCCGTAACGTGATGGCCTGACCCGCCGCCAGCATCCGTTCGAGCAGGCTCTCGCCGTCGCGCATGGCGCCGTCGGCCAGGCGGCCAATCAGGTTCAGGGCTTCGGGCTCGGCCTGGGCGCCTTCCTGGGCCACCAGTCCGGTCAGCTTTCCGGCGATTTCCGGGGCGGTCAGGCGGCGAAATCGGAAGTGCTGGCAGCGCGACAAGATGGTCGGCAGAATCTTTTCGGGCTCGGTGGTCGCCAGAATGAAAATGACGTGCTCAGGCGGCTCTTCCAGCGTTTTGAGCAGCGCGTTGAAGGCGGCGCGGCTCATCATGTGGGCCTCGTCGAGAATGTAGATCTTCTTGCCGCCGCGCATCGGGCTCAGATCCACCTTGCCGCGCAGGTCGCGCACGTCCTCGACGCTGTTGTTGCTGGCCGCGTCGATTTCCAGCACGTCGGGGTGGTTGCCGGAGCGCACACTCAGGCAGCTCTCGCACACGCCGCAGGGCCGGTTGTCACTCGCCGTGCAGTTGGCGCTCATGGCGATCAGGCGGGCGGTGGTGGTCTTGCCCACGCCGCGCGGCCCGGAAAACAGGTAGGCGTGCCCGATGCGCCCGGCCTCCAGGGCGGCACGCAGCACATCCTTGACCTGCTCCTGCCCGACCACCTCGTCCCAGTGAATCGGTCTGGCCCGCTGATAAATGGCGCTCACGGCTGCATTCTAGTGCCGCGCCGGGGGCAAGCGCAGTGAGGCCGGTCAGGGTGGAGGAGGGGGGCTGCTGCCCTCTGGTCTGGACGAAGGCCCGCCCGCGCAGACAGTGCCCTCACCGCTCCGCGTGTGCCACGAAGCGTCCGTCCGCCGTGGCCGTGAAGCTGATCGTCCCGCTCACGTCGCTGCGCCAGATTCGTGCCCCGGTCTGCCGGTAGAGGTCCAGCGTCCTGGCATCGGGCAAGCTGCCCAGCGTCGGTGCCCTGCCCAGTGAGAGCACGACCGCTTCGGGCCTTACCGCCGCGAGCCAGGCCGCCGTCTCGCCGCGCCTGATTCCCTGATAAATCTGCACCGGGCCATACGCCGCCTCGCCGCCCGCCTTCAGCCAGCCTGGCACGGTCTCCGGTCCGTTCTCGCCCGTCAACAAGGCCCGGAACTCGCCGTAGCTCAGCAGCAGGCCGGGTGTGCCGTTCGGGCTGTCGAGCACGCGCAATTTGACGCTGCCGAGGCTGGATAGTCCCCTGGGTACGGGTCTCACACCCGTCCAGCTCGCCGGAACTGCGCCGCCCGCGATCAGCAGATCGGGCCGCTTCACGCCGTACTTGCCCAGCAGGTCCGGCCCACTGTCAGCCAGGCCGTAGAGCAGCGTTCGTCCCTCCGGCGAGGTCAACAGCACCGTGCCCGGACGGGTATCCAGAAAACGTAGGTGCAGTTGCCCGGCGCCTTGCAGTGGCCCAGTGCCCGGCACGGCGGCGTGTGGCCCCGGCAGCAGAAACCGTGCCACCGCTGCCGCCAGGATCACCAGCACCAGCAGGGCGAGGCCGAGCTTGTCCCCTGAGTGACTGCCTGAGTTATGTCTGGACGGGGCTTGGCGGCGTTTGCCCTGCGCCGGTCCGGATGATGAGACAGACTTCGGAGCGCTGCCGGGTTTGCCTTCGGCGGAGGCGGCAGCTTTGGCCGGAGCAGGCTGGCGAGTCGTCTTGCCGTCTCTGCTTCGCGCCTTCGGTGGTGTGCCCGCCTGCGCTGACCCTGTTTGCGCTGCTCCAGTTTGCGCTGCTCCCTTGCCGGTCCGGGCGACCCGCTCCAGCACGGCCCGGCCCGCGTCGTCCGGCTGAGGGTTGACCGTCCTGGGTTTGCGCGGCTTGCCAGCGTCACTCATGCCTGGGCGGCGCCCTGATATTGCCTGTTCACAGAATCAGCATACCTAACTTCGCCCTGGACCGAAAGCGGTGCCCCAGATTCGCGCTCAGTACCCCAGATGCCTGACCACCCCCCCCTGACTCACCAGCCAGTCGGTCAGGGCGCCCACCGCCGCCTTGACGCCGGGCGTGATGATCGGCCCGCCGAACTTGCCCAGCCGCACCAGCACCGTGCCGCCAGGGCGCCGGGTGACGTTGATGAGCACTTCCTGGGTCAGCTCGCCCTCCACCACATGCGCCAGCACCGTGAACTCGTCGCGCCGGACGCTGCGGTAGGCGTCCAGCAACACGACGGTATACGGTTCCTGGCCGGGACCGCGCACCGCCTGGCGCGAAAAGCCCTGAAACTCGAACTCGGCGGGCAGACTTTCCAGAACGGCGTGTGGCACGGTATTCTCCTGTGAAATCTGGTCTGGTAGGTCTTGATCTGGATAGTGGCTCAGTGTGCCGCCCGGAACCTCCGGCTGCTCGGTGCCCACGAAGCGGGCGTGTTGGGCGCTGAGGCCCAGGTTCTGCCACTTGAGGGCGTATTTGGTGTGCAGCGCGGCGTCGGGCGGGGCGCCTCGCTCGGTGCGAATGACACCGCTGAGCTGCGCCTCCCGGCAGGCGAACTCGAAATACTCGTCGTGGTCGGTGGTCAGCAGCACGGCCCCGCCGGGTTTCAGGCGACTGGCCGCCAGCCGGAAAAAGGCGGCGCTCAGCAGCCGGTGGTCCTCGTGCTCGGCCTTGGGCCAGGGGTCGGGAAAGTTGACCACGATGGTGCTCAGTGAATCTGGCGGCACGGCTTCGCGCAGCAGCGGCGTGGCCGGGAGCTTGCTCAGGTGGGCGTTGGAGATGCCTGCGGCCCGCAGCCGGTTGGCCGCCTTGAGCAGACTCACGCCGCTGAGTTCCGCACCCAGGTAATTGGGCGCCTCGCTGAATGTCTGCGCGTGCTGAGGCCAGAAGCGCCCGTCGCCAAAACCCACTTCCAGCACCCAGGGCCGCCCCGGCGTGCTGGGGTAGAGCCGGGCCGCGCTGTCGGGAAAGTGGAAGTCTCCCAGCCGGAGAATCACGCGCCCTCCGTGAGTTCGCTCGCCAGCCGGGCGGCGGCGTCCAGCACAGACGAGTAGTTGTGCTCACCCGGAGTGCAGCGGCCCAGCGCATAGCCCCGGTCAAGGCGTTTCACCTTGAAGCCTTTGAGTTCGCCGGGGGCGATCACCTGAAAGCGGACCTCGTAGCCGGGACCGTCACGGGCGGGCACCTCACCGCTGGCGTAGCTCAGAAAAATACCGTGCGCGGCCAAGTCGTCGGCCAGGAAGTCGTAGGCGACCTCGCTCAGCCGCCCGGCGTCCTC